>JABXHG010000140.1 GCA_013393545.1 Alteromonadaceae bacterium | reverse complement strand
ACCGTCCGTTGTTGCAGAACGACAACCCGGAAGCGGTATTGCGCGACCTGTTTGCCTTGCGTGATCCCATTTACACTAAACTTGCGGATATCGTGATGTTTACCGACCGCAAAAGCCCGCGCCTGGTGGTCCGGCAACTGGTTAATAGAGTGAACCCCAAAACGCCCCGGCATAAACGCCAGCGTCGTAAACAAGGTCGTCAGTATGCAAAAGGTACTTCGTGAGCTTGAGGTAGATCTCGGGGAGCGCAGCTACCCGATCATCATTGGTCAGCGCCTGCTTGGTGAGTTTGATCTGACGCCCTGGGTGGGCGGCAGTCAGGTGATGATTGTTACCAATGAAACCGTTGCCCCATTCTATCTGGAGCAGGCCAGGGCCTGTTTTCCGGGCAAAACAGTGGATGTGGTGGTGCTGCCGGATGGCGAGAAGTACAAAGACTGGCAAACCCTTAATCGGATTTTTACTGCCCTGCTGGAAAAGCGCCATACCCGCAAAACGACGCTGGTGGCGTTGGGTGGCGGCGTGGTGGGTGACATGGCCGGTTTTGCCGCAGCCAGTTACCAGCGTGGCGTGCCCTTTATCCAGATCCCCACTACGCTGCTGTCACAGGTGGACTCTTCCGTGGGTGGCAAAACCGGCATTAATCATCCTCTGGGCAAAAACATGGTGGGTGCCTTTCATCAGCCGCAGGCGGTGTTGATTGATGCCGATACTCTCGCCACCCTGCCAGCCCGGGAAGTGTCCGCGGGGCTGGCTGAGGTGATCAAGTACGGTTTGATTCGCGACGAGCCGTTCCTGTCCTGGCTCGAGCAAAACATGGAATCGCTGGTGGCGCTTGAACCCGCTGCTTTGGGCGAAGCCATTTACCGATCCTGCCAGTGTAAAGCGGATGTAGTGGCTCAGGACGAGAAAGAAGGCGGTTTACGCGCTATTCTGAATCTTGGGCATACGTTTGGCCATGCCATTGAAACCTTCGCCGGTTATGGCAATTGGTTGCACGGCGAGGCGGTGGGTACCGGTATGATGATGGCGGCGGACCTGTCGGTGCGTGAGGGTCATCTTTCACCGGAAGATCAGGCAAGAGCGGTTGCCTTGATCCGGCGCGCCGCACTGCCGGATACTGCGCCGGAAGGTATGTCGGCGGATGATTTCATGAATCTGATGGCGGTCGACAAGAAAAACGTGGACGGGGCCTTGCGTCTGGTGTTGTTGCGCTCTCTGGGAGAGGTATACGTTACCGCTGACGCCAGCGCTTCAAACCTGCAGGCCACGTTGCAGGCTTTTCTTCACCAGGGATAGCGTGTGGCTCGAGACACTCTGAACAGTCTTGACGACGGTGGGCTTTTTCCGCGCCTGCAGCAGCGTTATGGGTTGCGGGAAAACCCGCTGGAAATGGAGGCGCCTTTTTTCAGTGGTGCCGGTCGCCAGCAGGCGCTGGAATCGTTGCGCCACTTGTGTGGGTTTGGTGATCTGGCGCTGGTGGTTTGTGGTGAGCAAGGCACCGGCAAAACCCGTATGCTGGCGGAGTTGGTTCGCCACGAAACTTCTCGTCTTGATATTCACCGTATCCCCTCGGCTGCCCTGTCCTCGGCCCAGGCATTGATCCGGGATCTGAAAAAACTGGCCCGTTCGGCTATTGCCGATGACGCCGGCATAAAAGAAGCCGTCCAAAGCTATTTCCGGTGGTCAGAAAGTCGCGCTCAGCGGGGTCGTCGGCAGGTGCTGCTGGTTGACGATGCCGATCAGGGCGCCCCCGATGTTTTACAGCTGCTGTTGGCCGGCTTTTTGGCTGCTGACCGTTCGATGGCGGCGATTCCTGTGTTTGCCGGCGAGCCGTCGTTGTATTCGGTGATCTCTGAGTGGGTGGATGCCTCCCACCTGCACCACATGTTCCTGCCTTTGCTTTCTCCAGAAGAGATTCGGGCGTATTTGCAGCCCCGGGTTGAACGGGCGGGTGGCCCGGAAAAGCAGCTGCTGTCATCGGCCCGGGTGAAAAAAATTCATGCCTTGAGTGAAGGGCGTTTTGGCGGGGTCAAGCGCGTCGCTCCGGGCGTGTGGCTGGATATGGTGTCCGGGCGCGCGGGGCCACCGGCCGCTCGTCGCTTGCCATCGTTTTCTGGTGCGGTGGCGTTTCGCACCTTGCGCTGGCCGGCATTGGCCCTGGTGCTGCTGGGCGGTTCATTCTGGTTTGTGTCGCAGCAATACAATGATGCGATTCGTGAATCGGAAAAGCCGCCGAAGGCAGAGCCGGTGCGCAAAAGTATTACCGTTGGCCCGGATAACCCGCAGGTGGCTGACGGCCAATCGGGCAAGGTGGAGCGCACAGCTGAACCCTTGCCCGGAGCGGAGCTGCAACCTGAGCTGGAGCCAGGGCCGGATGTCCAATCACAGCCAGAGCCCTTGTCGCCACCCAATGAGCAACCGGACACTGTTCCGCCAGAGCCAGAGCCAGAGCCAGAGCCGCAATTCGAGCCGGCAAATCCGGAAGCCTTTGTGCCGATATCACAGTTGCGCCGCGAAAACGGCTGGACTCTTCAGCTGGTGGCGGGGCAGCTGGAACAAACAGTGCTGAACGTGCTGGAGCGTGCGCCTGCTAACAGTAATTTGCGCTATACCCTGGGTGAACGCCAGGGCGGCCCCTGGTTCATGCTGGTTTATGGGCGGTATGAGAGCAAAGACCGGGCCCGTGCCGCTGGAGCGAACCTGCCCGGTGCGTTGCGCATCGACAATCCCTGGGTCCGCTCCTTCGATAGCTTCTGATTGCACCACCCTGGTGCATAATACGGGCTATCATTGCAAGAAGGATTGAAAGTTCTTGCATAGGTAGTTTTACGTGCGTAGAATCCCATCCCCCTTTTTTTAGGTGTCAGTACAAAATGTGCACTATCGTGGTGCGCATGCGGCTGATGGCAAAGCATTTCTACGCGAGAGAACGCTTATGACAACAGGCTTGTATCATCCCGACGAATTCAGGGACAACTGCGGTTTTGGCCTGATTGCCCACATGAAGGGCGAGGCCAGCCATAAGCTGTTGCAAACGGCTATCGAGTCACTCACCTGCATGACCCACCGGGGCGGTATCGCTGCCGATGGCAAAACCGGTGATGGTTGTGGCTTGCTTATACAAAGTCCCACGGCTTTTCTGAAAAAAGCTGCGCAGGCGGAGTTTGATAAAAAACCTGGCGACTTGTTTGCAGTTGGCCAGGTTTTTTTAGCCCCGGACGAAGCCAAAGCAGCCGCTGGCCGTGCGGCGGTTGAAAAACGATTGACCGAACAAGGCCTGGATATTCTGGGGTGGCGTGAAGTGCCGGTGGACGACAGCTGTCTGGGGCCCATGGCCCTGGAATGCCTGCCCCGCATTGAGCAGGTGTTTGTGGAGCCGGCCGGTAAATCCGAGAAAGATTTCGCCATCAGCCTGTTCGTCGGCCGTCGTCACGCCGAAAAAGACATGGCTGAGGACTCCGAGTTCTATATTTGCAGCCTGTCGCATCGCACGCTCGCCTACAAAGGCCTGATGATGCCGGCAGACCTCGCCAACTTCTACAAGGACCTGGGCGACCCGGACCTGCAAACTGCCATTTGCGTGTTCCACCAACGCTTCTCCACCAACACCATGCCCAAGTGGCCGTTGGCCCAGCCGTTCCGGTACCTGGCCCACAATGGTGAAATCAACACCATTGAAGCCAACCGCAACTGGGCGATTGCCCGAGCCGCCAAGTTCAGCTCGCCGGATCTGCCGGACCTGCAAACCCTGCAGCCGCTGGTGAACCTGTCCGGCTCGGACTCTTCGAGTATGGACAACATGCTGGAGGTGCTGCTGGCTGGTGGTGTGGACCTGTTCCGGGCTGTGCGCATGATGATCCCGCCCGCCTGGCAGAACGTGGAAAATATGGACTCCCAGCTGCGGGCGTTCTACGAATACAACTCCATGCATATGGAACCGTGGGACGGCCCGGCCGGCCTGGTCATGAGCGACGGTCGCCACGCCCTGTGTATGCTGGATCGCAATGGCCTGCGCCCGGCCCGTTGGGTGGTCACCAAAGACGACTTCATTACCCTGGCGTCGGAAGTGGGTACCTACAGTTACACGCCGGACGATGTCGTGGCGAAGGGCCGCGTTGGCCCGGGCCAGATGCTGGTGGTGGATACAGAAACCGGCGATGTGCTGCACACCGATGACGTCGATCAGCGTTTGAAAACCGCTAAGCCCTACAAGCGCTGGCTGAAGGAGAACGCCCTGCGGGTGGAAACCACGCTGAACCAGGGTATTGCCGAATTTGAGCTGATGGACCCGCAGGAACTGAAAGTCCATCAGAAGATGTTCAATATCTCGTTTGAAGAGCGCGACCAGGTGCTGCGCCCGCTGGGCGAGAACGCCCAGGAAGCCGTGGGCTCCATGGGTGATGACACCCCCATGGCCGTGCTGTCCAGCAAGGTTCGCCACGTGGGTGATTACTTCCGCCAGAAGTTCGCCCAGGTGACCAACCCGCCGATTGACCCGCTGCGCGAGTCCATCGTGATGTCGTTGGAAACTTGTCTGGGTGCCGAGAAAAACGTGTTCGAGGAAAGCGCCGAACACGCCGACCGGATCATCCTGACCACGCCGGTGCTTTCGCCCTCCAAGTTCCTGCGCATCAGCCAGAACGATCGCCCGGGTTTTGAAGTGGCGAGCATTCCCCTGAGCTACAGCCCGGAGGTAGGGCTTGAGCAGGGTGTTCGCGATGTGTGCGAACAGGCCGAACAGGCGGTTCGGGATGGCAAGGTGCTGCTCATTCTGACCGACAAGGATCTGGCCGAGGGCCAGTTGCCGGTGAACTCGCTGATGGCTACCGGTGCTGTGCATCACCACCTGGTGAAGCAGGGGCTCCGCTGCGATTCCAACCTGATTGTCGAAACCGGCTGGGCGCGAGACCCGCACCACTTTGCCGTGCTGTTCGGTTTCGGTGCCACGGCGGTGTACCCGTACCTGTCGTATCAGGTGCTGAACGATTTGATCCACACCGGCGAGCTGGTTATTGATCCGGTGGATGCCAAAAACAACTACCGCAAGGGCATCAACAAGGGTCTGCTGAAGATCCTGTCGAAGATGGGGATTTCCACCATTACCTCCTACCGGGGCGCCCAGCTGTTCGAAGCCATCGGCCTGGCAGACAGCGTGGTGGATCTATGCTTCACCGGTGTGCCCAGCCGTATCCAGGGCGCGGACTTCACCGATTTCCAGAAAGACCAGGAGCTGTTGGCGTCGGTGGCCTGGAAACCGCGTAAACCGATTTCCCAGGGCGGCCTGCTGAAGTACGTGCACGGCCAGGAATACCACGCCTTCAACCCGGATGTGGTCGGCACCCTGCAGGATGCGGTAATCAGCGGCGATTACGGCAACTACCAGAAGTATGCCAGCCTGGTAAACGAGCGCCCGGTAGCCACCTTGCGGGATCTGCTGGTGTTCAAGAAAGACCTGCAGCCCATTGAGCTGTCAGAGGTGGAGCCGGTGGAAAACATCTTCCCCCGCTTCGATTCGGCGGCCATGTCTCTGGGCGCGTTGTCGCCGGAGGCGCATGAGGCGCTGGCGGTGGCCATGAACAACCTGGGCGGGCGCTCCAACTCCGGTGAGGGCGGCGAAGACCCGGCTCGCTATGGCAGCAACAAGCGCTCGAAGATCAAACAGGTGGCCTCGGGCCGTTTCGGTGTAACCGCCGAATACCTGCGCAGTGCCGATGTCATGCAGATCAAAGTGGCCCAGGGCGCCAAGCCTGGTGAGGGTGGTCAGCTGCCGGGCGGTAAGGTGAACGAACTCATTGCCCGTCTGCGTTACTCCGTGCCGGGTGTGACCCTCATTTCGCCACCGCCACACCACGACATCTACTCCATCGAGGATTTGGCGCAGCTTATTTTCGACCTCAAACAGGTCAATCCGGAAGCGTTGGTGTCGGTGAAGCTGGTGTCCGAGCCGGGTGTCGGTACCATCGCCGCCGGTGTGGCCAAGGCCTACGCGGACTTGATTACCGTGTCCGGCTACGATGGCGGTACTGCCGCCAGCCCGCTGACGTCCATTCGTTACGCCGGCTCCCCCTGGGAGCTGGGCCTGACGGAAACCCAGCAGGCCCTGCGCGCCAATGACCTGCGTGGCAAGATTCGCCTGCAGACGGATGGCGGCATCAAAACCGGTCTGGATGTGGTGAAAGGCGCCATTCTGGGTGCCGAAAGCTTCGGCTTCGGTACCACGCCGATGGTGGCGTTGGGCTGTAAATACCTGCGTATCTGCCACCTGAACAACTGTGCCACCGGGGTTGCTACCCAGAACGATTATCTGCGTGAAGAGCACTTCAAGGGCACGGTGGAAATGGCCATGAACTTCTTCCGCTTCGTGGCGGAGGAAACCCGTGAATGGCTGGCAAAGCTCGGCGTGCGCAGTCTGCAGGAACTGGTGGGTCGTGTTGATCTGCTTGAACGTCTGCCGGGTGATACCGAGCGCCAGCAAAAGCTGGACCTGACTCGCCTGCTGGAGAACGACCACATTCCGGCGGACAAGCCGCATACCTGTCAGGTGGAGCGTAACCATCCGTTCGATGAAGGCAAGCTGGCCGAACAGATGGTGAAAGACACTGCCGCTGCGATTGCCGAGAAGTCCGGCGGTGCCTGGAATTACCGAGTGACCAACTGTGACCGCTCCATCGGCGCCCGTCTGTCTGGTGAGATCGCTGCTCGCTGGGGTAACCAGGGTATGGTCAGTGCGCCGATTACGCTGGACCTGACCGGCACCGCCGGCCAGAGCTTTGGTGTGTGGAACGTCGGTGGTCTGAACCTGATTCTGGAAGGCGATGCCAACGATTACGTGGGCAAGGGCATGACCGGCGGCAAGCTGGTGGTCAAGCCGCCCCGTGGTAGTCAGTTCGAGACTCAGAACACCTCCATTGTGGGTAACACCTGCCTGTACGGCGCAACCGGAGGCAAACTGTTTGCAGCCGGTACCGCCGGTGAACGCTTCGCCGTTCGTAACTCCGGCGCCCACGCCGTGGTGGAAGGCGCGGGCGATCACTGTTGCGAGTACATGACAGGCGGCCTGGTCACCGTCTTGGGCGACACCGGCTACAACTTCGGTGCCGGTATGACTGGCGGGTTCGCTTACGTGCTGGACCGGGACAACACCTTCGTGGACAAGTACAACCACGAGCTGGTGGAAATCCAGCGTATTTCCCGGGAAGACATGGAAGCGCACCGCAACCACCTGCGCGGCGTGATCCGAGAGCACATTTCCGAAACCGGAAGTGCCTGGGCCGCGCACGTGCTTGAGGATTTCGACGACTATATCAGTCGTTTCTGGTTGGTGAAGCCGAAGGCCGCGAATCTGCGCAGCCTGCTGGCAAGCACCCGGGCCCGCCCAGAGTAATCGGAGTAGCATTATGAAAGAACGTCTTAACAATGACTTTCAGTTTATGGAAGTAGGGCGGGTTGACCCGAAAAAAGTGCCTGCCAAAAAACGCAGGAACGAATTCGGGGAGATTTACCACCCGTTCAGCGAAACTCACGCTTCCTCCCAGTCACACCGCTGCCTGGAATGTGGTAACCCGTACTGCGAGTGGAAGTGCCCGGTGCACAACTACATTCCAAACTGGCTGAAGCTGGTGTCGGAAGGCAACATCATGAAAGCCGTGGAGTTGTGTCACCAGACCAACTCCCTGCCGGAAGTCTGTGGCCGAGTGTGCCCACAGGACCGTCTGTGTGAAGGGGCCTGTACCCTGAACGATGGCTACGGGGCTGTGACCATCGGTTCGGTGGAAAAATACATCACCGCCACGGCCTTCGCCCTGGGCTGGAAGCCGGATCTGTCTGATGTGAAATGGACCGACAAAAAGGTGGCGGTTATCGGTGCCGGTCCCGCTGGCCTGGCCTGCGCGGATATCCTGGTACGCAATGGCGTGAAGCCGGTGGTGTTCGACCGTTATCCGGAAATCGGCGGCCTGCTGACCTTCGGCATTCCCGAATTCAAGCTGGAAAAATCGGTGATGACCCGCCGGCGCAAGGTGTTCGAGGAAATGGGCATGGAATTCCGCCTGAGCACTGAGGTGGGCTCGGACGTGCAGCTCAAGGACATCATGAGCGACTTCGACGCGGTGTTCATGGGCATGGGCACCTACGAATACATGAAGGGCGGTTTCCCGGGTGAGGATCTGCCGGGCGTTCATGACGCACTGCCGTTCCTGGTATCCAACGTGAATCGCCGTCTGGGCTTCGAGAAGAAAGAAAGCGACTTCATTGATATGAAGGGCAAGCGCGTAGTGGTGCTTGGTGGTGGCGACACCGCCATGGACTGTAACCGCACCTCCATCCGCCAGCAGGCGGAGAGCGTGACCTGCGCCTACCGCCGCGACGAAGCCAATATGCCGGGTTCACGCAAGGAAGTGGCCAACGCCAAGGAAGAGGGCGTGAACTTCCTGTTCAACCGTCAGCCGATCGCCATCATCGGTGAAGACAAGGTGGAAGGCGTGAAGGTGGTCTCCACCCAGTTGGGTGAGCCGGATGAGAATGGCCGTCGTCGTCCGGAGCCGGTGCCCGGCAGCGAAGAAGTGATTCCCGCCGATGCGGTGCTGGTGGCCTTTGGCTTCCGTCCGAGCCCGGCTCCCTGGTTCGACGAGCAGGGCATCAACACCAATGACTGGGGGCTGGTGACCGCGCCGGAAGAGGCGGAGTTCCCGTTCCAGACCAGTAATCCGAAAGTCTTTGCCGGCGGCGATATGGTGCGCGGCTCTGATCTGGTGGTTACGGCTATCTGGGAAGGCCGACAGGCGGCTGAAGGCATTCTGGATTACCTGGATGTCTGATTAACGGCTTGACCGGTGTCAGAAGGGCGGCTTGCTTCGGCAAACCGCCCTTTTTTATTCCTGCAAACGGGGTATCATTGCTCCCCATTATCTGTCTATTTACCAACACGCTGGAATGATTATGACTGAGCTGAAAAATGACCGCTTTCTGCGCGCCCTGATGCGCCAGCCCGTGGATCGCACGCCGGTATGGATGATGCGCCAGGCCGGCCGTTACCTGCCGGAATACCGCGCCACCCGAGCCAAAGCCGGTGATTTTCTCAGTCTGTGCAAGAATACGCCTTTGGCCTGTGAAGTCACACTACAGCCGTTGGAGCGCTTCCCGCTGGATGCCGCTATTTTGTTCTCCGACATCCTGACCATTCCCGATGCGCTCGGACTGGGCCTGTATTTCGAAACCGGCGAGGGCCCGAAATTCCGCAACGTGATTCGTTCGGAAGCGGATGTTGCCGCACTGCCCAATCTGAAGGCCGAAGTGGATCTGGATTACGTGATGAACGCGGTTTCCACCATTCGCGGCGCCCTGAATGGCAGCGTGCCGCTGATTGGCTTCTCCGGCAGCCCGTGGACGCTGGCGACCTACATGATCGAGGGCGGCTCGTCCAAGACCTTCTCGGAAGCGAAAAAGCTGATGTACGGCCAGCCGCAGGTGATGCACCGTTTGCTGGATCATCTGGCGGATTCGGTGATTGATTACCTGAACGGCCAGATTAAAGCCGGTGCTCAGGCCATTCAGATTTTCGATACCTGGGGCGGTGTGCTGACCGGCTGGGCCTATGAGGAGTTCTCGCTTCGTTATATGAAGAAGATCGTGGACGGCCTGATTCGCGAGAACGATGGTCGCCGTGTGCCGGTGGTGTTGTTCACCAAGAACGGCGGTCAGTGGTTGGAGTCGATTGCCGATTCCGGTGCCGATGCGGTGGGTCTGGACTGGACCACGGATATCGGTGATGCCCGTCGCCGTGTAGGCGATAAGGTGGCGCTGCAGGGCAATATGGACCCGGCCATGCTGTATGCACCGAAAGAGCGCATTCGCGAGGAAGTGGCGGATATCCTGAAGCGCTATGGTTCGGGCACCGGGCATATCTTTAACCTGGGGCATGGCATTACGCCGGATGTGGATCCGGAGCATGCGGGGGCGTTTATCGAGGCGGTTGTGGAGTTGAGTCCGCAGTATCATCAATAACTGATGCGTGCCTATGTAGCCTGCTGAGTGGGTCGGAGGCTGCCCTAAATGGCCGCTGTCTGGCCTCTTCGGTATTTCCGAGTGTGTCTTTGAAGCTTTTTGGAGGCGCTGCCGGCCCAGTGCGTTCAGACTTTTCGGTTGTCGCTTTGATTACCTGCCGCCAGAGACTATAGTTCTGACAGGAACCATTGATTTGTCAGGAGCTTCCCTTGTCTCAATCCCCTGAAAAACGCCAATTCCACCGTATCGAGTTCGATGCTGTTTGTGAACTGCACTGTGAGGAAGAGGTGTGGCAAACCGAGGTGCTGGATATCTCGCTGAAGGGTGTTCTGGTGCGAAAGCCACGGGGGTGGTCTGCCCAGTTGAACAAGCCCTGTGAGCTGGTGGTGCATCTGGATGACCACGAGCGGGCGATTGTCATGGCGGTGGAGTTAAAGCACGTGGAAGACGACCACCTGGGTTTTAAGTGCCAGTACATCGATCTGGACAGTGTGACTCACCTGAAGCGGCTGGTGGAGCTGAATCTGGGGGATTCGAATATGCTGGAGCGGGAGTTTGCTCACATGATTGAGTGATGGAATGGGGCGGGCTCGGCTTACACCACTCGCATGAATTGTATGCGTTGAGTGACCAGCTCTTGATATCGGGCTTTCATGTCTGTCGGCATGTGGGATGATGTGATGGTGTCGGGGGCAGCTTTCTCCATTTTATTGGTCAAGTTGTGCAGGCGCTTCCGGGCAACTTTTTCTGGAAGGCCGACTTTATTGGCCAGTTCGATGAAGTCGCTTCCGGCATAAAAGCCGTTGCCCATCTCGCGGAAATAGGTTGGCTCTCCGGTTTGGAAGAATTTCAAAGCCATTGGGCTGTCAGCTTTTGAGCTATAAAGCGAGGATGCCAACACATCGTAGCAAGGTGTCAGCTTAAACACGGGATCGTGAAAGAAGCTGATGTTTTTCAGGTGGTGGTCATCGTTGCCTACCAGGTAGCTGAACGCCAGCCTCAGAAACAACTCCATCCCCACGGCCAGGCCGGCGTGTTCTATGGCCAATACCAGTACCTGTTCATAACTGGAGGACTGGTATTTCTGGTCTGTGCCGATGTTGGCGATCCCGAGAGCCTGCATGGCGTCTTCCTGATGAATTTTAGCCCCGGTTGCCAGGTCGCGGTCGTAGCGACGAATGATGAATACCAGATGGCCGTCGTTCAATTGCAGTAGTCCACAATCCGGTACTTCAAATCCCAGTTGTTTCATCAGGGTAAGGGATGTGTGTTCGTTCTCTGCCACGTAAGGGTATTCTTCCGGCGAGGGTTTCATGATGAACTCGCCCCCGTGATCCACCAACTTTAGCTGCTCCTTCTCGATGGCCATTTGGCACTTCATCTGCACACCGCTGATCGAAAACCCGTGGGTTTTTCTGGGCATGGAGGTTACGAGGTCCTGGCGGGTTTGCGGCAGGTTGAGATCGATTTTCCTGGTGCCAAAAAGCTGTTCCAGGCAGCCAGAGTGGTAGTGAGGCCCGGAATGCTTTGGCAGAGCTTTAAGGCATATCAAGCAGTTCAATGGTAATGGCTCCCGGCAGGTCTTCCCCGTTGTGTACCAGCAATGCAAAGTCGTCGTTGGGATCGATGTGCTGTTCTTTTGATTGGATCCGCTTTAGCCAACCCTCGCTGACCAGCCCGCTAAAATAAGCTGGTAGACCTTCCTGTTCGAATGGCTCGCTGCGTAGTGGCAGGCTGATGCTTAGCGCGGGTTGGCGTAGTTTCAAGTAATTTTCGTTGTACTGAAAACGAACGGTCGTGCCCTCACGTTCCAGAATGCCTGCCGGCTGGTTGTTCATTTTCACCAGAGCTTTCATTTCAGTTCGATCCAGACGTTGAAGTTCAGAACGGCTCCCACATTTTTCAGGGTGCTGATGGTCGGGTTGCCGTCGCCTTTTTCCATGGCGCGGTAGGTATTGGGAGAAAGCCCGGCTAATTCGCTGGTGTCTTGGGCGCTGAGGCTCAGATCCTGCCGGCGTTGCCGGAGTAATTCCGGCAGGTTGTCGAGCGGGCGGAGGTCGGGTTCTTCGGATGCTTCGATGCGGTCGGCTAGTGATTGCAGATGCCGGATTTCTTCATGAACGGCATCAAGCAGGCCTTGTTTGGTTTTCATGGTGGACCTCTATATTCATCTTGACCGTGCAAAAGCATGGTGTGCGATCAATATATTGCTCCAATCACCCGTTTCCGTCAAATTAATGCGTATTCGGGATGGTGCGTCCGGGGTTGGTTCACTAAACTGCGCGTTTCGGCAGCGTTAAAGCTCTTCCAGCGCCGAAAGGGCATCCGAAAGCTTCGTCACCGGAATCACCTTCATACCATCCACCGGCTTGCGCGGTACATTAGCTTTGGGCACCAGTGCCCGGGTAAATCCGTGCTTGGCGGCCTCGTAAATCCGTTCCTGTCCGCTGGGTACCGGGCGAATTTCGCCGGACAGGCCGACTTCTCCGAAAATTACCAGATCCTGGGGCAGGGCGCGGTTACGGAAGGAAGAGACGACCGCAGCCAGCAGCGCCAGGTCGGCACTGGTCTCGGCCACTTTTACGCCGCCGACTACGTTCACGAATACATCCTGATCCGCCACGTGCATGCCGCCGTGCCTGTGCAGTACGGCCAGCAACATGGCCAGGCGATTCTGGTCCAGGCCCACGGCAACGCGTCTTGGGTAACTGCCCTGGGCCATGTCCACCAGCGCCTGGATTTCCACCAGCATGGGGCGGGTGCCTTCCCAGATCACCATCACCACGCTGCCCGGCGCGGCATCTTCGCCCCGGTTCAGGAAGATAGCGCTGGGGTTTTTCACTTCTTTCAGGCCCTGTTCCAGCATGGCGAACACGCCCAGCTCATTGACCGCTCCAAAGCGATTCTTGATTCCCCGCAGGGTGCGGTAGCGGCTGCCGCTGGAGCCTTCCAGCAGAATGGAGCAGTCAATCATGTGCTCCAGTACCTTCGGGCCGGCAAGGCTCCCGTCTTTGGTGACGTGGCCTACCAGCAGCAGGATGGTGCCAGTCTGCTTGGCGAAGCGGGTGAGGTAGGCGGCGCTTTCGCGCACCTGGGACACCGAGCCCGGGGCCGATTCAATGTCGGCCACGTGCATCACCTGGATACTGTCGATCACCAGAATGCGTGGCTTTTCGGCCTCGGCGACCTGCATCAGACGCTCGACGCTGGTCTCCGACAGCATTTTCAGATCGCTGGTTGGCAGGCTCAGGCGCTTGGCGCGCATGGCCACCTGCTGCAGGGATTCCTCGCCGGTGACGTACAGTGCCGGGGTTTTCGCCGCCAACTGGCACACGGCCTGGAGCAGCAGGGTGCTCTTGCCGGCGCCGGGGTGGCCGCCCATCAGTACGGCTGAGCCTTCCACCAAACCGCCGCCCAGCACCCGGTCGAACTCCATCATGCCGGTGCTGATGCGTGGCTGTTCCGCCAGGCTGACGTCATCCAGGCTTTTGACCTCGGACAGGCTGCCGGCATAGCCCTCAAAGCGGGCACTGCGGGCGCCTTTACCTGGCCCGGCAACACCGCGAACTTCGCTGATGGTATTCCAGGCCTGGCAGGCCGTGCACTGGCCCTCCCACTTGGATTCATCGGGTCCGCACTCGGTGCACACGAAGCCGGATTTCGCCTTGGCCCTCACGCCAGCTCCCCGTCTTTCATACGCTTTGGCCCCATTGCACAGTCACCGTCGCTCCTTCTGCAGCCTTCGTCGAACTCGGTGAAGTTGCCTTCGAAGCAGATCACGCCGCAGCCGCCGC
>JABXHG010000014.1 GCA_013393545.1 Alteromonadaceae bacterium | reverse complement strand
CGACGACGGGCGGATTGTAGGCGAGGCCCCGGACCTGCCCGAATTCACCGAAACCATATAAGGGGGCCCATGGCACACGGCAACGGATGCGGGCCCGCATGGCTAGACCGTTTCACGGTTACCCGCTGGATCAAGGCCTGGCTGTTCAACTGGTTTTTCGAAGCCTCGTGTGACCGCCACGACGAAGGCTACCGGCAGGGCGGGGACGAAATACGGCGCTTTGAGTGCGACTGGAAGTTTTTCAAAGCGATGCGGCGGGACACTCTACGCAAACGGGGCTTTGCTCGAATGGTCCGGTGGGCTCAGGCATTGCTATTTTTCACTCTGGTCCGGTTGTTCGGCTGGCGGCATTTCAACTACCAATAGGTGAGCCAGCCCCCTCTTGATACAGCTCCTGTAACTTGTCGCTGTATTTAGACTCAAATTCTTTTCGTGAGCGAAGAACTTCTTTCTCCAAGGCTGCAAGCCCCTCACTCGCCTTTTTTGCATCACCTGCAATGTCAGCCTCTCGGGCTGTTTTTTTCCAATCATCGCAGCTGAAGAATGCAATGAGCGGGGTTATTGTTGAATCAATGTTATTAACTAATGCGAAACTTTGTATCCGAACACCGGTCAACGCAATTCCCGAAAGATTATCTACGAACTTAACCTATTGATTTATCGTTGAAATAACGAGTTTTCGGTATTTTTCAGTCGATATATTTAAGTGTTCGGCTACTTTGTTACCCATTAGAAAGTTGTTTACCACTCTAGCAAAAGCAGGCATGTAACGGTTTTCAGAGTAAAATCCAGACCACGTATTTTTTAATAGATCAGAGCTATATGATCTGAGTTCCTTTGCAGGGTCATTAATGAATTTCCAGTGGATTTGGCCGGAAAGCATCGCTGTATGGTTGCTAAACCGATAAAGGTTGCAAAGGATTGAGTCATATGAATCGAGCGTTCTTTGGGCTTCACTGGCCAGCATTTCAATCACCCGTTGGCGGCTGGCATCATCATGCTGGCGACTGGCCAAAGCGCTCTGGTTGGAGCGGTGATTGGTTGCCAGTAAGGCCAATACAGCGGCGCCGAAGGCGCAAAGCGATATCGGAACCTTGAAAACCATCGCGAACTCGTTGAAGCCTTCATAGCTCGGATCGAGCGATAGGGCCGAATTGTTCACGATCAATATGATCGATGAGCTGATCATCGCCAAGAAAATTGCAAGAGTCACCCAGACAACTGGCAACCTAAAAAACGAAACCTTAGGATTTTCGAAAAACCACTCTAGCCGAGAAATAATCAGCTCCCCTCTTGCACCTGCTGCCGGTCCTCTCGCAGCCGATCAATCTGCCGATCGATACTGTCGATCTCGGACTGATAACGCTCCCGCATCACCTCCGCCTCTTTAGCCAGCGATCCTTCCCAAGTCGCACCAGCCAAGTTGTTAGCCGCGTAGGATTTCTTCCGCTGGTACCGAGCCAGTGCAGCATCCATATTCTGTTTCGCACGCTCTCGCTGCCGCTGCAGGTCAGCGATCTTTCGGTCAATCCGCTCAACCTTCACTTTCCGGTCGCGGCCCTCCAGAAACTCACGCCCTTTTTCATTCACCATGCCGCTGCCACCACTCGGAGCAGGGGCCTTCACGTCGATTTCCTTGGCATCGTTGCCGCAGGGCTGGTCAGAGAACGTCATCTGGCCGTTAACCTTGCACTGATAGACAGCAGCGTGAGAAATGGCAGGGGTGGTAAGAGCGATGGCGAGTAACGTCCGTTTAAGCATGATGGCCTCCTACGACATCAGGGCTTCACCGCACACTAACCGGCGGTGCATGTGAAAAAACTAACCTTCCTTCAATACCTCAGAAACAGCCTCTGCTGTCCAGATCGCGGTGCCGTCGAGAGTGGGCATTCCTTCCTGTGTGAGATCTCTGGCAATTTGCTCAGCAGTAAGGCCATCAGAGCTAAGATTGTGGATCAGCCTGCGTATAGAGTCGGCCTGATCAGGGGTGGCCTTCTTCTTGGCGGCATTCCGGGTTGGGTTAGGCTTGATTTCTTTGGCTGGAGATTTTGGCGTTTGTTTGGGCTCGCCTTGAAGGTCAACCAGTTTTTGCAACAGCTCCGCACTCGTGCGCGTGTTGTCCTCTGTGTCGAGGAATGCCTGTATTAGTTCAGCTGTGGCGACGGAAATAACAACAAAAATAACGGCGCCTATCAGCAGACCCAGTCCAAGCCCAGCGCTGTCACTGTTTACGATCGATAACAACCCGCCAATCGCCAGAATGGCTCCGACGAAATATCCAAAAACTTTGTACCAGGCTGCGATGATTTTAAGTGCGGGGTAACGAGGTTTGTCTGCTTTCGCCATTGTCTTCCCTTTCAATGAGCCATCTTTTCTCAGAGCACTGTAGCGCAAATCAGTGCCAAAAATCATGTTAAAGGCTGTGAAATCCTAGATGTTTAGTAGCTGCTTCTCTCGCGGGTGCTCCTATAGTGCTCCACGCATAAACGGTGAGCGCCTACCTTTCTGATATAGAAGATTTATTTGATTCCGTGCTTCCAGTCCATCATCGGGGCGATACTGAACTTTCTGGACAAAGCCGCGGGGGCAGGGGAGTTTTCTTGCATGGTTAGCTACTACTGTTCGCTGTATGGCCGCTATAGAAGGCGAACAGTGTAGCAGGAAACCGGGCTCACTCAGAGCCCGGCATCTCCCGTTGAGGGCGGCCAATGTGGAAGCCCTGGGCGTAATCAATGCCCACTTCCCGAACCATTTCCAGCACTTCTTCATTCTCTACGAATTCCGCCACCGTTTTCAGCTTGAGCTTCTTGGCCAGATCGGTAATGCTGACTACAAAGGCCAGGTCCCGGGGGTCGTTGGCCATGTTGGCAATGAAGTCGCCCTCGATTTTCACGAAATCGATGGGCAGATACTTCAGATAGTGGAATGACGAGAAGCCGGAGCCGAAATCGTCAATGGCCAGCAGATAGCCGGAGTCTTTCAGGCTGCGTACGAAATTCTCCAGCAGCCCCATGTTTTTCACCGTGTCGCGTTCGGTAATTTCAAACACAATGCGGCTGTGGTCCAACTGGTAGCGGTCTGTGAGGTCATGCAGCGTTTGCAGGAAGTCCCGCACCAGTATGGATCGCGGCGAAAGGTTGATGAACAAAAGCCCCTGATAGTTGTTGTCCCGCACATACTTGAAGGCCTTCTCCATCACGATGTAATCCATCAGATGCACCTTGCCCATGGACTCGGCAATCTCGATGAACTCGCCCGCTGTCATCAGCGTTTCGTCCGGCAGCTCGATACGGCTGAGCACCTCCATGGCCGGAATCTGGTCGCCATTGGGCTGAATGGGCTGGAACACCGGCACCACGCTGTGGTTCTCGATGGCGTCGTTCACCAGCACCATTTTCTGGTTCAGATCGTTGAAAATTTCCGCCACGTCTTCCTTGTGGGGCAGGCTGATGCGGTTTTTGCCCTGGCTCTTGGAGCGGTACATCAGGTTGTCCACAAACATGAACAGATCCTTGCGGTTCTCTGCGTGGTCCGGGAATAGGCCCACACCAATAGAACCGGTGACCCGCACCACGCCGTCTTTCGGGGTTTCCAGACTGAAATCCTGCATGCACTGCAGCAGCCGCTCGGCGACTTGTTGGGCGTGCTCAATACTGGTTTCAGGTAGAACCACCACAAACTCATCGCCGCCATAACGGGCCAGTACATCGCCGGTGCGCAGCACCTTCTGCAGCTCCAGTGACAGTTGGCGCAGCAGTTTGTCGCCGGTGGCGTGGCCATAGCCATCGTTGATGGCCTTGAAGTTGTCCAGATCAACCATCAGCAGTGCCACCTGGTATTCGTGACGCTGACAGCGGTCCAGCTCGTAATCCAGCAGCTCCCAGAACATGCGCTGGTTGTACAGGTTGGTGAGCGGATCGCGGGTGGCGTAGTACTCCAGATCCCGAGTGTATTTGTAGATGGCCTTCACCGAGCCCACTACGTTCAACAGCGTGGACAGGATGCTCTCCAGCACCAGCAGCCTGGTGTTGTCCTTGACGATATCGGCGTGCACGCCAATGCCAACAATGCCGCCGATTTTGGGGGTTTCCACCAGCAGCGACTTGGTTTGCAGCTCGATTTCCGCCGGCTCCAGCTCCAAAGGCGGGCCGTCGGAGTGCACGCTGTTGTGGTGGATGATGACCTCACCCGGCAAACCGAAGTGCTCGTTACCCTGCAGACGGTTGCGGATGGCCGTTTCCATCATCTTGCGGGTGTTGTCGGAAGGCGTTTTCATCCAGAAAATCTCCAGGTCAAACACCTCGTCGTCCACCTTAAAAATGGAAAACATGGTGTAAATCTGGATCACCTGGTTGATGTCGAGCATCAGCATGTTGATGTATTCACGCCAGTCGCGCACCACCTCGGAGGTGATCACGAATTTCTCCAGCAAGCGAATTTCGAATTCGAGCAAATCCTTGTCAACCGCTATGCCCTGGAGCCGTTCGGCCAGGGTTTCTACCTGATGGAAAATCTGGTTCAGCTCCCGGAAGCCCAGGTCTTCGTTTTCGCGGGAGAGCTGGCTGAGGTCCTGCAGGGTTTCCACCTTCTTGATGCGCTTGCTCAGCTCGTCAACCGAGTGATTGACCCGGAACGTTACCGAGCGCACTGCCCAGAAGCCGAACAGAATCGGCAGGGGAGAGAGCACCAGCAGGTAATACAGTAGGTTGCGGCTGGCGATATCCATCTGCTCGGTGAGATCCTGCTCCACCTCGATAACGCCCAGAGTATCGCCCACGCTGGCGTTGGTGTGGCATTTCAAGCAAGCCTCCTCCGCCTTCAGCGGGTGCAGGTAGCGTTGCTCGTTGCCATAGGTGCGTTGAAGAACCTCCCCATCGCGCATGACATCCCGAATGGCCTTGTCCATTTGCGGCTGGTCGATCTCGCCATACAGCTCGGTAACCAGCTCCCCGCGATACACCATCACGTCAATGGAGGCTTCGGATTCTTTGGGGCTGGAAAGTTGTTGCATGAACTGTTCCAGCTGTGTTCGCGTCCAGCCCTGACTCATCACCAGATACATGGAATTGAACGTGCTTTCGGCCACGGATTTGGCAACCTGATCGGCACTGTCGCGAATGCTGGCCTCGTAAGCCAGGCGGCAAACGAACAGCAGAATCAGAAAGCCGATGGCCGAAAACAGAAACGTGCGGGTCAGCAGATAGCGCTGGATAGAAGGTGCGGCTCGAGACATACCTGTGAAAAACTCATTTAATATTTGGTATGGGATTCTACGTATCCGAGTAGGGTGGGTCTGTCGTCCTTTTGGCCAGATTTGATTGGGGTCAAGGTTTGGGTGAAGTGATATTTACATGCCGGGCTGCTATCTGCGTCCCGGCTGTTTTGTGCTTTGCTGTTAGCGTTACGCCCCGGCGCGAGTAACCCCAACCACCTTTAAGTGAATCGGCTTGCGCCCCTTCATCGGCCACTCAATGCGGTCGCCAATACCCAGGCCCAGCATGGCGGCGCCGGCCGGGGCGAGAATGGACACTTTGTCTGATGCTTCACCCACTTCATGCGGGTATACCAGTGTCATCTCGTGTTCCTGGTTCGCGTCTTCATTCAGAAAGCGCACGCGGGAATTCATGGTGACGATGGTGTCCGGCATTTCACTCAAGGGTTTGAGGTCGGCGCGGCTCAGTTCTTCTTCCAGGCCGTCAATCACGTCAGACGTTCTGTCCATACGTTCGATCAGAGCGGTGAGCCGGTTGTAATCTTCTTCCGCAACAACAATAAACGGCAACTCAGACATGGCTGTCTCCGAAAAATCAAATAGGGATTTGGGTAATAACGCGGCCCGGTCGGGATTTGGCGGGGCCTGGAGGTAATCGGTTATAAAGCTGAATCTACCGCTCCGGGGTGGGAATAGCAATGGCTGCAAAGGTAGCTCATTCATCATCCCCAAGTAGCCCGCGCCAGGGATCGTCAGCTACATGGTTTGCCTCTGGCTCTTTGGCGGCTGACACAGCCGTTTTGCCCGCGATAACGGCCTCTACCTCGAGAACCTTTTCCTCCGGCACCAGCATGACTTGCATTCTCATGCCTTTGGCGACCAATTCGAGTGTTTCCAGGCGAGGGTTACCGCCGGCTTCGAGGCGCTGGTATTGTTGACGCGGCATGCCAATGCGCATTTCCATATCCTGCTGGCGCAGACCGAGCGCTTGTCGCCGCTGTTTCAGTTGGTGATGAACCTTACTCACGGGGTTTCCTGAAGCATCTTATCTGTTTCATTTTCGATATAATGAATCATATTAGCTGCTTTATCGCGTAATGCAACGTTTTAGATGCTTTGGTCGCAAGTTACACGAAAGCCTGCTGCAGGTCAGCAATCAGATCTTCCGCATCCTCCAAGCCCACGGACAACCGCAACATGCCCTCTCCAATACCACGTTTTTCCCGCTCTTCTTCGCTCAGGCCGTAATGGCTGGTGGCGCAGGGCTGGCTGACCAGGCTTTCCACGCCGCCCAGGCTGGTGGCCAGCAGAAAGACTTTCAGGTTGTCGGCGACGTTGGCGGCGGCATCTCGCCCACCGGCCACTTCGATGCTGAGCATGCCGCCGAAGCCGGTCATTTGCTGTTTGGCCAGTTCGTGGTCGTCAAACGAGGGCAGGCCCGGGTAGTGCACTTTCTTGACTTTCGGGTGTTTCTCCATGGCTCGTGCCACGGCCTGGGCGTTTTCGTTGTGCTGGCGGATTCGGACCGGCAGCGTGCGCAGGCTGCGGGAGAGCAGAGCGGCGGTTTCCGGGGCAAGAAGCTGGCCCAGGTTCTTGCGCCAGGCAGCCACGGGTTCGGCCAGTTGCTGGCTGGTCATCAGCGCTCCGGCGGTAATGTCGCTGTGCCCGCCCAGGTATTTGCTGGCGCTGTGCAGAGCCAGATCCGCCCCCAGTGCCAGTGGTTTCTGGTTGATGGGGCTGGCGAAGGTGTTGTCCACCGCCACCAGAGCACCCTGCTGATGGGCGGTTTCGGCCAGTTTGCGGATATCCAGCAGGCGCATGTTGGGGTTGGCCGGGGTTTCGAAATACACCAGTTTGCCCGGTGCGCTCAGGTGTTCGGCCAGTTCGTTTTGCTGTTCGCGGAACAGGAAGGTAACCGGAATGCCTAGCGTCTGGCAGTGGTTAATCAGAAATTCCTGGGTACCGCCGTACAAATCGCCCACGCAGACAATGCCTTTACGGCCGTGGGCCAGCAGTGTCGCGGAAATAGCCGCCATGCCGGAGGCAAACGCCAGCCCCGTTTCGGCTTCTTCCAATCCGGCCAGGCCCTGTTCCAGCTCCTGGATAGTCGGGTTGGTGCCCCAGCGGGTGTACAGGTTGCCCTCGGTGCGTTTGCCAATTACATCCAGCAACGCCTGGGTGTTCTCGAACCGGTAGGTCGTGGTGTTGTAAACCGGTGAGTAGGGGCTGCCCTGCTGGTCCTGATGGCGGCGGTTGTGGATGATGCGGGTGGCTGGGCCTGGGGTGGTCATTTGTAAATCTCTCCTTTTGACTGGTGCAGGCTGCGAACGGGAACTGCAACGGGAAGGGTATAATAGTTGTCTTTTGCATGAGCGTATTGGCTTTAGCCTTGGTAAAATATATGCAATATGAATTTTGACCATGATACAGGGAGTCTTCCGTGGTTCGTAAACTTGTTCTTGCTGCTGCCATTTCCTCTTTTTCTGCCGGTGCGCTCGCCCAAGGGGCGGGACCGATGAAGCATTTTTCCGTGGGCCTGGCGTCTTATGCTTCAAGTCTTGGCTATACGCTTACTGAGCGTTATGACAGCTCATATTACTGGGGATACCGCGAATCCAGTGAAACTGAAACGTTTTCCGGGCCAGCACTATTTATAACCGGGGCGATCAATAATAACTTTGCTTTGCGCGGCACTTATGCCATGCAGGGGCATGAAGATGAATCCTGGGATCTGGATTCACTGGAAGGTTCATTGTTGGCTGGAACAGGCCTGGCCGAAAACGGTCTACGTGCCTATGGTTCCGTTGGCTTTTTTCGGGACTCCTTTGAGTATTCCACTTATGACTCATCCAGTGAAAAAGAAACCTTCAGCGGTCTGGCGCTTGGAGGCGGTGTTGGTTACACATGGACCCACTTGGCTCTTGAATTCTGGCTGAATGTTCGTAGCGCGGCAGATTATGAAGATTTTTTGGAGGATTATGCTCACGAAACCTCGGAGCATGGCGCAGAGATTGATGATGTTGTTGCCGTAACCGGTGGTTTGGGGCTTTCAGTCAGATTCTAGGCTTTCAACTTCTCGCGAGCAGCCCCTGTCTGTAAACTTGAGCGGGACGTTTGAGTAAACACTTATATAAGAGAAGGAACACGTCTTGTCCATCAAACTGACCGAGTTCAGCCACGGTGCGGGCTGTGGCTGCAAGATTGCCCCGGATGTTCTGGACCGTATTCTGCACACCGACGCACCGGAGTTTAAAGACCCGAAGTTGCTGGTGGGCAATTCCAGCCGGGATGATGCGGCCGTGGCGGATGTGGGCAATGGCCTTGGCATCATCAGCACCACCGATTTCTTTATGCCGGTGGTGGATGACCCGTTTGATTTTGGGCGTATTGCAGCGGCCAATGCCATCAGTGATGTGTATGCCATGGGCGGCAAGCCGGTGATGGCCATTGCCATTCTGGGTTGGCCGGTGGACCAGCTGGCGCCGGAAATTGCGGGCAAGGTGATTGATGGCGGCCGGGCAGTGTGTGCCGAGGCAGGCATTGCGCTGGCCGGTGGTCACAGCATTGATTCGCCGGAGCCGATTTTCGGGCTGGCGGTGACTGGCCAGGTGGCGGTTGATCGCATTGTGCAGAACGACACCGCCAAGGCCGGCGACTTGTTGTATCTCACCAAGCCGCTGGGCGTGGGCATTCTTACCAGTGCTTCCAAGAAGGGCAAGGTTACCCCGGAAGATCTGGCGGTAGCAGTTGAAAGCATGTCTACCCTGAACAGGGTAGGTGAAGTGTTCTCACAAATCGATGGCGTAAATGCCATGACAGACGTCACTGGCTTTGGTCTTGCCGGGCACTTGCTGGAAATCTGCCGCGGTAGCGGTTTGAAAGCCACGGTCAGCCGCAAGGCGGTGCCGGTGCTGCCGAACGTGCAGCCGTACATTGATGCCGGCTGTATTCCGGGTGGTACACACCGCAACGCGGCGGCGTTCGGCAATGCCATCTCCGGTATGACCGAAGACGACAAGTTGCTGTTCTGTGACCCGCAAACCAGCGGTGGTCTGATGGTGAGCGTGGCTGAAAGCAGCCGCGAACTGTTCGAGGCGAAAGCCCGTGAACAGGGCCTGGAGCTTCAGCCGTTGGGCCGGATGGCAGAGTCTGGTTCAGAAGAAAGTCTGGTATTTATCGAAGACTGACGCTTCTGCTTTCTACCGCCTGATCACCACATTCAGTTCGGCCTCAAAACCGCTTTCCCGCCCCCTGGCGGGGGAGCGAAGGGTCAGCTCAAGGCCGGCACTGTTGGTGATGGCCTGGACAATCGCAAGCCCCAGGCCGGAACCTGGAGCCTTGGTGTTGGCGCGGGCAAACCGGTTTTGTAGTCGGGCCATATCCTCGGGTGCAACCACGGGGCCGCCGTTGGAAATGATAAACGTGCCATCGGCGAGCAGCTGAATGTTGACCGGGTCTGTTTCAGAGCCGTGTTTGAGTGAATTCTCGATCAGGTTTCTTACCAGTATCGCAAAGGCGTCCGGGTCCAGCAGAGAGGTTACAGGCGCGTCTGTCATCTCAAGCTGGATTCTGCCCGGTTCCCGCCGTTCGTATTCATTCGCGAGGGTGCGCAGAACCGGCACCAGGTCGCTTTCTTTCTCCGCCAGAATGCCCCCGCCTTCGGCTTTCGCCAATTCCAGCAGTTTACTGGATAACCGTGAAAGATCCTGCAACGACTCTTCTATCTCAGAGGCTTTCTGGTGTGATGGCTCTTCGGAGAGTTCTGTTTTCAATCTCTGGACTTGTGCCAGTGCGGTTGCCAGTGGCGTTCTCAGCTCGTGGGCGCTGTTGGCGGTGAAACTTCGTTCGGCTTCCAGGGCGCTTCGCAGCCGTTCCAGCAGGTGGTTGATGGAGGCTGCGATAGGTTCAAACTCGGCCGGCAACCTGGCCACCGTTACCGGTGACAGGTCTGAACTGCCTCTGGCTTCGAGCGATTGCCGGAACACCAACGCCTGGCGTAGCGAGAATCTGACCGCCCACCACACGCAAACAAGGCTGACCGGAACCAGCAGAATTAGTGGCAGGAGCAAGGCAACGCTGGTTTCAATAGAGGCTTCGCGCCTGTGCGCCAAAGGCTCGGCAACCTCGATGAAGAGTGTGTCGCTGACGGCAGAAGCGCCGTAGATCCGGTGGCTTTCGGTGTTGAAAAAGCCGGTTTCAGGTTGGGGCCCAAACACCGCGGCGTCTGCATCATGGGACCGCAGCAGGATGTTGCCGGAGGCGTCCCGAACTACATAGGTGATGTACTCATCGTGATCCTTCAGAGCCGGTGCCCGGCCCGGGCCGGCGGCAGCGTCGCGGCTGAGAATTTCGGTGACTGCCAGGGGCAGAATTCGCTGGGCGGTTTCCTGCAGGGCGCTGTCAAAGACTTCATTGATCTCGTGCCGGGCGATCAGCCCGGACGCGACAACGCCTGCCAGCCATAGCAGGGTAAGCCCCAGAGTCAGCCACAGGCTGAGTGTTTTTTGCAGACTGTTTTCAGTTTTCATCGGTTTTCAGGCGATACCCCATGCCACGAACGGTCACAATCAGGTCCCGCCCCAGTTTCTTACGTAATCGGCTGATGTGCACTTCAATGGCGTTGCTTTCAATCTCGGCGTCGAATTCGTAGAGCCGTTCTTCAAGCTGTGCTCTGGACAGCAACATTCCCGGGCGCTGAAGAAGCGCTTCAAGCAGCGCCCATTCGCGGGCCGTCAGCCCCACCTTTTCGCTGTCACGCATCACGGTATGGTCCTGGAGATTGATGTCCAGATTGCCCAGGCAAACCGTGGGGTTGGGATTGCCCCGATAACGTCTGGCGACGGCTGCTACACGCGCTGAGAGTTCAGACAGGTCGAACGGTTTCACCAGGTAGTCATCGGCGCCTGCGTTCAGCCCTTCGATACGGTCCGATATCTGATCCCGTGCGGTGAGGATGATAACAGGCGTGCTGTTGCCGCTCTTACGCAGTTTTTTCAGGAAGTCGATGCCGTAGCCATCAGGCAGCATCAGGTCCAGAAGAATCAGGCCGTAGGTGGTGGTTTGCAGGCTGGCTTCGGCATAGCCAAGGGTCTGAACCCAATCCGTGGCATGGCCGTCCTCCCTGATTTGTTCCCGCACGGCTGCGCCCAGCCGGTCGGCGTCTTCCACCAATAACACTCGCATGCCGGTTCCTTCTATTGATGATTTGAACGCAAGGCTACAGGCGTTTGCTGACAGCAGCCTTAAGAAACGCCGTTTGGTGCGGTAGCACGAAAAGACAGCCGTTCTTCAGGTTGCTGTCAGGAAGGCCCAATACACTGACGGTGTCAACATAGAGGAGAGTAATTATGAAAACCACATCTATTGCATTGGGTTTGTCGATGTTGCTTCTGAGCGGAGCCGCACTTGCCGATGACGACTGCGATGATCCGGTGTCTGGCTGGCAGCCGCGTGAAAATCTGAGGCAGCAATTGGAAGCCGATGGCTGGAAGGTCTATCGGATCAAGGTCGACGATGGCTGTTATGAAGTTGAAGGAAGGAATCAGTTCGGCAGCCGGGTGGAAGCCAGTTTCGCACCTTCAACGTTCGAGCTCATGGAGCTGGAGCGAGAGGATGACGATGACCACGAGAGAGATGACGACGACGAGCGTCGTGATTACCGGGCTAATGACGATCGCCAGAAACCCATGCCGAGCAACGGCATTGTCAAAGGTCGCCCTTCTGTAACCGTTGAGTAAGGCCGCAGAAGGCAGTTATTGGATTGAACGAGGATCGTGTCATGAAAAAGTATCTTGTTGTTTTAGGCCTTGCGATGGCCTTGGTTTTTTCAGCGGCGGCCAGTGCCAGGGAAGTTACCTTTTCCACGCAGCTGACCGACTACCGTGGTGATGGGGCGTATATGGCCATGTATCTGACGGATTCCAACGGGGTTTATCAGGGCACTCTCTGGATTGCCGGTGAAAAAAGTAAGTATTACAAGCATCTACGCGGCTGGGCCAGAGGCAGCGGCATGAACCGTGCCGAGTATGACGGCCTGACGGGCGCCAGTATCACCAGTGGCCGCACATTGAAAATGACCATGAATCTTGATGATTCACTGATTGACAACGGCTATCAGATTCACGTGGATACTTCGGTGGAGGATATGCGGGACAACCGTTCGGATGTTGTTGCTCCGTTGACCACCGAAGGCGCAGGAAAGCCGGTTAGTGGCCGGGGTTACGTGAAATCGTTCAGCTACCACTTCTGAATCCGTGTTAAAGGAACTCTTTATGTGGCGGAAGCTTCATTTGTATCCGGGGTTGCTGGCAGCCCCGCTTCTTATCGTACTGGCCGTAACGGGTGTAATTCTGTCGCTCTCGCCGGTACTGCAGCGTTCGAACGCCATGATTCCGGCTGATGGCGAGATCAGTGTTGCCCAGCTTGCACAGAACGTGGTCACGCAGTATCCGGGCGTTGAAGAGATCAAACGTACGCCTTCCGGTGCGGTGATTGTTTACTACATCCGTGATGGTAGTCCGGGCGCGGACCTGGTGAATCCGGAAACGGGCGAGAGCATGGGGCCGTATGAGCCGTCCGTGTTTTTCCGCTGGGTGCAAGATCTTCATCGCTCGTTTCTGTTAGACGATGCAGGGCGTGTGCTGGCGGGCGTGCTGGCGGCGATGATGGTGCTGATGTGTATTTCGGGTGCTGTCATGCTGGCCCGCCGCGCTGGCGGATGGCTGCCTTTGCTTCGTGGTTTCAAGGGCAGCGGTGATGGCCGGGTTCATTCGGAATTGGCGAGGTTTGCGGTGATCGGTTTGCTGTTGTCTGCTCTGACGGGCAGTTATATGTCTGCGATGCGGTTTGGCTTGCTGCCGGACCCCGGTAATAGCGAGCCGTCTTTCCCTATGGAAGTGTCCGGTGGCGAGTCAGCGCCTGTCGGCTCGCTTGAGGCACTGAAGAACACAGACTTCAACAATTTGCGGGAGCTAGTGTTTCCGTTCCCGGGCGACCCTCGCGATGTGTTTTCTTTAAGTACCCGCCAGGGCGCAGGGTTTATTGATCAATCTACGGGTCAGTTTGTTGAGTACAAGAGTGTATCCACCGGTAATCATTTAGTTGACTGGATAATGCGCCTTCATACCGGGGAAGGTTTATGGTGGCTCGGTCTGTTGCTGGGGCTGGCTGCATTAACGGTACCTGTGCTGTCGGTGACCGGTATTCGCGTCTGGTGGTCTCGCAAAGCTTCAAGTGGCGTCCGGGGTAATGCCAGTGCAACGGATGCCGATGCGGTGATTCTGATTGGCTCAGAAAACAACGCGACTCGGGGTTTTGCCAAGGATTTGCATGTACAGCTTTCCCGGGCGGGGCGCTGTGTTCACTCTGCCGACATGAATGAGTTGGCTGAAGAGTACCCGAAGGCTTCGCTGCTGTTCGTGTTGGCGTCGACTTACGGTGACGGTGCTGCGCCGGCCTCCGCCAACAGATTCGTGGAAAAGCTCAGGTATTTCAGGAACACAGGCGGGCTGAAATTTGCGGTGCTCGGGTTTGGTGATCGTCAGTTCCCCCGGTTTTGCCAGTTTGCTAAAGACGTTGATGTGGCCCTGTCGTCTCATGGGCTTGAGAGATTGCAGAGCATTGCGTGTGTTGATCGAAAATCCCCTGACCAGTTCAGCCAGTGGGGAAGCCGTGTTGCCGAAGTGACCGGTTTGAACCTCCGGCTTGCACATAATCCGGCGCCACCGCCTCTCTTTGAACTGGAGCTGGTAGACAGGGCCGATTTTGGCCTGAAAGTTAAGGCACCGACCAGCATTTTTCGCTTCCGGCCCGGTGTCGGCAAGAAGAGTCTTGTCGGGAGGTTCAGGAAAAATCATGGTCAGTTGCCAGAATTTGAAGCGGGTGATTTGATCGGAATTTGTCCGCCGGAAGATGATAAGCCGAGGTACTATTCTCTGGCATCTTCCAGCGCGGATGGTCTTCTGGAGGTTTGTGTGCGCCGATTGCCGGGTGGGCTGTGTTCCGGGTTTCTCCATAGCCTTCAGCCCGGTGAACGAATTCAGGGGTTTATCCAGCCCAATCCGGAGTTCCGGCCAGCGCCTGGCAGCCAGCCGGTTATCCTGATCGGGGCGGGGGCGGGCATTGGTCCGCTCGCGGGCTTCATCCGGAAAAACGATGCGCGTCATCCCATGTATTTGTATTGGGGCGGTCGGAACCCGGAGTCGGACTTTCTTTATAGGCCGGAGCTTGGCAGCTATCTCCGGGATCAGCGGCTTACCGGGTTGCGTACGGCGTTTTCCAGAACGCGGGAAAGCGCTTACGTTCAGGATAAAATCAGTGAAGATGCGCCAAATATGCGGCAGATGATTGAAATGGGCGCTCAAATACTGGTTTGTGGTGGCAGTAATATGGCGGCTGAGGTGCGGGAGGTGATTAATAGTATCCTTGAGCCGTTGAAAACCGATGTTGAAAAGCTCAAACAAGAGGGCCGGTATCTGGAGGATGTCTATTGAGCGCTTGTGGTATGTTAGCAGGACTCTGACGACCGCATTTTGATGGAGTTCCAGTCTGCTATGCCAATGATGGCCCAAGCCCTTCTTCCGGTGTTTATTCTGATCAGCCTGGGGCACGTGTTGCGCCGTCTGGATTTTCCGGGCGGCGATTTCTGGCCCCAGGCTGAGCGTTTCACCTATTACGTGCTGTTTCCCGCCATGCTGGTGTTCAAGTTGGGGCAGGCGCGCCTGCCGGCCTCGGCCTATGGCGACACCGCGCTGCTGATTGGCTCCATGCTGGTGGTGATGACGCTGGTATTGGCGGCCGCGCAGTGGTTCTGGCGCTGGCGCGGGCCGGTGTTTTCCTCCGTTTATCAGGGCGCCATTCGTTTCAATTCGTATGTGGGGCTGGCGGCTGGCGGTATGCTTTTGGGCGACGAAGGCCTGCAGCTGACGGCCATTGCCGTGGCCATTATGGTGCCGCTGCTCAATCTGTTGTGCATCGTGATGTTTGCGTTGGTGGCGGATGACAGCCGGATTCAGCCCGGGAAAATGCTGAAGGCCATTGTGACCAACCCGCTGATTGTTGGCTCGGTGTTGGGGGTGCTTTGGGGCTATTTTGAAATCGGCTTCCATCCGTTGCTTGCCGGTGTGCTGGAGCCGTTGAGCAATCTGGCGTTGCCCATGGGGCTGATGACCGTCGGCGCGGGCCTGCAACTAAGCGCGTTGCGGGGCAGTGCCACACCGTTTGTGGTGGCCTCGGTCCTGAAGTTGTTGGCTTTTCCGGTAATCACTGCCGGTCTGGCCCTGTTGCTGGGTCTGGAAGGGACACTGGTGCAGGTGGCGGTGTTGCTGGCAACGCTGCCCACCGCCACCTCGGCCTACATTCTGGCCCGCCAGCTGGGTGGCGATGCGCCGCTGATGGCGGGCATCATCAGCGGCCAAACCCTGCTGGCGATGGTGTCGATTCCGTTACTGCTCAGCATTTTGTGGTGAGCATTTAAGAACCGCATCGGCAATGCTTTGCTGGAACGCCAGGTAACCGTCTCGGTTGCTTTCGATGTCCATGGCCAGTGGGTCCCAGGTGCTGAAGGTCACGTTCAGACCTTCAGTAATGGAGCGCCACCATTGGCGGTTGAATTGTGGTTCGGTGAGCAGGCAGGGCTGGTTGGCCTGCTCCAGCTGCTTCTGAACATCGGCAATGTGCCGCGCACCGGGTGACAGTTCCGGGTTCAGTGTCAGAACCCCTTCCAGGTTCAGGTTGTAATGCTCGGCGAAACGCTCGAAGGCGCTGTGGTAGGAAAACAGACTGATGTCTGCCAGCGGCGCCAGTTGCTCTTCAATGGCGTGTTCACGTTCATCCAGTTTTTGCTCAAAGCTGGCCAGGTTGCTGTCCAGCGTTTGCTGATCAAACTCGCCCAGAGTGCTGAGTTTGGAGTGAATGTCGTGGGCCATTTCCAGCGCCAGCGACGGGTCTACCCAGATATGCGGGTCTTCGCCGTTGCCATGGTCGTGAGCATGTTCGCTGTGGTTATGTTCGTTGTGGCCGTGGTCATCATGCCCATGGTCGTTATGATCTTCGTTTTCCTCCTCTTCGTTGTGCTCGCCGGCTTCGGTAAAGGCAAGCACGCGACCTTCAAATTCCTCGCTGCCCAGCAGGCGTTCCAGGAAGGTTTCCATGTCTGGCCCCACCCAGAAAATGGCATCGGCGTTTTCCAGAGCCCGGCGCTGGGAGGGTTTCATGCTGTAGTTGTGGGGGCTGGATCCTGGCGGCACCAGGGTGGTGACGTTGGTCTCATCGCCGGCCACGGCTTTGACAAGCAGTTCCAGCGGCTTGATGGACGTAACAATGTTAGCGGCGGAGACCGGCGCGGCGGCAACCAGTGAGCCCAGGCCAAGGGCGAATGCGGTGACTTTGATGTTCATGGTGGAAATCCCGTTGTTTTCTCTAAATGTTATAATGTTACATTAAGAGCGGGTGGTCGCCAAACACAATCATGCGAAATCAGGCTATGGTCGCTATAATGGCGCGTTTATCAATCGGCCACTTATTTTCAGGATGGTTTCATGACAGTACGCACCCGAATTGCCCCGTCGCCCACGGGCGACCCACACGTTGGTACCGCCTACGTGGCCCTGTTTAATCTGTGCTTTGCCCGCCAGCACGGCGGCCAGTTTATTTTGCGCATTGAAGACACTGACCAGGCCCGCAGCACGGCGGAATCCGAGCGCGATATCCTTCAGGCCATGCGCTGGCTGGGCCTGAACTGGGACGAAGGCCCCGATGTGGGCGGTCCCCATGGTCCGTATCGTCAGTCCGAGCGCAAGCACATGTATGCCCAGTACGCCGAGGACCTGGTGACCGCAGGGCATGCGTTCTACTGCTTCCGCACCCCCGAAGAGCTGGATGCGATTCGCGAAGAGCGCAAGGCCGCCGGCCAGAACCCGGGTATCAAGGGTGATCTGGAGTTGCCGGCAGACGAGGTTAAGCGTCGTCTGGAAGCCGGTGAGTCTTACGTGATCCGTATGAAAGTGCCGGATGAAGGCGTGTGCGAAATCCAGGACATGCTGCGTGGCGTGATCGAGATTGACTGGTCGCAGGTGGATTGCCAGATCCTGCTGAAATCCGATGGCATGCCCACTTACCACCTGGCCAACGTGGTAGACGACCACCTGATGGATATTACCCACGTGCTGCGCGGTGAGGAGTGGATTAACGCGGCGCCTAAGCACAAGCTGTTGTACGAAGACTTCGGCTGGGACATGCCGGAGTTGTGTCACCTGCCGCTGCTGCGTAATCCGGACAAGAGCAAGCTGTCCAAGCGTAAGAACCCCACCAGCATCAACTTCTACGAACGCATGGGCTTCATGCCCGAAGCGGTCACCAACTATCTGGGTCGCATGGGCTGGTCCATGCCGGATGAGCGGGAGAAGTTTACCCTGGATGAGATGATCGAGAACTTTGACATCCAGCGTGTGTCCCTCGGCGGGCCGGTGTTCGATGTGGAGAAGCTGCGCTGGCTGAACGGCCACTGGATTCGCGAAGAATTGAACGACGAGCAGTTCATGGAACGCATGAGACAGTGGTGGTTCAATGAGGATGCTCTGAAAGCTCTGGTGCCGCATATCAAGGGCAGGGCGGAAGTGTTCTCTGACGTTGCGCCCATGGCGGAATTCATGTTCAGCGGCATGCTGGAGCTTAAGCCCGAAGACTTTGAGCACAAGAAGCTGGAAGAAGCGCAGATCAAGCGAGTACTGCAGTTCACTCTGTGGAAGCTGGAAGCCCAGCGCCACTGGAGCAAGGACACCATCTTTGCCGACATCAAGGCGCTGGCCAAGGCCATGGACCTGAAGATGGGGGATTTCATGTTCTCGATCTTTGTGGCCATTGCCGGCACGCCCAACTCCTGGTCGGTGATGGACTCCATGGCACTGCTTGGTCCGGACATGACCCGCTCGCGCCTGCGTTATGCGCTGCAGGTTCTGGGTGCTTTCTCCAAGAAAGAAACCAAGCGGGTAGAGAAGGAATACGCCGCGCTGGGTGTTTAAACATCAATTTGATCAATGAGTAAGCGGTTTTCCCGGGGTGACCAAAAGAATTAAAAAAAGTGAAAATTAACGGTTGACGCCCCGGGGGC
>JABXHG010000139.1 GCA_013393545.1 Alteromonadaceae bacterium | reverse complement strand
AAGGAGGGGGCGGAGGTGAATGTGGGTGGGGAGACGCACCTCTGCCCACGCCGCGGGAATGATGTGATGGAAGGCCGGGCGGGGATGCTGAATGCGGCGGTTGATGTTCGCGGTAATAAAAAGGCCGTCATCCACCAGAATCCCGATGGAGAAAATCAACGCGAACAACGACACCCGGTTGAGGGTGAAGCCCCAGGCCCAGGAAAACACCAGGGTCAACAGCAGGGTAATCAGCACCGACACCCCGACGATCAGCGCCTGGCGCCAGCCCATGGCCGCCAGCACCAGCAGCATCACCGCGAGGGTGGCGGACACCAGATCGGAAATCAGCTTGTCGGCTTTCTCCGAAGCGGTCACGCCATAATCCCGGGTTACCAGCACTTCCACGTTGGGTGGCAAAGCCCGGTTGCGAAGTTCATCGAGCCGCTCGCCAATGGCAGTGGTGATGTCGATGGCGTTTTCGCCGGGCTTTTTGGCAATGGCCAGGGTCACCGCCGGATAGACTTCGCCGGGCTCACCGCCAACCGCTTGCGGATGCGCCGGGCCGAAGCCGGCCATGACGCTCTGGTCCGGCACGGTACCGCCTCGGCTGACTTCCGCCACGTCATCCATGTACACCGCCGCACCGTTATGCATGCCGACCACCAGCCGGCGTACATCGGTCACCGATTCCAGCAGGGTGCCTGCCTGCACCGGAATGGAGAGATTGTTACGGGTTACCCGAGCCTCTTGGCTAGCCGTGTTGGCCGATTGCAGGGCCTCGGCAATATCACCGGTCGTGAGGCCGAAACCGGCCAACAGGGCGGGATCAAACCGGATATCTACCCGGTCCGGCACGCCGCCCACTGTGTAGATATCCCGGGTGCCCGGTACCCGCTTGAGCGCCACTTCCAGCATGTGGGCCAGACGGTTCAGTTCCTCCCCGGTCTGGGTGCCTGTGGGGTCGTATAGTGTGAGGGTCATCACCGGCACATCGTCGATGCCCCGGGGTTTGATCAACGGCTGCGAGGCACCCAGATCGGCCGGCAGCCAGTCCTGGTTGGAATACACCTGGTTGTAAAGGCGAACCAGCGCCTCCTGGCGTTCAATACCCACCTCGAACTGCACGGTCACCACCGCCTCGCCCTGGCGTGAAACCGAATACACATGCTCCACGCCCTTGATTTCGCTCATCACCTGCTCAGCCGGGGTGGCAATGGCACTTTCCACTTCCCGGGTGCTGGCACCGGGCAGGGATACCATGATATCGGCCATGGTGACGTCGATCTGGGGTTCTTCTTCCTTGGGGGTAACCACTACCGCCAGAACCCCCAGAATAATGGCCAGAATGGCCAGCAGGGGCGTCAGGTGGTTGTTCTGAAAGACACGGGCAATGGCGCCGGAAGGGCCAACCGGGGGCAATTCTTCACTCATGGTCGCTTACTCCCCCGTCCGGGTTGGCGGCAGCCGGCAGGGCCAGGCGCTGGCTGCCCACCAGGACTGCCGGGTTGGCAACCACCTGTTCGCCGGCACTGACACCGGACAGCACTTCCAGCTGATCCTCATGGCGCGTGCCGGTACGGATCTGCCGCAAACGGGGCTGATCGTCGTCGTTCAGCACGAATGCCGCCCGCAATTCACTGCGCTGAACCAGTGCTGTCGCCGGAATCCACAGAGCTTCACGACTGGCTACCGGCACCTGGACTTTCACCAGCATGCCCGGAAACAGCGTGCCATTAGGCTCGGTCAGGCGCATGCGCAGGCGAAAGGTGTGAGTTTCCGGGTTGGCGTAGGGGTAGAAGGTCATCTCGCCGGTATCCAGCACGCGCCCATCGGAAAGAGTGACGGTTGCCTGCTGTTCACTGCGAGCCAGATCGGCATATTGCTGGGGCAGGTCGACCACCACCCGCAGTTGTTCCAGCGACAAGCCGCTCAACAATGGTTGCCCGGGGCTGACCGATTCGCCAATTTCCACGTGGCGTTCGGTGACAATACCCCCGTAGGGCGCGATCACCCGGGTGTAGTCCAGTTGCTCCCGGGCTTCCTCAACGGCTGCTTCGGCGCGCTCCACCCGGGCCCGGGCGGCACTCAGGTTGTTGCTCGCGCTATCGAATTCCTGCCTGGACACCAAACCACGTTCGTGAATGGCTTCAATGCGCTCATACTGTTGCCGGGCATCCTGAAGACCGGAACGCGCCTCTTCCAGATTGGCCTGGGCCTGTCGAAAACGGGAACGCTGCTCGGTGTCATCCAGCCGAGCAATCAAATCCCCGGGCATCACCGAATCGTCCACATCAAACGGCAGTTCGACTACCGTGCCACTGGTCTGGGCCGATACCGTGCTCTGCTTGACCGCCTCAATCACCCCGTCCAGATGCACGGTTTCCTGGATGATATCCTGGCGCACCTCGGTGGTTTCCATGGCCTCTGGCTGCTGTGCCAGGGCAGGAGCGGAGAGCCAGAACGCCATCACCGCAAGGCTGGCGCGAACAAACAGTCGGGTATCCATGAGCAACCGATTCCTTATAGTTCTTTGCTAATAACTATATCAAGAAACTCATCTTATCAGCACCGCTGCTTCGAAAGAATGGCCCGGGCCTGTTACTACTTCAGCATAGCCCATGGGGTCTGTTACACCTTGATACAACAAAAAAGCCCCGCGGGAACCAAACGGCTCCCGCAGGGCATAAAAGCTACCCGCCGGCTATGAAAGCGGGCAACCTGACAAACGTTTTACCAGCGTGCGGTAACAGCGGCACGGAAGGTACGGCCGGGTTCGTTTACACGGAAACCTTCGCCGGTAACGGAATCTTCACGGCTGACATGAGGGGCATAATCTTTATCGAAAACGTTATCCACCGCCCAGCTGACTGACAGGAAGTCCGTCAGCGGGTGGTTGCCATTGAGGTTAAACACGCCATAACCGGGGGATTCGCTGGGGTCCAGACCGGATTGCTCGTCAATGCGTTCCTGACGACGGGCCAGCTGCCACTCGGCTCCAATGCTGTGGCCCTGGCTTTGCCAGCCCAACGTGTGGGTATACATGATCGGCGGAATCTGCGGCAGATCCCGGTTGTCGGTGTTGTTGTAACCGCGCACGCTGGTCAGTGCACCGGTGCTGCTCCAGGTGCCATTACTCCAGCCCAGTTCGGCTTCCACGCCGAGCAGGCGGGCGTCGATGTTTTTGTAGCTGGAATCACCACCCTGGTAACGGAGCACGTAATCATCCACTTCATCAATCCAGACACCCGGGCGCCATTGCCAGCTGTCTTTCTCGCCCCTGAGCGCTACTTCCAGCTTGTGATGCTTTTCGGTCTCCAGATCCGGGTTACCCTTCCACATCATCGACCGGTTGATGTACCGCTCATTCACGCCAGGACTGCGAATGCTGTGGCTGGCAACGGCTTCAAGCGTATTAATGGACGACAAGCGCCATTCACCACTCAGGAAACCACTTACATTGTCATCATTGGCATCCGCCTGAGTGGCAAGCGCCGATTGCATTTCAACCCGATCATAACGAATACCGGCGCCCAGTTTGGTGTTCGCGCGGATCTGGTGGAAACCTTCAACAAACACACCGATCCGGTCTCGCTCCACTTCCGGCCACATCTCCGCGGCAACCTCACCCTTGCCAACATTCCAGAGTGTGGCATCCCATTCATTGCTCTCAACATCCACACCGAACGACAGCTCTTTGGTGTAATTAAACACCTGGTCCACGACCAGGCGGGCTCCTTGCGTGCGGGTCTCAGACAAGGTTTCCATTTTCATCATGCCCGGCTCACGCAAACTAAAGTTATCCATCACATGATCCACGTCCGCCTGCCAGGCCAGCAGGCTCCAGTCGCCATTGGCCACCGGCGAACCGATTTCCAGCTTGTACATGTCGGTGTCTGTTTTTGGCGCATCCATCATGGAAGCATATTTCACATCCTGCTCTTCCTGACGGCTGACGGAGCCTTTCAGATAAAAGCCGTTATCGGCACGCCAGAAGCCCTCGGCCCGGCCCTCGGTATTTTCAAACGCACTGGGAACTTTATCGCCGTCGCCATCTTCGTAATCATTGGCTTCTTCATGGCCGCCGGACAGGCGCATATAGGCGTCTTCATTACCCACGGCCGCGCTGGCCGCTGCCAATACGCCGTCGCCGTTATCCGAACCGCCCAGGGTCACGTGGCCGGTGGTGGCGGAATCACCAAACTCGGGAGCAGCGGTGGTGGCAATCACCTGACCGCCGGCAATCGCCCCCCAACGCAGGGTCTGGTTGCTGGTGCGCACTTCCAGCACCTGCGGCAGGGCGCTGCTCAGGCGACTGGTGGGCGGGTCCATGCGGTTGGGGCAGGCGCCTTCCACTCGCATACCATCGAGCAACACATCCACCCGCTCCTGGCTCTGGCCATGAATCACCGGGTCCAGCCCGCGACCACCCAGGCGAGAAAGCGAGACCCGTGAATCCGAGGCCAGCCGTTCAGCCGGCTCGGAGGCCAGCGCCGCTGTTGAAAGGCGGGAAGCCTCGGCAGACTGGCCTTCGGTAACACGAATCAGCATTTCGTCATCGCTTTGCGCCTGAGCGACGGGCACCAGAGAATAGCTGGCCAGAGCCAGACCAATGCAGCGGGCTAGAGGAGATTTCATCACGAGCAGATTCCTTGTTTCTGTTGTCACTGGAGCTTCGAATGACGCCAATTATAAAAGCTGCCCATTTCAATGAATTGAGACACGATGCCGCACCCCTTTGCGCTATTGCCAAACAAAAACCCACACGAATTTCAACCCCTCGAACTTGCAGTCCCGTGCACTTTTGTGGTTCAATCAACGCCCTTTTTTTGGGCGGCTGCACAAATATTGCGCAGCTTCAATACGTGTATTCCGAGGGCGAATAACTATGCCAGCCAAACTTGACGAAAAACTCGAACCGATTTTTCAGGACGTACTGCACCGCAACCCGGGTGAGAAGGAATTCCACCAGGCCGTTCACGAAGTACTGGAAACCCTGGGCCCGGTATTGGTGAAGTACCCGGAATTTGCCGAACAGAAAGTTATCCAGCGCATCTGTGAGCCGGAGCGCCAGATCATCTTCCGTGTGCCCTGGCAGGACGACAAAGGCGAGATCCACATCAACCGCGCCTTCCGTGTTGAATTCAACAGCACACTCGGCCCCTATAAAGGCGGCATGCGTTTCCACCCGTCTGTGTACCTGGGCATCATCAAGTTCCTGGGCTTCGAGAAGATCTTCAAGAACGCCCTGACCGGTCTGCCCATTGGCGGCGGCAAGGGCGGCAGTGACTTTGACCCGAAGGGCAAATCCGACTCCGAAATCATGCGTTTCTGCCAGAGCCTGATGACCGAACTGTACCGTCACCTGGGTGAGTACACCGACGTGCCGGCCGGCGACATTGGCGTGGGCGGTCGTGAAATCGGCTACCTGTTTGGCCAGTACAAACGCATCACCAACCGTTACGAGTCCGGCGTTCTGACTGGCAAAGGCCTGGATTGGGGCGGCAGCCGCGCCCGTACCGAAGCCACCGGCTACGGCACCGTGTTCTTCACCCAGGAAATGCTGAAAGCCCGTGGCGACTCGCTGGACGGCAAGAAAGTGGTGGTTTCCGGTTCCGGTAACGTGGCCATCTACGCCATCGCAAAAGCCCACGAACTGGGCGCCAAGGTCATCGCCTGCTCCGATTCCCAGGGCATTATCGTGGATGAAAAAGGCATCGACCTGGCCGCCGTCAAGCGCATCAAGGAAGTGGAGCGTCGCCGCATCAGTGCCTACACTGAAGTGCACAAGCACGCGAAATACGTGGAAGATGGCAACATCTGGAGCGTGCCGTGTGATATCGCGCTGCCGTGTGCCACCCAGAACGAACTGAATGGCAAAGACGCGAAGACACTGATTGAAAACGGCTGTATCGCTGTAGCGGAAGGCGCCAACATGCCCACCACGCCGGAAGGCATCATCCTGTTCCAGGAGGCCAAGATGGCCTATGGCCCGGGTAAAGCCGCCAACGCCGGTGGTGTGGCCACATCCGCGCTGGAAATGCAGCAGAACGCCAGCCGCGACACCTGGACCTTTGATTATACCCAGAAGCGTCTTGAGGAAATCATGATCGACATCCACAAGAACTGCTACGAAACCGCAGCCGAGTTCGGTTCCGAAGGCAACTACGTGATGGGCGCCAACATCAACGGCTTCCTGCGTGTGGCCCGCTCCATGCTGGCCATGGGCGTGATCTGATCACGCCATGAGCACCGAGCCTCTTCAGTCCGACGAGCGGGTATCCACCGGCCTCGCCGGGCTGGATGAGGTACTCGATGATCTGCGAATCGGCGACAACGTGGTCTGGCGCGTCTCGCAGCTGGACGACTACCGCCGATTCGTACTCCCCTTTCTTGACGCTGCCGCCCGCAGTGGCCGGCAAGTGATCTACCTTCGCTTCGGCGAACACCCCCCGATTATTGAAGACCACCCGGCGGTGCGAACCATCCGCATTGACGCCCTGGGCGGTTTTGAAAGTTTCACCAGCCGGGTCTGGCACCTGATTGAACAGCATGGCCGTGGCGCCTTTTACGTGTGTGACAGCCTGAGCGAACTTCTCAACGCCTGGGCCACCGACGGCATGGTGGGCAATTTCTTCCGAGTGGTGTGTCCGTTCCTGTTCGAGCTGGACACCGTAGCCTGGTTCGCCCTGGACCCACAGCGCCACTCGCGCATGACCCTGGACCGTATCCGCCAGACCACCCAGGTGATGATTGACGTGCATCGCCATGGCGATAATGTGCAGATCCACCCGATCAAGGCCTGGCGCCGCCAGTCGCCCACCATGTTCCTGCCACACCGGGAACAGCAGGGCGAATTCCACCCGGTCACCGACAGCAGTGACGCCACCCGCCTGCAGGCCAGCCTGGAGCTGGACACCCTGCACCGCCAGCCATTGCTGGACTACTGGGACCGGTTGTTTCAGGACGCCAGCCGGGCCATCGCGGACGAAAATACCGAGGCCATCGAGGCACTGAAAGAACAGGTGCTGAAGGTGATGATCAGCCGGGACGAAAAGATTCTGGAGCTGGCCCGCCAGTACCATCCGGAGCATCTGCCCGCCGCCGAGCCGGCCCGTGCCGATGCCACACCGGCGGAACGCGCGGTGCAGGTGTACCATACTGGAGGCCGGCCTCTACAGCTGTCTGCCGATGTCATCCGCCAGCAACTGGTGTGTTATTTCTCCGACCCTGCGACAGAATGACACTGCCTGCTCCGTTTAACCCGGCATACTGCTAGAATCAGCGCCATGGAATGGCTTACTCACTCGCAAACCGGTTATCAACAGGCGGCCCGCTATCTGCTGGGTATGCGCCTGGCCATCATTGCCTCGTCGGTGGTGGCCGTCGCCGTGGCCGAAGCGGTGGTGAGCCTGAGTCACCAGGCCGAAGCGCTGCTGGTTTGCCTGCTGTATACCGTGCTGGCCACCCTGGGCTGGCTGTGGTTCAGCCGCCGCCCGCCGGCCCGCTCGCTGACGGTTTCGGCAACTCTGGCTGGTGACCTGCTGCTGATCAGCGCCTGGCTGTATTTCACCGGCGGCTATACCAATCCTCTGATCTCGCTGCTACTGCTGCCGCTTGCCGTGGCCATTGTTCTGGTTCCGTTGCGCCACAGCATTGCCCTGACCCTGGCCGGTATCGGTGCCTATGCCGCGCTGGTGCTGTGGCATGCGCCAGTCATGCCGGGTGACCACATGCAACACACTGGCGGCCATTTGGCGCAGCTGCACCTGGTCGGCATGTGGATTACCTTCGCGCTGACAGCCGCCATTCTGCTGCTGGTCGTCGGCAGTCTGGCCCGGCGGCTGCGTCTGCAGCAAAACCAGCTGGCCCGATTCCGGGAAAACCGCCTGCGGGACGAACAAATCATCTCTCTGGGTTTATCCGCGGCTGCCGTCGCCCACCGGCTGGGCACGCCCCTGAACACCATGACTCTGCTATTGGATGAAATCCGCAGCCAGACCGAGCAGCAGCCCACCGTGGCCGACGATCTTGATTTGATGGAACAGCAACTGCACCTGTGCAGCCAACACCTCAGGCAGCTCACCCGCACCGCCGTGCAGGCCAAAACCGCAGAACTGGAAACGCTGCCCGCCACCACCTGGGTGGCCCGCCTGCGGGAATCCGCCACTCTGTTATGGCCGGCCGGCCCCATTCATTGGCCGGAGCAGGTGCCGGATGCGCCCGTCGCCATTGATGCCACGCTGGATCAAGCCGTGCTGAACCTGGTGGCCAACGCGCTCACCGCCAGCCCCCGCTGGGTGGAAATCAGTACCCGGCTGACGGGAGAGAATCGCCTGGAACTGGCGGTGAAAGATAAAGGCGAGGGCCTGGAAACCACGCTGCAGGAACTACCAGGGGACGCCATTGTCGATTCCCGCAACGGCCTGGGCGTGGGCTTGTTTCTGTCCAACGCCACCATCCAGCGCCTGGGCGGTCGTTTACGGGCACAGGCCGATAATACCGGCACCACCATGGTGGTTGACCTGCCCATAGCCCGCGAACACCTCACGGAGGAATCCTGACCATGCCGGCAACAGAACAGTGGCTGCTGATTGACGATGACGAAGCCTTCCTGCAAATCCTGACCCGCTCGTTGGCGCGCCAGGGCATTACCGCTATCACTGCCCACAATCACCAGCAGGCACTGGACACCCTGGCAAAAGAGCCCGTCAGCCGGTGTGTACTGGATCTGAACCTGGCCGGCGAAAGTGGCCTACAGCTGTTACCGGAACTGCTGGACCAGCAGCCGGATCTGGAAGTGCTGGTTCTGACCGGCTATGGCAGCATCGCGACCGCCGTGGAAGCCATGCGCCGGGGCGCGGTGAATTACCTGTGCAAGCCGGTGACCGTCAGCCAGCTGATGCAGGGATTCGAGCCACTCGAAGGAATGCCCGACCTACGCGCCGAGCCGCCCTCGGTGGAAGAAATGGAATGGGAACACATCCAGCGGGTACTGAACGAACACGAAGGCAACATTTCCGCTACCGCACGGGCCCTGAACATGCATCGGCGCACCCTGCAGCGCAAACTCCAGAAACATTCACGCTGGCGACAGTAGCGCCGGAAGCGCCTTCAACCATATGCACCATCATTGACCGGCATCAACAAAACGTGACGTACGTCACATGTTATCGGTCAACAGATACGGTAGCATCGCGCGCTGTCATGGTACCGACACGAAAGTGTCATCAAAGTATGTTTCCCCCTTTAAATTGCGGCTTTTTCGGAGTTAATTACTTCGGAATATCAATATAATTACAAGAGCAGTCTCACAAGGATGGGCGGGGCAGTTACAACCACCGATACCCGGATAACGCTTTTCTATGCCCGTAACCCGCAAACCTGTTCAACCGCTGCCCGGCATTGACCCAAGACGCCTGGCCCTGATTGCCACCGCGACCCGCAACATGGTTCTGATACTCGACGGCGATGGCCGCATCGAGTGGGCCAATCAGGCCTTTGAAGATCACACCGGCTATGGCCTCGAAACCATTGTCGGTCAGCACCCCGACACCGTTTTAACGGGCCCGGACACCGACAGAGCCACCGCCGACCATATTCACCAGCGACTGGCCCGGGGCGAAGCCTTCGAAGAAGACCTGCTGAACTATACCGCCGACGGCACACCCTACTGGGTGCATACCTACTGCGTACCAGTGGGTGAGCAAGAAGGCGTGGCACCGGGTTTTGTGGTGGTCCAGACCAACATTTCCGACCGCAAGAACAGCGAACGGGGCCTGCGCATTGCCGCCAGCGTGTTTGACCGCAGCCACGAAGCCATCATCATCACCGACCAGAACAACCAGATCATCGACGTCAACCCCTCGTTTTCGCGCATCACCGGCTACAGCCGGGAAGAAGTGCTGGGGCTAAACCCGTCCATCCTGAGTTCCGGCCGTCATTCAAAAGAATATTACCGCTCGATGTGGCAAACCATCGAGGAGGAAGATCACTGGCGTGGGGAAGTGTGGAACCGGCGCAAGAACGGCGAGGAATTCGTCGAGCTGCTGTCCATCAGCCGGGTGCACCTGGACGAGCCGGGCCGCTGTTACCACGTGGCCGCGTTTTCCGACATCACCGCCCTGAAAAACCACGCCAGAGAACTGGACCGGGCCGCCAATTACGATGGCCTGACCGGCCTGCCCAACCGCCAGTTGCTCGAAGAACGCCTGCGCACCGCCTGCAACCACGCCAACCGTCAACAGCAATCCGTGTCTGTGTGTTATCTGGACATTGACGGCTTCAAGACCCTGAACGACAAACACGGGCACGACGTGGGTAACCGAATTCTGCGGACCACCGGTGAACGTCTGGCCAGAACCCTTCGCAGCGGCGACACCGTGGCCCGTATTGGTGGCGACGAATTTGTTCTGCTGCTGCAAAACGGGCAGGACGAAAAGCTGTTTGAGCGAATACTCGACACCGTGGCCGAGCCGATTGAGCTGGACAGACACACCACCCTGTCTCTGACTTCCAGCCTCGGGGTTACCCTGTATCCGGACGATGACACCGATGCCGAAGCACTTATTCGCCATGCTGACCAGGCCATGTACCAGGCCAAGGAAAAAGGGCGCAACCAGTTCCAGCTGTTTGATCCCCACGCCGATGCCTTCCGCCGGCAGCGCCGCGAACAACTGACCGAAATTACCCGGGCACTGGAAAACCAGGAGTTCGAGCTGCATTTCCAGCCACAGGTGCGCATGGCCGACTGTCAGGTGATCGGCTTTGAAGCCTTGATTCGCTGGGATCATCCGGAACGGGGCCTGATTCCGCCGGGCGAGTTCCTGCCCGTAGTAGAAAACAGCCATCTGAAAATCCCGGTGGGGCAATGGGTGCTGAAGGAGGCCATTCACCAGATGAATCGCTGGACGGATGCCGGCGAGGATCTGGCCGTATGCATCAACATCAATTCAGCACACCTGATTGACCGAACCTTCGTCGATTACCTGAACGCCTACCTGCAAAGCCACCCGGAAGTCTGCCCCAGCCGGATCACCCTGGAGGTGCTGGAAACCACCGCACTGGAGGATACCAAGCGAGCCAGCAACGTATTGTCCCGTTGCCGGGACATGGGCCTGCAGGTGGCACTGGACGACTTCGGCACCGGCTTTTCGTCACTGACCTACCTGCGCACCTTGCCGGTGGATGTCATCAAGATCGACAAGAGCTTCATTCTGAACATGCTGGCCAGCGACAGCGATCGAGCCATTGTGGAAAGCGTGATTTTCATGGCGCAGCGCTTCAACCGTGTGGTACTGGCCGAAGGCGTGGAGAATATGGACATTGCCGATGCCCTGCGGGACATGGGCTGCAACCAGGTGCAGGGTTTTGGGATTGCACGGCCGATGCCGGCGGCCGACGTACTGCCCTGGCTTACGGACTGGCGTAGCAAGGTCAGCAACAACGGCAACGACAAACGGCTATCCGTAGCCCAGGAAGGCTGATTAACGGTAACGGCGCTGGTCCAGTGTGCTCAGCCGGTCCGGGTGGAACACCATCAGGCCGGTGACAAACGCACCGTTGATAAAGCCTTCGGGAATCATGAACAGGGGCAGGTAGCGGATGTACTCGTGCACCAGCCCGTCAAAGCTGTAGATTCCGCCGGTCCAGAGCAACAGACACATCACCAGGCCCGCCGCCGCCACCGAGAAACCCGCCGCAAAAAAACCGCAGAAAAAGATATAAGCGAAGAAGTTACGGAAATTGCGGCGGCGTTCCCATAACATGATGGCGTGGGTGACCAGCGCCGGAATCATCACCGTAATCAGGGCGTTGGCGGCATACATCACCGGCGGCTCCTTGCCAGTGATCACAGTGATCACCAACGCCATCAAACCACTCAACACCGCCAGGCCCCAGCCCAGCATCAGGGTGATTACGGTAATACCGAAAATGTGAATGGACAGCCCCGGCGAAATGCCGGCCCGCAGTTGCCAGACAAACCCGAGAATTACCGCCGCGCCAAACAGCGAATGCTGCACGGCGTTGTCCTTGCGCAGGGTTTGCCAGTCGATACTGCGCACGGCAGCCAGCAGAATGAATGCAAACAGCACAGCGGTCACCAGCCACTGGCCGGTGGACAGGAGATTTTCAGTCATTCCCATGGCAGTTCACCGGTATCCGGACCTTCCAGGTTGATCGATCGGGGCGATGCTACTGATACCCCGATTTCAGTCAACAGGATCACTTCGTGCAAATCATCCGGTCCGGCTTGTTGGTCAGAGCCTGCCAGGCCTCGAAGGTGCTCAGGAACACCCGGCCGTCCAGATGCCCCAGAAACTCGGTGCCTTTCAGCCGATCCATCACCGGGCCTTTCACTTCTGACAAGTGTAGCCGGACACCGGCATCATGCAGCCGCTCGTTGATGGCCTCCAGGCTTTCCAGGGCAGAGGCATCCACCAGGTTCACCGCCGGGCACACCAGCACCACATCGGTCAGTTCCGGTTCCCGGGTAATCAGATCCAGCACGGTTTCTTCCAGGAAACGGGCGTTGGCAAAGTACAGGCTTTCATCCACCCGCAGGAAAGTCACCTTCGGACAGGTTTCCACATCGTGCCGCAACACGTTTCGGAAATGCTCGGTGCCCGGCACCCGGCCCACCACGGCGCTGTGCGGCCGGCTGGTGCGGAACAGGAACAGCCCAATGGACAGCGCCACACCGGCGATGATGCCGGCTTCCACACTGTGCACCAGTGTCAGCACAATGGTCGCCAGCATGGCGCCGAAATCGGTGCGGGAATAGCGGTACGTGCGGCCAAGGGCAGGCAGGTCAATCAGCGTGGTGACTGCCACAATAATGGTCGCCGCCAGCGTGGCCTGCGGCAGATAAGCAATCGCTGGTGTCAGAAACAAGGTGGCCAGGGCAATGCCCACGGCAGCATAGGCGCCGGAAGCCGGCGTTTCCGCACCGGCGTCAAAATTCACCACTGACCGGGAAAAGCCACCGGTAACCGGCATACCACCAGAAAAGCCAGAGCCAAGGTTGGCGGTGCCCAGGCCAATCAGTTCCTGGTCCGGGTCGATACGTTGCCGGCGCTTGGCGGCCAGGGTCTGGCCCACCGACACCGATTCCACAAAACCCACCACGCTGATCAGCAAAGCGCTCACCGCCAGCTGGGACCAAAGGCCGGTGTCCAGCGGGGGCATGGTAAATTCAGGCAGGCCGGACGGCACCGCCCCCACCAGGCGAACGCCTTTCTCGTCCAGGTTGAAAAACCAGGCCAGCAAGGTAGTCACCACCACCGCCAGAATGGGCGCGGTTTTGGCGAGAATGTCCGCCAGCCTCGGCTTGATGCCCAGGCCCTTGAGTAAAGGTTTCACATGTTTGCGCGCCAGCATCAGAAACGCCCAGGCACCCACCCCGATGGCGAGGGTGTAGCCATTGGTTTCACCGAAGGAAGCACCGATGGCATGAATAATCTCGATCAGATTATGGCCGGAAGCTTCCACGCCAAAAATGTGCTTGAGCTGGCTGGCACCAATGACAATACCCGACGCGGTGATAAACCCGGAGATCACCGGATGGCTAAGGAAGTTGGCCAGAAAGCCAAGCCGGAACACGCCCATGAGGGTGAGCATGATGCCGGACATCACCGCCAGTAGTACCGCACCGGCAATGTAGGCGCTGGTACCAGCCTCGGCGATCGGCGCCAGAGCGGCGGCGGTCATCAGTGAAGCCACGGCCACCGGCCCCACCGAAAGGGTACGGCTGGTGCCAAACACCGCGTAGATCACCAGCGGCAGAATACTGGCGTACAGGCCCACCTGTGCCGGCAAGCCGGCCAGCAGGGCATAGGCCAAGGACTGGGGAATCAGCATCACGGTAACAATGACGGCGGCCACCAGATCACTGGTGGCCTGATCACGACCGTAACGGGGCGCCCAGTCCAGAATGGGCAGATAACGTTTCACGTTCATGCGCGGCTCAGAACAGGTTGATGGGAACCTTCAGGTAAACCTGGTCGTTGTCCTCGGCCGGCGGCATTTCACCGGCGCGCATGTTCACCTGAACCGAGGGCAGAATCAAACGCGGCATATCCAGCGTCGCATCCCGCTCGGTACGCATTTTCACGAACTCGTCTTCACTGACACCCTCGTGCACATGCACGTTGGCCTCGCGCTCTTCCGCCACCGTAGTCATGTGAAGGAATTCATCACGGTCCGGTGTGCCATAGTCGTGACACATGAACAGGCGGGTTTCCGGCGGCAGGGCCAGTACTTTCTGGATGGACTGGAACAGTGCCCGGGCATCACCACCGGGGAAATCACACCGGGCGGTGCCGAAATCCGGCATGAACAGAGTATCGCCCACAAAGCCGGCGTCGCCGATCACATAAGTCAGGCAGGCTGGCGTGTGGCCCGGCGTGTGCAGTACCCGACCTTCCAGGTTGCCAATGTTGAAGGTATCGCCTTCTTCAAACAGCTTATCGAACTGGCTGCCATCCCGGGCGAACTCGGTGCCGTCTTTGTAGGCCTTTCCAAACACATCCTGCACCCCGGTTATATTTTCTCCCCTCCCGGTTTTTCCCCCCAGCTTTTCCTTCACTTTTGTCGCGCCAGCCCGATGTTCTTCTTTTTCGTTGGTTTCCTGCTTCCCCTCAACTTTCAGTTTTTTTTCCTTCACCTTCTGCATTCTTTCCTCTTCCCACC
>JABXHG010000138.1 GCA_013393545.1 Alteromonadaceae bacterium | reverse complement strand
CTTGTTCCAGCTCCGCCGTGCGCACCTCCGGCACCCGGGGCTGGCCGGAAATCACCGACCGCCTGAAACCCTCCCACCCCACGGACTAACTGTGACCCGTTTTCGACACCACCTTCTTCTGGGTTGCCCGGATGATCATGAGGCCCATCCACTTAATGAAAACCGAAGCCGCCACCCCACAGGCGCCCTTCCCCACCGTGTACGTGACCGGCCTGACCCGCGACGAACACGGCGAAAAGATGCCCAAGCCAAAGGGCAACGTCATCGACCCGCGGGACATGACGGCCGGCATTGGCTGGGACGATCTGCTGGAAAAGCGCACCGGCAACCGGAGGCAGCCCAGGCGGGCGGAGAAGATCGGCAAGCCCACCAAAAAGGATTTCCCGGGGGGCATCCCCGCCCACGGCACCGATGCCCTGCGCTCCACCCGGGGGGCCATGGCCACCACCGGCCGCGACATCAACTGGGACATGAAGCGCCTGGAAGGCTACCGCAACTTCTGTAACAAACTGTGGAACGCCGCCCGCTACGTGCTGATGAACACCGAAGGCGAAGACTGTGGCGTGAATGACGAGCCGGTGGAACTGTCCCTGGCCGACCGCTGGATCATCAGCGAGCTGCAGCACTGCGAGCAGGAAGTGACCCGCCATCTGGAGCAGTACCGCTTCGACTTGGCCGCCTACGCATTGTACGAGTTCATCTGGAACGAGTACTGCGACTGGTACCTGGAGCTGTCCAAGCCAGCCCTGAACGGTGACAACGCCAGCGCCGAAGCCAAGCGCGGTACCCGCCGCACCCTGGTACGGGTGCTGGAAGCCGTTCTGCGCCTGGCGCACCCGATCATGCCGTTCATCACCGAGGAAATCTGGCAGCGCATCGCGCCGCTGGCCGGCAAGGAAGGCGACAGCATCATGTTGCAGCCGTTCCCGCAGCCGGATACCAGCAAACAGGACGCCGCCGTGGCCGCCGATATCGAGTGGCTCAAGGGCGTGATCGTGGCCGTGCGCAACATCCGGGGCGAAATGAACATCTCCCCGGCCAAGCAGATTCCGGTGTTGCTGAAAGGCTCCAGCGCCGAAGACCAGCGCCGGATGGACGACAACCGCACCTTCCTGATGTCTCTGGCCAAGCTGGAGAAGCTGGAGTGGTTCGACGGCGACAAGGCCCCCATGAGTGCCACCCAGCTGGTGGGCGAAATGGAAGTGCTGGTGCCCATGGCCGGCCTGATCGACAAGGACGCCGAGCTCAAACGCCTGGACAAGGAGCTGGAGCGCCTGAACAAGGAAATCAGCCGCGTCGAAGGCAAGCTGAACAACGAGAAATTCACCGCCAAGGCCCCGGCCGAAGTGGTCGAGAAAGAGCGCGAGAAGCTGCGCGAAGCGCAGGGCAGCCTGGAGCGCCTGAGCAGCCAGCGGGCCGACATCGAGGCCATGTAAACCATGATTGCGATTCTGGGTGCCGGCTCCCTGGGCCGGCTCTGGGCCGCATCACTGCCAGCCGGGCGGGCCGCCTTTGTGCCCCGCCCGGGTGCTCCCTCCGATTCCATCCCTTATCAGTTCCACTCCGTGAGCGGCGAAGCCTACCCGGTCGATATCCCTCAACTTGGGTCTGATGGAACGCCGGAGCTGCTGCTGGTCACCACCAAGGCGGGCGACACCCTGGACGCGCTGCACACCACGCTTCCCGATATGCCCGCCAACACTCCGATTGTGCTTTTTCAGAATGGCCTGGGCAGCCAGCAACAAGTCGCGGACACCTGGCCCGAGCGCCCCATCCTGGCCGCCTCCACCACCGAAGGCGCGAACCGCCCTTCCCCGGACAGAACCGTCCATGCCGGCAAGGGGGAAACCTGGGTGGGACCACTCACCCGAACCGCTGAATCCCGACTGGACAGCGTCGTCGGCCAACTGACGGAAAGCGGCCTGACCGTTCATGCGGAGACCGACATACTGCCGCGCCTATGGCAAAAGCTCGTGATCAACGCCGGCATCAATCCGTTCACGGCGCTACTCGATTGCCCCAACGGAGAGATTCTCGAGGCACCGCTATTCCGGCAATGGATCACACCACTGAGCGAGGAAGTCGCCAGCCTGATGGCCGGCGCTGGGCAAGGCCTGGTGGCGCCGGAACAACTTCGCAGCAACATTGAGACCGTGGCCCGGAACACCGCCCGTAACACCTCGTCCATGCGCGCCGACATGCTGGCCGGGCGCCCCACTGAAATTGATTACATCAACGGTTACCTGGCAGCGCTGGGCAAAACACTGGATATCGCCACCCCGGTGAACCAAATGCTCACCAAAAGGGTAAAACAACTGAGCGATTGACTGCCCTTTTTGAGCAAACACACCAATCTTTCAAACCTTCCAAATCATCAACGGAGCGACACCATGGGCAACCGCCTGTCGAAGATCTACACCCGAACCGGAGACGACGGCTCCACCGGCCTGGCCGACGGCAACCGCATTGCCAAAAACGCCCAGCGCGTGGAAGCCATGGGCACCGCCGACGAGCTGAACTGCCATATTGGCATTCTGGTGGAAACCCTGCCGGAAGACGATGCGCTGATCGAGGTTCTGCGCCGCATTCAGCACCACCTGTTTGACCTGGGGGGCGAGTTCGCCATTCCCGGCAGCAAGGTGATTGGTGACGAACACATCGACTGGCTGGAAGCCACACTGGATGAATACAACGAAGGCATTCCACCGCTGAAAAACTTCATCCTGCCCGGCGGCTCTCCGGCGGCGGCCCAGTGCCACATGGCCCGCGCCGTGTGCCGGCGCGCCGAGCGGGTGGTGGTGGCTCTGGGCCACGAGGATTCCATCAACACCAATTCCCGGCATTACCTGAATCGGTTGTCGGATCTGCTGTTTGTGGTGGCGCGGGTACTGGCGCGCCGGGGAGGCGCCCAGGAAATTCTGTGGGAACAAAAGAAGTCTGGGCTTTAACAGTAAAAAGCCAGCAACGCCAGTGATTGTCGGTGTTTAAACCAGGCCGGCAATCACTAGCAGCGCGATCACACAAATCCACACCAGCATGCTGCGATTGAGCAGATCGCGAATCGCGGTCAGGCTTCGACCACCGAAATCCGGCCATTCCTGCGGGTGCAGGCCTGAGAACCTGGAAGGATCCAGCGCATAGCCGGTCAGTGCGCCATCCGCTGCTGTCATCAGCACCTGATGATTACGTTGCCGGAAACCCGGCAGTACCCGGCGGATTTTTTGCGACCACCCCGCCAGATCCCCCGCCAGCCCGAAGGTCAGGGCCAACAAGCGGGACGGAATCCAGCCGATCACATCAACCATTCGGGCAAACCTTACCCGCGCCGGTGCCTGCGGCCAGTGCTCGGCCAGCGCTACCAGGCTGCGGGCCAGAAACGCCGCCGGCAGGCCACCCACCACATACCAGAACACCACCAGAAAGAAACGCTCGAACACCGAGGTCATCAGAGTGCGGGACAAGGACAAGTGCATGGCTTCCGGCGACAACGCCTCACCCCGCTCCGCCGCCGGTAACCAGCGCTGAATATGCCGCCAGGCGGCCTGCATGTCGCCCCGGCCCCAGGCCTGGCTGTAGGCTTCCAACACCTGGCGCCAGCCCGGCGCACCCATCAGCAACACCAGAGCCACCAGCTCCAGGGGGGACAGCGCCCAGCGCAGCCCCTGGTCCAGGGCAAGAAGCCACAACCCCGTCAGCAACAGTGTCGGCACCAGCACCCGTATAAAGCCGGGCAGGAGCGCATCTTCCCGCCCGGCCCGGGCGCGGGTATAGGCGCTGAACCACTGTCGCCAAACCCCGTCGGTCGACAAACGGTTGGCTCCATCCAGCCTGCGACGAATCACATAGGCCAGCAACAATACCAACAGGGTCATTCAGACAGTCTCCGCATCCAGTAACACATCATGAAACCGGGACCAGCTGAAGGCCGGACCGGGGTCGGTTTTTCGGCCCGGGGCAATGTCGCAATGGCCGGTTATCCGCTCCGGCGTGACCGCTGGCCAGGCAGCCATCACTTGCCTCGCAAGGCGGGCCAGCACGGCGTACTGCTCTGGCGTGTAGGGAACATCATCGGCCCCTTCAAGTTCGATGCCAATGGAGAAATCATTGCACTCTTCCTCCCCCAGAAAGCTCGAACGGCCGGCATGCCAGGCCCGGTCCAGGCAGCTAACGAACTGCACCACCGAGCCGTCGCGGCGGATCAATGCATGGGCAGACACCTGCAGGGGGGCGATGGTAGCGAAGTAGGGATGCTGATCTGCCTGCAGGCGGTTACAGAAAAAGTCTTCGATATGAGAACCACCGAACTGCCCCGGTGGCAAACTGATATTGTGCACCACCAACAGAGAGATAGTGGCGCCCTCGGGACGCTGGCCAAAATTCGGAGAGGGACACCAGCGGGCACCGGCAAAACGCCCGGTTTCCCGAAGGGCCGCAATCGTTTCAGCGGACGGAGTGGACGAATGGCTGGCGTTCGGTTGGTGCAAAACAGTCCCCGGAGCAGTTGGATTTACTCAGCGGATTGAATCACAAACCGCCCGGGGATACCACGATCTCAGTCTTTACGGTTGTGCCGCAGGTTATCGATGATGGATTCCAGCGCCCGGTCAAAGATCAGACCGTCATCAAGCATGGTAATCAAACCGTCCCGCAAGGCTTCGGCCAGATCTTCCCGATGGTATTCGGCCACCTTCGCACCGCTGCGGTTGACGAAGATGTATTTGCCCGTGGCGCGAATAAACGCCGCCAGCTTGCAGCGCCCCCGGATACTTTCGTCCACTATTTCCACCCAGGAACCAACAGTGAGCCGATCAGCCTGAGCCAACCATTCTTCCGGTATGGAGGGCACAGTCTCATCAGGCTGCTCCACCGTCTCCAGTACCGGGCTCTCAATCTCCGCGGGGGTTTCACTTTCCAGCGCTTCCCCCACTTCCTGCTCCGGAACGTCCGGCTCAACAACAGACTCGCCAGGAGCATTGATTTCCGGTTCTGATTCTTGATCCTCAACTGGCGCGGTCACCAGTCTTTGCAGCACGTCAACGTGAGCCAATTCCAGATCACGCACCACGGTATCCGTGGCAAAGGGGTCCCAGGAGATTTCCTGAAGCGCCTTACGAACATCGTCCACAATTCCCGGAATGACTCTCAGCAATTCAGCACGTGTTTGCTCTGTGACCGGAGACGGGTCAACGCTCCAAACCAGCCGGGCAGTAATTTCACAAGCCCGTTTCCACGGCTCGCCATCCTCGCCGTTTCGCAAGACCAGCCACTGTAAATAACGAGTCCAGGCCTCGTTCAGCAAATGACTGATAGGCGCAGGAATATCCCGGCCATCAGTCTGAGCATGAATCACCTCGGTGGCCAGCTGGCTGGCCCGTTCCTGCTTCGCACGCCCTTCTTCGGCATCTCTCAGGCGCTGTTCCACCAATTCGCGACGGCGACGATCCAGGTCCATGAAATGACCGAAGTCTTCGAGCAACTCTTCAAACAAGGCTGTATCGGTTGTGAACTCTTCCAATACCCGATTCACTATTTCCGTTATCTTGTCGCGCAACGGATCGCGGGCACCTTCACGCTTCTCGCTCCAGCCAATGGCTGCCAGCGCCAATTCATTCAACAGCTTGCGAACCGGATGGCCCCCACGGTTGAAAAAATTGCGATCGCTGAGAGCCACCTTTAAAACCGGAATCTGTAACCGGCCAATCAGGACTTTCATGACGGGATGTAACTGCCGATCCTCCACGATAAAGTCAAACAGCATGGCGACCAGGTTGATGACATCACCGTCTGCCTGAGCCACCTGGCTCGGCGAGTCTTGTAGCAGCGGTTGCAACTGCTCCCGGAGTGGCATTGAGAAGTCGTTCACGGAGTCTCTGGCAGCAACCTGCAGCTGATCCAACTCACTGACCAACTGACCGGTGTCCATGACCCTCGCCGCAGAAGCACGTGCGTGCCCGAGGACTTCCTCTCCCTGATCCTGCCGGAGCAACGAAGCCAGCTCCTGAAAAGTAACAGGTGAATTCTCGGTTGACGACGCACCCGGTGATGCCGCCGGAGCCTCGACCATTGAATGCCCGGCAGCAGATGGAGAAGGGTTACTTTTAGATGGGGCAGCAGCAAGAGACGGGCGTCCAACCGGCGGGCGCTTCATTTCCGGCAATACACCGGAGTCAATCAGCATCTGATTGCAATCGCGATAGAAGGCATCGAGCTGGCCAACCATGAGCCGTTCGAACAGCTTAAGGACAACCAGCTTCGCGCGAATGTCTATATCCAGATCAGCGCAGGCTTCTCCAATGGCTGAACATATCACCTCTGGCCCCAGTGGCATTTGGGCATCCGACAAATCCAACTCCGGTAGCAGGTGCCGAATTCGGGCCGACAGCAAATGCACGGATTCCTGATAGCGATTCCGCAAGCGCGTGGTCAGATTATTGATGGCCACCTGCTGCTCGAGCTGCTCGTGGTCAATCAGACTCAAACCGTCTTCTTCGATTTCCTCCAGTGACGACGAAGACGTGCCTGGCCGGACACGCGACATTTCGTTAAAGGCCTCACTGACGTGCTGAAGAACCGAAACGGTCATGGACTTGCGACGAAGCCGCAACTCTCGCATGGCATCGAAGTAGGCAGTCTGATCCTGGTTGGAGCCCGCCTTGTCTGCCAGAGCAAAAAGAGTATCGTCGGCCTGCTCGAAAAAGCGCGCCAGTACCTGCCTGAATGTCTGGCCTGATCTGTCCCTGAGTCGTACCAATTCTGCTGGCATTGCAGACCTCTCTCCCTGGGTCTTGCCTGAAAAGCAAACAACGTTGTTACTCTTGACCATTATATGAGCCCCACTGTGAGCTATTCAATGCACCCAGTATATGGCCTCAAATTGTCAATTTGCGCCTGACTTTGTCATCTTTTGTGTAATGGCGACCTGCATCACAGTTTAGCATCACTTGAGCCACCGTTTGGCGAATCCGCCCCCGACGGTTAGAATTGCCCGCTTTGACCACCCACTTTCACAGCTTGCCGGGATACCGCCATGATCTCCCCTGAACTGCTACGCCAGGCCCGCATTGAAACCGTTGCCCAGAGTCTTCGCGAAGATATCGGTGATGGCGATATTACCGCCCGGCTGATTCCCGCCGAGGCAGTAGCCAAAGGCCGCGTGATCACCCGGGAAAATGCCAGACTGGCCGGCCGGGCCTGGGCCGAGGAAGTTTTCCGCCAGGTGGACCCGGCGGTTGAGCTGGAATGGCTGTTCGAAGACGGTGACGACATCCAGCGCGACGATGTCATTTTCCGCATGCATGGCCCCGCCCGTTCCCTGCTGACCGCTGAACGTTCCGCACTGAACTGGCTGCAAACGTTGTCTGGCGTTGCCACCCGCTGCGCTGGCTATGCCACTCGCGTTGCCCACACCAACGTGCGCCTGCTGGATACCCGCAAAACCCTGCCCGGTCTGCGCCTGGCCCAAAAATACGCGGTGACCTGTGGCGGCTGTGACAACCACCGGATCGGCCTTTGGGATGCATTTCTGATCAAGGAAAACCACATTGCCGCCTGCGGCTCAATTGCCAGAGCCGTGGCGGAGGCGCACCGGGTGGCACCGGGCAAGCCGGTGGAAGTGGAAACGGAAAACCTGGAGGAATTGGCCGAGGCCCTGGAGGCCGGTGCCGACATCATCATGCTGGACGAGTTTTCACTGGAGGATATGCGCCAGGCGGTTGCGCTAACCAACGGCAAGGCGAAACTGGAAGCCTCCGGCGGGGTCAATGACCAGACTCTGGTACCTATTGCCGAGACCGGCGTGGATTACATCTCCATCGGCAATCTGACCAAGAGCGTGAAAGCAGTAGATTTGTCGATGCGGTTGATTTAAACGCCCAAGCCCGGAGCACCGGCGGGGAGGTCTTTCCAGAACCGTGCGGAGCCATGGATGGCGGAGCTCGAGCGGGACAGGGATGTCTTTACAGCGTGTTTTGGAAAGACCTCCCCGCCGGTGCGATTACCTGGCACCAGACAAGAGCTGGTCCATGTTCTCCAGCGCCTGAATCAGACCATCACCGGATTCCGGCCGGCCACGGAAATGCTCTTCCGCCATCGGCGCAATGCCCGAGACTGATGGCAATGAATGGCCGGCTTCCACCAGGATTTTCATCCGATCCAGAAACACGAACTGCACCCACTGTGTGAACTCCATGGTGTCCAGGCAAAACGGTTGAGTGCTCTGGAAAGCCTCGTCAGGCAGTGGTTCGTGCTCCCACACACCCAATTCACGGAGTTCGATTTCAATTTTCAGCAGACCGTCGGTTACGCGGTCCAGATGTTGTTCATCAGTCGACATTACCAAACCTGTTACTTGTTCATTCACCCGGCTTTACGTTCCCACTCACAAAAGTCTTACCAACCCATCACGCCCTTCACGAACGGAATGGTCAGGCGCCGCTGTGCCTGCAGGGAGTTTTCATCCAGGGTATCCAATATCGCCAGCAAGTCGCCCAGCCGGCGCGGGGCGCGGCGCATGATAAAACCGGCCACGTCGTCGGACAGCACCATGCCACGTTGCTCTGCCCTCGCCCGCAAAATGCGGGTACGGTCTTCGTCCCGGTAGACCCGCAACTGCAGTACCAGACCATGGGCGAGCCGGGACCCGAGGTCCGCCAGCTCAAACGGCACCGAGGCCGGAACTTCGGACAACGACACCACCAACAATCCGGTCCGGTCAAGAATGCGGTTGTACAGATGAAACACCGCTTCTTCCCAGGCGGCATTACCGGCCACCAGGGCCAGATCATCCAGACAGACAATGGCGTGGTTCTCCAGCCCCGCCAGTGCTTCCGGGCCGAACGGCATCAACTCTTCGATGCTGATACAAACCGCTGTCTGGCCCAGCTGCTCGGTCCGGTGACAAATGGCCTGCAACAAATGGCTCTTGCCGGTGTCTGAATCGCCACACAGAACCACTACCGGCAGGCCATCGGGCTGCTGGCAAACCTGCTCCAGACGAGCGGCCACCTCCCGGTTGCGGTTGCCGTGAAAGTTATCAAAGCGCGCGTCATCCCGGAGCTTGACCCCCAGGGCCATCTGCGAAGCCATATCCGTTGACTCTCCCGGCCTGCTGCTAGCCATCGCTACCACTTTCCACCGGCCCTGCCGGCTGCCAACGGTAATACAGCACCTGGTACAGAGATTCGAACGCCTGCTCGGCGTCCTGCTCGTCGCCGGCGACCTGTGGCTGATATTCCAGCGCATTGGTGGTATCGCCGGCAACAGACGAATCAGCAGCAGACTTCGGAGATGAGTCATCATTCGGCTGGTCTGCCTGTTGATCGTTGTTAGCGGTCCCGGCCGGCCTTTCGTTCATGTCGGCTGGTGCTATTGCAGAAGGCTGGTCCATGGGCACAAAGCGCGGATCCAGCGCCACGTATTGTTTGAGCTGCTCCAGCTCACCGTCGAACGATACCTGGATGGTCAGGCGCTCACCCCGAACCCGGCGAGCATCCACCGAGTTGACCGGGGTAAAGCTTTTCAGGGCAGCCACCACGCCACCGTAATCGGCCAGGGTCGAAACCCCTTCCAGCATGAGGTCCACCCTGGGCGATTCGTCAACCTCGCCGGCAGCCACGGCGTAACGGTTGGCGTAAGCTTCGGTCCAGCGATCAATGACTGCCTCCGCCAAACCCCACTGACTGTCGGCGGTGACCGACGCTTCGGTTCGCTCTACCGCCGGGCCGTCGATGGTCCAGCTCGCAAGCCATCCGCCACCGCTTCGACGCACCCTTACCAGCGCCAGAGCATCTCGGGGCTGTCCGTCGGACGCCTCGACCAGCCGGTTGTTGAACTGACCCCACAAATCAGACAGGAGCGAGCGGTCGTCGGCAAAGCGCTGTGGCGGAAATGCCAGAGGCAAGCCCCGCTCCGCCGCCGCGGACTGCAGGCTACCACTCCAGCTGTCAGCAACGCTGCTGGCGGAAGGGGCCGTCAACAGATACCGGCTGCCCCGGTCTTCCACGGCAACCCAGGCCAGGGTCAGCGGGCGGTTGGCGCCCCAGACCGGTGCGTTGATCGAAGCCATCGCCCGGTTCACGCCCACAGCGCCGAATGTCATTTGCAACCGGTTGCGACCTTCATCCCGGGTCACCTCGTAAGACTGCAGGAAGGATTCCGCCCGCTCCAGCAGATCGTCCACACCTTCGAGATCCAGAACGCCCCTGGAGCCGGAAACCCGTACCATGACTTCGCGCAGCCCCTGGGCGTAACCGGCCTGCAAATCTTCGTCGCTACTGTTGTCAACGCTGACATCAACCGTATACAGGCCGGACACAGTGACCGCGCTGGCCGTGCCGGCCAACGTCAGACACCAGACCAATACGGCGGCCCACAGCGCCGGGCCGGCGATACGGTTTCCAGCTTTTCGTCCTGATTGCGTCATGTAACACCCTGGCGTTGCGCATGAATGGCGCACAGGATACACCATCAATGAATGCCAGAGTAGCAAGTGCCCGCGTGCACCTGCTAAAATCCGCCGCCTGAATCACAGGCCAATGGTTGAATTTTAATGAGCGAACAAAAGCCCTCCCTGACCTATCGCGATGCCGGTGTCGACATCGACGCCGGTAACGATCTGGTAGACCGCATCAAGAACACCGCAGCACGCACCCGCCGTCCGGAAGTGCTCGGCGGCCTTGGCGGTTTCGGTGCCATGGTTTCCATTCCCGCCGGCTATAAAGAGCCGGTGCTGGTTTCCGGTACCGACGGCGTGGGCACAAAGCTGCGCCTCGCCATGCAATTGCAGAAACACGACACCATCGGCATTGACCTGGTGGCCATGTGCGTGAACGATCTGGTGGTCGGCGGTGCCGAGCCGTTGTTCTTCCTGGACTACTACGCCACCGGCAAACTGAACGTAGATGTGGCGGCGCAGGTGGTGGAAGGCATTGGCGCCGGCTGTGAGCTGTCCGGTTGCGCCCTGGTGGGCGGTGAAACCGCTGAAATGCCCGGCATGTATGATGGCGACGACTACGATCTGGCCGGCTTCTGCGTGGGCGTGGCCGAGCGTGAACAGATTATTGACGGCAGCCGCGCCCAGGCCGGCGACGTATTGCTGGCCCTTGGCTCATCCGGTCCGCATTCCAACGGCTATTCACTGATCCGCAAGATCATCGATATCAGCAACGCCAACCTGAACCAGCCACTGGGTGACACCACCCTGGCCGACGCACTGATGGCCCCCACTCGCATCTACGTGAAAAACCTGCTGCAGCTGATCCGCGAAGTGGACGTGCGCGCTCTGTCGCACATTACCGGCGGCGGGCTGCCCGAGAACATTCCCCGCGTGCTGCCCGACGGCGTCGTTGCTGCCATCAACACCCAAAGCTGGGAACTGCCGGAAGTGTTCCAGTGGCTTCAGGACAATGGCGGCGTGGCAGCCGAAGAGATGTACCGCACCTTTAACTGCGGCATTGGCATGATTGTCTGCGTACCAGCCGAACAAAAAGACCTGGCCATCGACACCCTGAACGCCCTGGGCGAGAAGGTCTGGCAGGTAGGCGCCCTGGAAGCGGCCGAAAATGCCGACCAGGCAGCAGAAGTTCGTTACGCACCGGGGCTGGTGAAGGCATGAAGGCAGATCCGGCACCCCGACCGTCCATCGTCGTACTGGCTTCCGGCAGCGGCACCAACCTGCAGGCACTGATAGACGCCAGCCGCGAGCGGGATTTCCCCGGCGAAATTATTGCCGTGGGATGTAACAAGCCGGATGCGTTTGCCCTTGAACGTGCGGCCCAGGCGAACATCCCGACGTTTGTGGTGAACCACAAGAACCACGGCTCCCGGGAGGAGTTCGACGGCGCATTGATGGCCGAGCTGCGTCGCTACAACCCAGACCTGATTGTGCTGGCCGGCTTCATGCGCATTCTCACCTCGGATTTCGTGCACGCCTTCCGGGGCAAGATGCTGAACATCCACCCCTCCCTGCTGCCAGCCTACACCGGCCTTAACACGCACCAGCGGGTGCTGGAGGCGGGTGACAAGGTACACGGCGTGTCCATTCACTTCGTAACCGAAGAGCTCGACGGCGGCCCGGTAATCGCCCAGGCGGAAGTGCCGGTGCACGACGACGACACCGAAGCCACCCTGGCCGAGCGGGTACAACAACAGGAACACGTCTTGTATCCAATCGTAGTCAGCTGGTTCTGTCAGGGCCGCATTCAGCTTGGCTCCGATCATGTGCTGTTTGACGGCGAGCCGCTGGCGGAACCCATGAGGCTGGGCCAGAACTGAACGTATTGTCATCCCCCTCGCCTCTCCGCCGCGTTAGACTAAGGTATCAACCTATTTCCATGAGGAGAGGCGACCGGATGATTCACCGCTCCACCACTCGCGCCCTTTCAACCCTGACCGGGCTTGTATTCGCACTGATCGCCGGCAGTGCCATGGCCGACATGGCCGAATCTGAAACAGATGCGGCACGCGCCGAACTATACCCCTACTCCGCCACCTACTCGGCCTCCATGTCCAGGGGCATCACACTCAATGGTGCCGGCAAACGGGAGCTGTCTGACCAGGGTAACGGCGTCTGGCTGTACCGCACGGAAGTGGATTCGTTCATTGCGGACATCAACGAATCGTTGGTATTTCGCTGGGATGACGGCCAGGTGGTGCCCTTGCGTTACCGTTACGAATTATCCGGGTTTATGATTTCTGATCGTAAACAGGCGATTGATTTTGACTGGCAGGCAGGCATTGCTTCCGGCCATCACAGGGGCGATGCTTTCGAGCTGGAGCTAAAAGAAGGCGCCCTGGATCCGCTAGGCTTTCAATTGCAGCTGCATCAGGATTTGAAAGCTGGAAAGCGCGATGTGACCTATCAGGTGATCGACAAGGGCGATTACGATGAAGACCGGTTTGCGGTGCTGGAGGAAGAGACGCTGAAACTTAATGGGCGCGCCATCACCGCTCTTAAAGCCGAGAAGGTTCGCGACGATGATTCAAATCGGGAAACCCTGATGTGGTTTGATCCGAAACAGGATTATCTGCTGGTGCGCCTGCTGCAGGTTGAGCCGGATGGCAGTGAGTATGAGCTGCGACTAAAAGAGGCAGACTTTTAACTCTGGTTTTGTGCAAAGGGCAGGCCGGGAGGCCTGCCCTGCCAAACATCGGCGTTAACTCAACGTGGGATCATGCTCCGCCCACACAGCCTTAACCTCATCGGCAATAATTCTCAAACCTTCCGCCACGCGCTCGTCATCCTGCGAATAGGTCACCCGCAAACACTCATGGCGGTGGCGCCAGTCGTCTTCCGGCAGGCCCGGGAAGAAGTAATGGCCGGAGACCACCAGTACGTTACGGGCCTTCAGGCGCTGGTACAGCTCCAGGCTCGAGATCGGCAAATCCGGGAACCACAGCCACAGGAACATGGCGCCTTCGGGTTTGTGGATGTACCAGCGGCAGGAGTTCTCGCCCATGGCTTCATGGAACACCGCCACGGCTTTTTCCATCTTGGCCTTGTAGCAGGGGCAGACCACGTCGCGGCTCAGTGAAAGGATCTCACCCGAACGCACCAGCGGCTCCGCCAGCATGGCGCCAAAACTGCCAGTGGCCAGGTTCATGATGGCGTTGATGCCGGACAGCGCCTTGATAATCGATTCTTCGGCAATCACGATACCGGTACGCGCCGCCGGCAGGCCCAGCTTGGACAGGCTCAGGCACAGGATGATCTGCTCGTTCCAGGTGGGGTGAGCCTCGGTGAACAGCAGGCTCGGGAACGGGGTACCGTAGGCTCCGTCAACGATCAGTGGGATGTTCTGCTGGCGAGCCAGCTCTTCCAGCCGTGCCAATTCTTCATCCGTGACCACGTTACCGGTGGGGTTGGTGGGCCGTGACACGCAAATCGCGCCAGTTTCACCGGTCACTTCCACCGCATCGAAATCCACCCGGTATTTGAATTCGTGGCCGCCGGTGAAGGAGATATCCGGGCGCACGGCGCGGAATAACTCCGGCTCAATGCCGGCGTCGGCGTAGCCGATGTATTCCGGGGCCAGCGGCAGCAAAATGTGCTTGCGGTGGCCATCACCATAATCCCCGCCGAACATGTTAAACAGCATGAAGAACGCCGCCTGGCTGCCGTTGGTCAGAGCGATGTTTTCCGGCTTCAGGTCCCAGCCATACTCCCGATTCAACAGCGCTGCCAGCGAGGCGATAAACTGCTTCTCGCCCTGGGGCGGATCGTAGATGCCTACCAGCCGGCGCATGTCTTCATCGCTCTGACTGATATTGGCGAGAATTTCCTGTACCCGCTGCTGAATTTCGGGAATGTGGCCGGGGTTGCCGCCCCCCATCATGATCATGTCTTCACCGGAGGCCATGGCATTGCCCAGATCGTCCATCAGGGAGGTAATGCCGGCATCGGCGGTGAACTTACGGCCAAAAGCAGAGAGTTTCATGAAGTTATCCGTTCACAACAATTCAACAGAGGTTTGCAGGCAAGTGTAGACCGGTTTGCCCGATCTCAGCTGTCCAGGGCAATGCCGAGGTTACTGACGCCGCCATTAGCGGACTGCTCGCGCAGCTCAGCGATGAAGTCTTCCCGTGGCACCCGCTGGCGCTTCAGGGCCAGAACCAGATCCCGCTGAAAGAGCTTGTCGTCCTTGAGCAGCGGATGGTGTTCGAACAGGTTAACCAGTTCGTTTTCTTCCAGCCCCTCTCCTTCGGACAATTCGACAAAGTCCATGACGGTTTTGGTGGCCAGTATCGACGCATCGGTGGCCCGGTGCTTGCCAGGGTTCAGGCGATTGAGCAGTGCCTGCTCCAGCAACTGGCAAAAGTCGAAGGCGGGGTACACTCCATAGGCGTCGTAGTCATCGACGTTCGGGCACAGGCCTTCGAGCTTGGTCAGTAGCTGCGGGATGGCGGCTTCCCCGGTGTCTTTCTGCAGGGAATCCCAGCCCAGGTCGAGCAACTGACGCATTTTACCGCCGGTTTTCAGGCCCACGGCCTCGGCGAACAGTGCGTAGTTAGGAAAGGAGCGCTCGGCCAGCGCCAGCAGGAAGG
>JABXHG010000137.1 GCA_013393545.1 Alteromonadaceae bacterium | reverse complement strand
AAATCAATGCCGATTAGGGTAACTTTCATCTTGAACACCTCTTGTTGTTTAGCTATTGCCTTCCTATTCCAATAGTGGCGCCTTGACGCCGATCTCAACAAGAGGTGTTCATCCCATCATCCCTGTAGGGCTTGACTGCAGCCATCCCTGGCTGCAGACAGTTTTGCAAAGGCCTGCCACGCTGGCCGTATAGGCCTTGCGATAAACTCGGCCCACTAATTGCTACTGTGCTGCTATTTAAGACTGAGTGCGCGTTTTCGATGTACTCCGGTGAAAGCAGCCAGGAGAGAAAAATGGCCCTGAAAAGCGATCTGATGAACCTGACCGACAAGGAACGTCGTTGGCTGCCATGGTGGGGCGGCACCGGCAAACTGGCCATGGGCTGGTCGTGTTATCTGAACCGCGGTATGTACGAAACCAATGAGCAGGTTTTTGAAAACCTGGCGCGCACCCGTCGCGACACATTGATCGATTGGGCCGATCATAAATGGTCGTTTCTGCAAACCCTGGCGGACAAACTGTCCAACAGCTCTGAACAGGTCGCAGCGGCCGAAATAAAACGCAGCAGCACCCGACTGAGGGAGATCTCCGAACTGTTTCTGGTCAGCGCCGAAGGGCAGGTGATGGCTTCTTCAACACCCGGCCGGGTGGGCAAAACCGATGTTCCCGAGCAGGCCGTGCGCCGAGGCGTGGCCGGGCGGTTTTTGCACGGTCCTTACCGGGACCCGGTGACCCTCGCGCTGGGCAAAACCACCAGCCGTTTTCACGATGCGGTGACCCTGATGTTCTACCAGCCAGTCACCCTGGCGGATGAGCAACAGGCGGCATTGTGCGCTCGCATTCCCAACGATGTGATGAGTGACCTGATTCAGCGCGAGGCCGGCCACGTGTTCGAAGAATCCGGCGACAATTACCTGTTCATGATTGAAAGCCACTTTGATGGCTCTATCCAGACCGGGACGGCCCTGTCGCGGTCGCGCTTTGAGGATTCCACTTTCAGCCACGGCGACAACCTTAAACAGGGAATCGATACCGGTTATGGCACGGTAGGTATTCGCGAACACACGGAGTTTGAAATTCGGTTTACCGACCCGGCCACGGGCCAGTTGCACCCCGGCGTGCGTGAGACCATCGCCAAGGGTGAAAATCTGTACGTTAAGTATCCCGGTTATTCCGACTATCGACGTATTCCTGTGATTGGCAAGGGGCTGACTTTTCAGATGCCGGGCTCGCCCGATGTCTGGGGCATGATGTGTGAGGGCGATCTTGAGGAAGTGTACCGTCGCCGGTCCATTAGCTGGCGGTTGTCCAGCCGGTTAACCATCCTCGCCGGCTTGTTGTGGGCTATCAACCTCGCTCTGGCGCTCAGTGGTGTGCCGCTGTGGGCGGAAGCGGCCATTAATGGTGTGGCCATTATGGCTCTGGTCGGGTTTTTCCGGGTAACCGGGGTGAAGCCCATTTCCCGGGAGCTGGGCCAGATGTCCGGGGTGATCCGGGATATCGCCGAGGGCGGCGGAAATCTCTCGCAGCGCATAGACCTGGCCCATACCCGCCGCGATGAAAGTGGCGATCTGGCCCGCTGGATCAACAGTTTCATTGATAGCCTCGATGGCATGGTGGGCAAGGTGCTGGCATTGGCGAGTGATTCCGGCCAGACCAGCGAGCAGATGATGAAGCACAACTTGCTGGCCTACGACCGCGTGCACAGCGTGCTGGCCCATATTGACGACATGGTGCACGGCGCCCGGGCCCAGGAACAGGAAATTGGCAATGCTTCGGATACTGCACGGGAAATGCGCACTGGCATGGAAGAGGTGGTGGAAAAAGCGCGCGCCCAGTTTGCCCGGGTCAGTGAGGAAGCACGCAGCATCCGAGATGTCATCAATCGTTCGGCGGAAGGGATCCGGGCGGCGGATGAGTGCACCGGTGAAATTGGCAAAACTGCATCGGTGATCAACGATATTGCGGCGCAGACCAATTTGTTGGCGTTGAATGCCGCCATTGAAGCGGCCCGTGCGGGTGAATCCGGCCGTGGTTTCGCTGTGGTGGCCGATGAGGTTCGTCAGCTGGCAACCCGCACCGCCAAGGCGACCGAGGAGATCGGGGAGCGGCTCGATGGCGTTCGCGAGGAAACCCGGCGGGCGGTTACGGTGATGGAAGCGGGCATGTCGGAGATGGAAGAGCGCCTGCACAATGCCGAGCATGCGGCGGATGATAACGAGGAGCTGCACTCCATGGTGGAGAAACTGTTCAAGGCCATTTCCGGGATCGAGCAGAGCAACCGCGAGCAAAGTAACCAGACCGCAGGCGTGGCAGACAGTGCCGGTGCCATGCGGGATGTGGTGGAGCAACTGGTGGACAGTGCCGAGCGCAGCCGCAGTGCCGCCAACAAGCTGCAGCGGTTGACCGGCCAGTTTGAAGTGTCGGCGGAGGTTGCCTGAGCGGTCGCCTCCACGTGATTCAGGCGGTGCTGGATACTCGGGGGTTGAACAGGTGGTAGCGGTTGCGGCCATCCCGTTTGGAGCGGTACATGGCCACATCCGCGCCGTTGATCAGCTCGCGCACGGTGCGGCCGTCTTCCGGGTACAGGCTGACGCCGATACTGGTGCTGACCTTCAGGCTGTTGCCCTGCACCGGGTAAGGCTGTTCGTTGATACCGATCAGCCGGTTGATCACCGCCGTGACATGATCAAGATTTTCCATTTCCGGCAACAATACGATGAATTCGTCGCCGCCCAGGCGGGCCAGGGTGTCGTCCTCACGCAGGCACGAGCGGGCTCGCCGGGTGAACTGCAGTAACAGTTCGTCGCCTACCGCGTGGCCGAGTGTGTCGTTGACTTCCTTGAACTCATCCAGATCCATGAAAATTACCGCCAGTAACAGGCCGGTGCGGTGCGCATGGCGGATGGCGTGGTCCAGCCGGTCTTCCAGCAGGCGCCGGTTGGGTACACCGGTAAGGGCATCGTAATAGGCCAGCTGGCGAATTTGTTCCTCGTTGCGACGATCCTGGGTGATGTCGGTAAACAACCCGGCGTAGTTGGTAACCCGGCCCTCGTCGTCGGTGATCGCGGTAATGGTCAGAAGTTCCAGATATAACTCGCCGGTTTTGCGCCGGTTCCAGATTTCGCCGCGCCAGTAACCATGGCTTTTCAGGGATTGCCACATCCGCTGGTAAAACTCGGCATCGTGTCGGCCGGATGACAACAGCTCCGGGGTGCGGCCGATCACTTCTTCAGGGGTGTAGCCGGTGAGCTGAGTGAAGGCGGGATTGACGAACTCGATGCGGACGTTTTCATCCGTGACAATGATGCCCTCAAACGACGACTCGATCACCCGCTCTGCCAGTTGCAGGGTCTGGCGCGATTTGGCCAGGGCCTGGTCTCGCTGCTCCAATGCCTGGCGCAGGTCTTCCACATACAGTTGTTCCGCGCCACTGAGCATGTCGCTGTAACCAATCAGCCCGGTTACTTCACTCTGGCCGTTGACCACAGCCAGGTGACGGATATGGTGATCGATCAGTAAATCCCGGGCGTGAATCAGCGGGTCTTCCTCACTGACCGTCAGCAGAGGGCGGGTGGCCAGGTCCTTGACCGGCGTGTTGCTGGTGTGGCGGGCAATGAACCGCACCATGTCTCTTTCGGTGAGAATGCCCAGCTCGCCATCGCCGCAATCCACCACCGTGGCGTCGGCATGCTGGCGGTGCATGCAGGTAGCCACCTCGGCCAGCGACTGATTACCATCCACCAGCAGCGGCGGGCGTGGCACGGCGGCCCGAACTTCGCGCAGGCGCAGGTAAGGTTCCAGGCCCTGGTTGAGGGCGAGATCGGTCTGGGACAGGATGCCGATGGGTTTGTTGCCGTCGCCGGTGACCAGAAAGTGCCGCTTGCCGGTGGCGCGCAGCTTCATGGTTGCCTCGCCGACATCGGTATCACCGGGCAGCGACAGTACCGGCGCGCTCATCACCGTGCCCACCGGTTTGTTGAACTCGTCCGGGTCGGCGAAGTTGATGGCCAGGGCGTCGTGCTCGGTCCAGATACCGATCACATTTTCGTTGTCGGTGATCAGGATCGAACTGACGGACGTTTCCGACATTCGCGCGGCGGCCTCGGCAATGCTGGTGTCCGGGCTGCAGGTCAGTAGTAAGCCGCCGTGCATGATGCGTGAAATCGGAAGCGGTTGCCCCATGGAGGCTCCTGTCATTGGTGCGGTTGTTGTAGCTGTGGCACCAGTCTATCAAGAGAAGGTTTCTTATGCCTCTATTACAGGCATGTCCAGTCTGCAAAACTAGCAGACAGCGCGCTTTTCGCCCATTACATGCGGCCGGGTTTTGACAGGCGTCAAACGGTATTGCAGCGTAAGCTCTATGGTATGAACGGACCGACAACAGGATGGACTATTAATGACTGATCGCAAATCCGAACTGGAAACCCTGAAAGCTGAACTTGAGGCCAGATTGAATCGCTACCACGCTCACCAGCACCGGGAAGATGGCCCGCTGGAGAAGGATTTCGAGGAGCAGGCGTCACAAACCCAGAACGATGAGGTGGTGGATTCACTGGAAAACGAGGCGAAGGAGGAGCTGGCGCAGGTAACCCACGCTCTGGCCCGCATTGACAGCGGAGAGGGTGACGAGTGCGAAAAATGTGGCGAGCCGATCGACCCCCGGCGCCTGCAGGTCTTGCCTTACACCACGTTTTGTGTAGATTGCGCAGCTGACTGATACAGGACGCTGAATGACCGGGGCGGAGGTACAACAGGCCGAACACCGGGGTATGCCCAAAAGCCGGCTGATTGGCCTGGCAGTGGGCGCCGCCCTGCTAATGATGACGGTGTTGCTGCCACCTCCCGGCAGCATGTCCGGGCCGGCCTGGTCGGCACTGGGCCTGATGTTGTTGATGGCCACCTGGTGGGCCACCGAGGCCATTCCCATTCCGGCCACCTCGTTGCTGCCCATTGTCCTGGTGCCGGCGCTGGGGCTGGGGGACGTCGCCGATGCCACCACGGCTTATGGCCACCCCATTGTTTTTCTTTTCCTGGGCGGATTCACTCTTGGCCTGGCCATGCAGCGCTGGAACCTACACCGCCGCATTGCCCTGCTGACACTGCGGTTTGTGGGCAGCAACCCCCGACGGCAGATCGCCGGGTTCATGGCCGCCACCGCTTTTCTCAGCATGTGGGTCAGTAACACTGCCACTACCATTATGATGCTGCCCATTGGCTTGTCCGTTGTCGCCATGATGGAAGGTGAAGACGAAGATAGCGTGCACCGCTACGCCGTTTCCCTTCTGCTGGCGATCGCCTATTCCGCCAGTATTGGCGGTATTGCCACCTTGATTGGTACACCACCCAACGCCTTGCTGGCGGCTTATCTCAGTGATAACCAGGGCATTGAAGTCGGCTTTGCCCAATGGATGCTGCTGGGCTTGCCGGTGACGGTCGTGATGCTGACGCTGACCTGGTGGCGGCTGACCCGGCGCAAGTTTAATGTGGCCGGTGCCGGCGGGCGTATGATCCATAATGAATTGGAACGGTTGGGCCCCATGACCCGGGGCGAGAAGCTGGTGCTGTTGGTGTTTCTGCTGACTGCCATGGCCTGGATTTGCCGGCCGTTGTTATCGGCCAGTCTCATGCCCTGGCTCAGTGATACCGGCATTGCCATCGCCGCGGCCATCGCCATGTTCCTGATACCGGTCAACCTGAAGGACCGTTTGTTTGTCATGGACTGGGAATCGGCGGTTCGGCTGCCGTGGGGTGTGCTCTTGTTGTTTGGGGGTGGCTTGTCCATGGCTGGGGTGATTGGCAGTTCGGGGCTGGCGGACTGGATTGCCGGCAACCTGTCGTTTATCGGCACGCTGCCGTTACTGGTGATGATGGCGCTGGCGGCGGCCGCTGTGATCTATTTGACCGAGGTGACCAGCAACACGGCCACTGCCGCGGCGTTTTTACCCTTGTTGGGTGCGCTGGCGGTGTCCCAGGGGATCTCGCCATTGTTACTGACGGTACCGGCCGCTATCGTTGCCAGTTGCGCATTCATGATGCCGGTAGCAACGCCGCCCAACGCCATTGTTTTCTCCAGCGGGCACCTGCAAGTCTCGGACATGATCCGGGCCGGCTTCCCACTCAGCCTGGCCAGCATTGTGATTGTCAGCCTGCTGACTTACGGGTTGATCGGGCTGGTGTTCAGTCTTTGATTCAGTCTTCCGGCGCGTCCAGGTTCAGCCATTGCTGGGACAGCCAGTAGAAGCTGCCGTTGCCGGCCGGGTGGGTGCAGTTGTAACGGAAGCGCCGGCTGTTGATGGCGGCCGGTGCCTGTACCAATGCCTGGTCATTCTCAACTTGTACGTCGATACGCCCGAAACCCGAGGCAAAGCAGGTCAGGCGACTTTCAGTCAGCGCCTCGCCCAGGTTAAACCGGAGTTTGGGCGGGTTGTTCTCAACAACGCCGTCCGGCAGTTGCTCTGCCGCTACCGGAAAAGCCTTGCTCAGTAGCTTGTCCCGCAGGTTATCGATCTGGCCGTAGGCATCGGCCATGGGGAAGCGGGGCAGGCGGGTGGCGTGGGAATGCTGGCCAATGGCGCCAGAATGTTGGCCGTAACCGAGCCATCGACGGTCTGCCAGTTTTTGTTCCAGGGCCTGGTCGAATTCTCCGTACGGGTAGGCAAACATGGGAATATCCTGCCCCAGCTCATGTTTCAGCTTTGCCTGGGCCTGGTCGAGACTGGCCGTTACCCGTTTCCGCCAGTCGGATTTTTTCTCTGCCGGTTTTTTGGCCAGGTGGCCGTGATCGGCGCTGTGGTTGGCAATGGTGACTCTTGGGTTTTCAGCCAGACTTTCCAGCTGTTGCCAGGTCATGTAACCGGGACTGCCTACCGCACTGGTATTGACGAAGACTGTGTAGGCCATATTTCGCTCGGCAAGCAGCGGTGCGGCGGTGTGGTAAACCGACTCGTAGGCGTCATCAAAGGTGATGGCGACCCGATTGCCTTCGGCGTCCCGGTTGGCCAGGGCGTCACGGGTGGCCGAAAGCAAAGGCGCCACGGTCAGCTCCAGCTTGTTGATGTAGTCCAGCTGTTGCTCGAACAGCTCGGGTGAAGTGCTGGTTGCCCGTGGTGTGTCGTTGTCTACGTGATGGTACTGCAGTACCACCAGGTCGGCTTTCAGGGTAGTCGGGATCAGCAGCAGAGCTGAGAGCATACCGGTGAGTGCGTAGGTAGAGAGTCGTGGCATACGGTTGGTCTCAACTGGCTGGCGGCAGGCCGGGTCTGGTCTGGCGGGGTTTGTGGTTAGGCATAGTGAGCCTTGAGCACCGAGAAGGCTTCGTTCAGTTTTTGCACTTCCTCGGTGCTGCCTCCCCGGTCTGGATGGGCGCGCATGATCTGGCGGCGAAAGCCTTGCTTGACGGTGGAAAAGGCTTCCGGCAAGCCTTCAAACCCCAGCGCCTCCGCAGCAAGGGCTGCATCATCCGGTGCCGGGCGTTCCGGGGGCATACCGGCCCAGAAGTTATCCATCATGTCCTGGATGTCGCCGTTTGACATGAAATACTGGGACAGGTCCAGATAAAACGCCCGCAGCTTGTCTTCGCTGGCGGGGAGGTCGCTACCACTGTTGTGTGCAGTTGGCAGTAAGATCAGCCGCAGCGGCGAGATGATCAGGGTCTCACCGGTTTCAGCCAGTTGGTCCCGCAGTAGGTACAGGGTGTGGAACAGCAAAAAATGCACGGGGTAAAGCTGGTCGGGCTCGGTAAAGTTCACCTTGCCGATCAGCTGCCAGCGTTCACCTTGCAGGGCCCGAATCAAATCCAGCTCGCTGAGCCCGGTCGGGCCACAGGCGCGCAGTTCGTGTTCGGTGGCGACCAGCAGGTGTTGAACCTGTTGGTCCAGCCAGTTTTGTTCAGTTTGCCCGGTGTTGGCGGGCCCTTGATGGTCTGGGGAAGTGGATTCGTTCATGAACGCCATGGTATGCCAGCCGGCCCTCGCTTAAAAGCGCGAAGCGCTCAAACATTATCCGGTTTCCTGTGCACGGGCGATTTGCCCGCGTATAATTGCCGGTCCGAATTCTCTATGCATGCAGGAGCCGAGCGCCAGCAATGACAGCCAATGCCGAAGCCACGCCACAATCCGACCAGGACCGCCGCCAGCAACTGGAGTTGAATAAACTGCAGAAGCGCCTGCGCCGGGATGTCGGGCAGGCCATCGCCGATTTCTCCATGATCGAGGCCGGCGACAAGGTGATGTGTTGTTTGTCTGGCGGCAAGGATTCCTACGCCATGCTGGACATCCTGCTGAACCTGCAAAAAAGTGCGCCGGTGGATTTCGAGGTAATCGCGGTAAACCTGGACCAGAAACAGCCCGGGTTTCCCGAAGAAGTGCTGCCGGACTATCTCGCCTCGATGGGAATCGAATACCACATCATCGAAAAGGACACCTACAGCATCGTCAAGGAAAAGGTGCCCGAGGGCAAGACCACCTGCGGCCTGTGCTCGCGCCTGCGCCGGGGTATCCTGTACAACTTCGCCGAGGAACACGGGGTCACCAAAATCGCCCTGGGCCACCATCGCGATGATCTGCTGGAGACCCTGTTTCTGAACATGTTTTACGGCGGCAAACTCAAAACCATGCCGCCGGTGCTGCACAGCGATGACGGCCGGAACACGGTGATTCGCCCGCTGGCTTATGCCCGGGAAAAAGACATTGCCCGCTATGCGGCCTTGCGTGAATTCCCGATTATTCCCTGCAACCTGTGTGGCTCGCAGGAGAATCTGCAGCGTCAGGTTATCAAGGACATGTTCCAGACTTGGGATAAACAGCATCCGGGGCGCCTGGAAACCATGTTCAAGGCTATCTGTAATGTGGAGCCATCGCACCTGGCGGACCCGGATCTGTATGATTTCAAAGAGGGCAAGCGCCTGGGCGGAAAGCGTCAGGCCGTGGTGCAATCCGCCGAAGCGGCGCCTGATTTCGGGCGCCTGGATGTATTGAACATCTGAACCGGGCGAGCCCTGCTCAGGCCATGAAAATGGCCTGGATCGGCAGTGTCCACAGGCCAAACAGAATGAGCAGAATGCCGCTGAGTTTGCGAAAACTCTGGTTGCTTTTCAGATCGCGAATCCAGTTGGCGGCATAGCCGGTGGCGAGCATGGAGGGCAGGGTGCCCAGCCCGAAAAACACCATGGTCAGCGCAGCGGACGGCACGGTAGGCTGCAGAGCCGCCCAGCCCAAAGTGCTGTAAACCAGCCCACATGGCAGCCAGCCCCATAGCCCCCCCAGGGCCAGTGCCTGCCAGAGATGATTAACCGGCAGCAGCCCCCTGGTGAGTGGCGATAGCCGCCGCCATATGGGTGTCCCCACCTTTTCGACAAACCGGATTCCCTGCCACCACTGCCCCATGGATAGCCCCATAACAATCAGTAATAGCCCGGCCAGTGTCATCAGGGCCATGCCGGCAACCTTTGAATGCTGGGCCGCGCTGGTACTGACCAGTGCCACCAGGGCTGCAATCAGCGCATAACTGGCGATGCGCCCGAGGTTGAAACCCAGCAGCAGCAAACTCTGACGAAAACGAAATCCCTTGCCCACAGGCAGTGCCATGGACAGAGACGCACTGATACCACCGCACATGCCCAGGCAATGGGTGCTGCCCAGCAGCCCGATGACAAAGGCGCTCGAATAACTAAGGTAAAGCTCTGGTTGCACGGCCTGTCAGCTCTTGTCGGAGGAATCTTTTTCTTCGTAGTGTTCGGCCGTTTCCTGGTCGGTCTTTTCTTTTTTATCGGTGCGGGCCTCGTCCGGAATCATGTCCTTGTCGTCGTCGTACAGGATGCGATGGGCCGGGCCGTCCAGGTCGTCGTACTGGCCATTGCGAACCGCCCAGGAAAAAAGAACCAACCCGAATGCGACCAGAATCAGCATCAGGGGAACCAGTACAAAAACGATTTTCACGCTACCTCCTCAAAGACAGAGTGGTTGGGGGTCAGGCTACGGTTGCAGGTGTTTGTGCTGCCTGCAGGGAATGGCTCCTGCCAGGCATTTTGCTGAGGCGCAGCGCATTGAGCACCACAATGAGTGAGCTGGCAGACATGCCGATGGCAGCCAGCCACGGAGTGACGAAACCGGCGGCGGCCAGGGGCAGGGCGAGCAGGTTATACACCAGTGCCCAGGCCATGTTCTGGCGGATAATGTCCCGGGTTTGCCGGCTGGTTTTCATCGCTTCGAGCAATTGCATCAGCTGGCCATTGAGTAGCACGGCGTCGGCCTTGAGCTGGGTCAGATCGGCGGCAGTGCCCATCGCGACTGATATACCCGCACCCGCCATGGATGGTAAATCGTTCAGCCCGTCGCCCACCATCATCACCTGATGGCCCTGGTTACGCAACTCCTCCAGCACCTCGAGTTTCTGTTCGGGCGAGGCTTCGCCAATGGCTCGATCAATTCCCAGCTGCTCCGCCACCTGCTGCACATGCCCGGAGCGATCGCCGCTGAGCAGAATGGTTTGCAGTCCGGCTGCCTGCAGCGCGCTGACCGCTTCGGCGGCGTCGTCCCGAACCTGGTCATCCAGGCGGAAGCTGGCCAGCCATTGATGGTCATTCGCCAGCCAGATTTCCATACCGGGAGTGTGTCCGGTGTCGGGCGGCGGTACATCGGTGTGGCCGGCGACAAAGGCCTTATGTCCAATATAGACGTTTTGTCCGTCCAGCTTGCCGGACAGGCCTCCGCCCAGATGATTGGTGACGTCAGTCACGGTGACCGAAGGCCGCTGGTGAAAGACTTTGGCAATGGGGTGTTCCGAGTGTTTTTCCAGGCCGGCCGCGATTTTTTTGCAGGTTTCCGTGTCCTGACCGTCGAAGGTGAGAATGTCGGTTAATGAGAGCTCGCCCCGGGTGAGGGTGCCGGTTTTGTCGAACACCACCGTGTCGATGGTTTTCATGGACTCCAGCGTATGGCCTCGGGTGGGCAGAAAACCGAGTTTGCGCAGCCGCACGGTGGCCGCGGTAATGGCAGTGGGTGTAGCCAGGGACAGGGCGCAGGGGCAGGTCACCACCAGCACGGCAAGGGCAATGTCGAAGGCATTTTCCGCTCCGGCCAGCCACCAGCCGCCCCAGACGATGGGCGCCAGAATCAGTACCTGCTTGATGAATTTGCCGGCGATACGATCAGCCAGACGGGCGACAGGAGGCTTCTCCGACTGCACCCGATCCAGTACCCGCAGTATGCCCGACAGCCGGGTTTGGGCGCCGGCGCGTACCACGCGCACGCTCAGCGGGTTTTCGCCGTTCACACTGCCGGCATGGACGGTGTCGCCGGGGCGGCGGGTTTCCGGCAGGTATTCTCCGGTCAGCGCCGCCTCATTGAGCGTCGATTCGCCGGATATGATTTCCCCGTCCACGGGCAGGGTTTCACCCGGGCGAACCCGGACAATATCGCCGGGCCTGATGTTGTGGATTGGGACGATATCGGTTTCACCGTCGCGCATCAGAGATGCCACCGAGGGCTGGAAACCGGCCAGTGCATTGCCTGTAAGCCCGGCCCGATAACGGGCCTGGACTTCCACGTAGCGGCCCAGCAACAGGAAGAAAGTGAACATGCACACGGACTCGAAATAGACTTCGTCGCCACCAACGACCGTCACCCAGACACTGGCCACATAGGCGATACCGATGGCGATGGCCACGGGCAGATCCATGGTGAACTGGCGCGAACTGATGTCTCGCAGGGCGTTGCGGAAAAATGGCCGGGCGCTGTAGAGCACCACGGGGGTGGCCACCAACAGGCTGAACCACCGGAAGAACAGGATAAACTGATCAGACAGATCATTAATCAGTTCAAAATACAGCGGGAATGCCAGCATCATGCTCTGGAATGAGCCAATGCCAGCCACCGCCAAACGAATCAGCATCGAGCGGTGTTCGGCTTTCAGGGCCTGTTCCGCTTCATCGGCCTGGTAGGGGCGGGCCGTATAGCCAAGCTGATGGATGGCAATCAGCAAATCACTGAGGCGTGCCTGATCTTTTGCCCACACCAGTCGGGCACGCTGAGTAGTGTGGTTGACGGTGAAGTTGAGAACGCCTGGTTGCTGCTTCATGTGGTTTTCAAGCAGCCAGATACAAGCGGCGCAGGTAATGCCACCAATCAATAATTGCGCTTCTTCACCGCCTTTAACGGGCACTACAAATGATTGCTGGACCAGAGGATGGTCCAGCTCGCGAATACGTTCGAGCTCGGAGCGATTCAGTTCCCTGGGGGTAACGGCGGGTTCTGTGCGAAAGTCGTAGAACCCGGTCAGGCCTTCCTGGCGGATGGTCTGACAGACCGCTTTGCAGCCTTGGCAGCAGAAGTGGTGCTGTTGTCCGTCAAGCTCCAGAGTGATGGGGGGATCGCCTTCCGCTGGCTCCCCGCAATGGAAACAGCGTAGATCGTTCACCCTTGAGAGGTATCTTCTTCAGCTCTGATTGCAATGTTGTCGCTGGTCGGCAGGCGTAACTCACCTTTCACGCGCCACTCGTTGGTTGGGCCTTGCAGGTCATAATACCAGCGACCCTCCAGCTCCTGCTGAATTTGCCCAACGTATTCCCCATTGCTCCGCTGCTGGAACTGGACCACTCGATCCTGATCTGAGTGGGTCGGGTGATACAGATTCAGCACCAGGTAAGGGAAGTCGGCTGCGCCGTCGTTCGTTTCCAGTGACAGCTCGGCAGAGCGGCCGCTCATGTCCAGTGAACCGGCAACGCCCAGGTCGCGAGCCTTTTGGTCGCGGGCAATCGACATGTTGATGCCGCGACCTTCTTTGGAATAGTCGTCGGTTACCATGGAGGTATCGAGGCTGGAGGCAAACACCAGCACACCCAGACCCCAGGTAATGGCCGCCAGCGGAAAGGCCAGCAGGAACCATAGCCAGGGTTGGCGATACCAGGGGGCAATTACTTCGTTTTCACTCATTACAATTCAATCTCGATCAGTGTGCAAAAGACTTCAACGCGGCCTTGGACCGACGAACCGGCTTTCGGTTTCAAGAATCAGCGAAGAATCTGTCTGAGACTCGGCCCGGAACAGGATATCGTTGTTGGTCTCTTGGATCATCTCCGGAGATACATCGACTACCGTTGGCAGAGAGCGGTTTTCGCCACTGTCCACGGTAACAGTGGTGTCGGTGATGATGCGCATGCCGTCCAGACCCTGAATAGACAGAGCAAAGGTCTGCGGTACTTCCGACATGTTTTGGATTTTCACCGTGTAGGAGTTTTCCACGTTGCCCTGGCCGTTGAAGCTGAACAGGGCACCCCGGTCGCGCAATACGTCCATCTGCGCCGGTACCCGGTTGGCGATGATATAGATAACCGCGAAAATCATGGCCAGCAAAACCGCGCCATAGCCAAAGGTTCTCGGCCGCAGCAGCTTCGAGGTTTTGCCCTCCAGCTCGTTTTCGGTGGTGTATCGGATCAAGCCGCGCGGGTATTCCATTTTGTCCATGACCTGGTCGCAGGCATCGATGCACAGGGCGCAGCCAATGCATTCATACTGCAGTCCGTCGCGAATATCGATGCCGGTCGGGCAAACCTGAACACATTGTTCGCAATCGATGCAATCGCCCAGCCCCAGTTCAGCCGGATCAACGCCTTTCTTGCGGCGCCCCCGTGGCTCGCCCCGGTTCGGATCGTAGGAAACGATGCGGGTGTTGGGGTCGAACATCACTGACTGGAAACGCGCATACGGGCACATGTACAGACAAACCTGTTCGCGCATCCAGCCCGCGTTCAGATACGTGGCGACAGTGAAGAATGCGACCCAGAAGTAGGCCCAGCCATTAGCCTGCAGTGTGAACAGGTCAACAATCAGTTCCCGGATCGGGTAGAAGTAACCCACAAAGGTCAGGCCGGTTGCCAGGGCAACAAACAGCCAGAGCGCATGTTTTATGGATTTCTTGGTGATCTTCTCGCGGTTATTCGGGCCTTTGTCGAGCTTCATGCGCTTGTTGCGGCTGCCCTCGACTTTTTCCTCGATCCACATGTAGACGAAGGTCCAGACCGTTTGCGGGCAGGTATAGCCACACCATACCCTGCCAAACAGGGTGGTGATGAAGAACAGACCAAAGGCGGAAATAATCAGCATGCCCGAAAGCAGGAAGAAGTCCTTCGGAAAGAAGGTTATTCCATACAGGTGGAATTCCCGTGCCGGCAGATCAAAATGGATCAGTGGCTGGCCATCCAGCGTCAGCCAGACGAACAGGAAATACATGCCCATGAGCACCATGAGGCTGATATTCCGAATGCGCTGGAAAAAGCCTTTGACTTCCTTGACGTAGATTTTCTTTCGGCTGGCGTAAAGATCGACGGTTTCTGTCTGTTTTTTATTGTTGGAAGGATCGGAAGCCGGATCAACTTGCTTGACCGGTATCTCTTTGCTCATGGGTACCTCCCGGAGAGTGGTAATGCTGGGAGCGGGCCTCGGTGGGTCTGCTTGATCCCCTCAAGCCTGCACCCGCAAGGGCAGATACAGGGTTGAGAAGACCGGGCCGGATTGTACTCCGGCCGGGTCTGATCCGTTAATCGTTGGACAAGCTGTAAACGTAAGCTGCAACAATCTGGATCTGGTCTTCCGACAACAGGCGGTCCTGCGCCGGCATCTGGTTCTGGCGACCATTCATGACCGTTTCCTTGATCCAGCCATAAGTGGAGCCGTACAGCCAGGTGTTGTCGGTCAGGTTCGGTGCACCCATGGCGGTCATACCCGTGCCGTCCGGGCCGTGGCAGGCCGCGCATGCCTGGGCAAACACGGCTTCGCCGGCTGCAGCTGCTTCTGCGTCCTGTTCACGGCCGCTGAAGCTCAGCACGTAATTGACTACCTGATCAACCTGCTCGTTGGTCATGCCGGGCATAACGCCCTTGGCCGGCATGTTGCCATTACGACCGTTCTTCAGGGTGTGCAGGATCTGGTCCGGCTCGCCGCCCCACAGCCAGTCGTCGTCTGTCAGGTTAGGGAAGCCAACCTGGCCGCGCGCTGCTGTGCCGTGACATACGGAGCAGTTGTTAGCGAAAAGACGCTGACCGATCTTCATGGCGTCTTCGTTCTGGGCCAGTTCCGGAATGGGAGTGTCACCGTACTGGGCGTAGATTTCGCCGTACTTGTCTTCCGCTTCCGCAACTTCGGCTTCCCACTGATTGGTGGAAGTCCAGCCCAGCAAGCCCTTGTAGTTGCCCAGACCTGGATACAGTGCCAGGTAACCCAGGGCAAACACACAGGTTGCCACGAACAGATAAAACCACCACTTGGGCAGTGGGTTGTCGTATTCCTCGATGCCATCGAAAGAATGGCCCATGGTACGGTCAGTTTCGGTATCGGTTGTTTGGCTCTTACGGGTTGCATAAAGCAGCCCCCAGCAGCCGAAAACAGTACCGAGCACGATCACAGTGATCCAGATGCTCCAGAAGGTACTCATTGTTTCTTCTCCGTTTTTTCCTGTTCGAGAGTACGCTTTTCAACTTCATCGTCATCGAAGGGCAGGTGGGCTGCCTCCTCATTGGCTTTCTTGCGGTGGGCGCTATAGGCCCACCAGATGATTCCGAAGAACATCGCCATTATGACCAGCGAGTGAACACCGCGTAGCTCATTGATATCCATGGGATCACCGTTTCTCTGAAATCACTGTACCCAGCTGTTGCAGGTAAGAGACCAGTGCTTCGATCTCGAATTTGCCCTGAATTTCATCAGCAGCATTGGCTACCTGTTCGTCGGTGTAGGGAACGCCCAGGGTCTGAAGCGTCGACATGCGCGCTTCGATGCTCTGGTGATCTACACGGTTGTCGAACAGCCACGGGAATGCCGGCATGTTGGACTCAGGAACAACGCTGCGTGGGTCGTAAAGATGCTGGCGCTGCCAGGCATCGGAGTAACGACCCGCAAGCCCGGCCCGGTCCCGATCCGTAACGTTGGAGTCCCACACGGACGGTCGGTACGAAACGAAATCGCACGCCAAGGCAGAGGCGCCTTGACAGTTCGGTTCCGGACGGCACGGAACAGTCCGGCTGCTGCTGCGCACGTACGTATCCTCCCCGAAC
>JABXHG010000136.1 GCA_013393545.1 Alteromonadaceae bacterium | reverse complement strand
CCACCGGGCAATCAGTCAGAGATAGCACAGTTGGACTGCGGAGCAGTAGTTGAGTTGGTTAGAGTACCGGCCTGTAACGCCGGGGGTAGCGGGTTCGAGTCCCGTCCGCTCCGCCATTTATTTCTCCCCTCTTTTGCTATTTCAATTCCTGGTTTTTAATCCCTTGGCTTTTGCCACTTGGCCTCAGTTTTCGGTTTTTCCTCGCCTGAACGGTACACTTGTGCGCCGAAAAAGGTGTTTTTGGTTATTGCGTAACAGGTACGGTGCCCGTTAACGTAAAGCATCCAAAAATACTAATAAGGAAGATACCGATGTCCGCGCCAACCACTTCTCCCTACCCACATCTATTTCAGCCTCTGGATCTGGGCTTTACTACATTGCGCAACCGAACCCTGATGGGCTCGATGCATACCGGCCTTGAGGAAGTGGAAAACGGTTTCGACCGATTGGCCGCGTTTTACGCGGAGCGTGCCAGGGGCGGCGTGGCATTGATTGTGACTGGCGGCATAGCGCCCAATACCGAGGGTGCTGTCTTCCAGCACGCCGCCAAAATGAGCACGGAGGAGGAAGCCGATCGCCACCGGGTGGTCACCGAAGCGGTCCACGAGGCGGATGGCAAGATCTGCATGCAGATCCTGCACGCCGGGCGCTACGCCTATTCGCCGGAGCTGGTCGCGCCCTCCGCCATTCAGGCGCCCATCAATCCGTTCACGCCCAAAGAGCTGGATGAAGCCGGCATTCAGAAACAGATCGACGACTATGTGAATTGCGCCGCACTTGCCCAACAGGCGGGTTACGACGGCGTGGAAATCATGGGGTCTGAAGGCTATTTCATCAACCAGTTCATTGTGCCCCACACCAACCACCGAACTGACCAGTGGGGCGGCAGCTATGAAAACCGCATTCGCCTGCCGCTGGAAATTGTGCGCCGGGTGCGTGAGCGTGTGGGCGAAAATTTTATCCTGATCTATCGCCTGTCAATGCTGGATCTGATTGAAGAGGGCAGTACCTGGCAGGAAGTGGTGCAACTGGCGAAGGAAATCGAAAAAGCCGGCGCCACCATCATCAACACCGGTATCGGCTGGCACGAAGCGCGGGTGCCCACCATTGTCACCTCCGTGCCCCGGGCTGCTTTTGCCGAGGTGACCGCCCGCCTGAAAGGCGAGGTCAGTATTCCGCTGATAACCACCAATCGCATAAACATGCCGGACGTGGCGGAAAACATTCTGGCCGGAGGTCAGGCCGACATGGTGTCCATGGCCCGACCTTTCCTGGCGGACCCGGAGCTGGTGAGCAAGTCCGCCGCCGGCCGTGCCCAGGAGATCAACACCTGCATTGCCTGCAACCAGGCCTGCCTGGATCACACGTTCAGCGGCAAGCTGACGTCCTGCCTGGTTAACCCCCGTGCCTGTCACGAGACCGAGCTGGTGTATGTGAATACATCGCAACCCCGGAAACTTGCCGTGGTAGGGGCCGGGCCCGCAGGCATGGCGTTCGCCACCACCGCCGCGCAGCGTGGCCACGAGGTAACCTTGTTTGACGCCAGCGCCGAGGTTGGCGGCCAGTTCAATGTCGCCAAACGGATTCCCGGCAAGGAAGAGTTCCACGAAACTCTGCGCTACTACCGGGTGATGCTCGACGAGGAAGGCGTGGATGTGCGCCTGAACACCCGGGTCACTGCCGAGGATCTGACCGCCGGCGGTTTCGATGAAGTGGTGCTGGCCACCGGTGTGAAACCCCGCACTCCGGACATTGAAGGCATTGATCACCCGAAAGTGATCGGCTATCTGGACGCCCTGCTGGGTCGCAAGCCGGTGGGCAAGACAGTGGCGGTGATCGGCGCCGGCGGCATCGGGTTCGATGTGTCCGAGTTTATCGTGCATCAGGGCGAATCGCCGTCGCTGAATACGGCCCATTTCATGAAAGAGTGGGGCGTGGACTTGTCGGTGGCGCACCGTGGCGGTGTGCAGGGTGTACAGCCCGAGATTCCGGCACCCGCCAGGCAGGTGTATCTGTTGCAGCGAAAGACCTCGAAAGTGGGCAAAAATCTGGGCAAGACCACCGGCTGGGTGCATCGTACCTCGCTTCGCCATCGCAATGTGCAAATGATCCCAGGGGTCAGCTATCGCAAGATCGATGATCAGGGGCTGCACATCACGGTCACTCCGAAGGACAGCGAAACCGGCGAAGACAAACTGCTGCCAGTGGATACCGTGATTATCTGCGCCGGCCAGGAGCCATTGCGGGAGCTACAGGGCGATCTGGAGGCGGCCGGGCTGCCCGTGCATCTGATTGGCGGTGCCGATGTGGCCGCCGAACTGGATGCCAAGCGGGCCATTGACCAGGGATGCCGGCTGGCAGCCAGCATCTGATCACGCAAAGTTTGCGTCGCTTCGCTGTCATTGATGCCAGCTCGGGCTAAACTGCCGTTAAAGACAGTGTCCAACCCGGAGAGAGTGAATGGTTAAGCCCGACCCGTCGGCGGAAGGCTACTCGGCCGTATTTTTCATGGATGGCAGCACCGTGGCCCGGCAAATGCGCTGGTCCGAGTTTGGCGCCTTTCTGGACGGTTACGTGGGCCTGACCGATCTGGCGGAAACGGATGTGCGGGCGGTGATGGTTAATCTGAACCCGGACCTGACCATTCGCTCGCTGGCGTTTTTCCGCATCTGGTTTGATGAGGAGGGCCGGGCGGACAGCAGCTGGAATCTGCCCATTGAGTCTCTGGCCGAGCGGGGCGCCAAGGGCCCGGACCTGGGCGGTGGGCCGATTCGGCTGGTGTGTCGCAGCCAGTGCCCGGAGCCGTCCCTGGCCACCGAACTCTGGGATCCGGACATGACCCCGGGCAGCAACCATTTCCAGGCCATTCGCAAGGCGGTTGAAGACAACAGTCTGCATTTCCAGAGAATCGAGCCTGAAGACGAAAACATACCCGTTCTCACGCCGGGCTCCGGCGGTGCCGGCACCACGGGCGCCGCTGATCAGGAGCCGGAACGGGCACGGGTGGCGCAGGTGTTGCGCGAACAGCGTCTGCGCATCAAAACTCTGCAAAGCGCCCATCGCGAAGACATGGCCGAGCTGCAGCGGGAGCACCGGCTGGAATTGCAGGCCATGCGCAACGAGATTTCCGATCTCAAACAGAAATACGAGCGCACCCGGGTAACCAACGAACAGCTCAAACAGCGCCTGGACAAGCGCAACAAGCAGTACCTTGCCATGCAGGAAGCACTGGCCGAAACACCCGCACCGGAGGCAGCTTCCGGAACCGAAGAGCAGGCAGCGGCGACGAATGCCGAGCTGGTGCTGCTGCGTGAACAGCTGGAGCGCAAACAGCGGGAGCTGGCGCTGAGATACGAGGGTCTGGCCGCGATGGAGGCGGAAAACCGCGAGCTGAAACATCAGGAGCCGACTGAAAACGCGCTGATGGATCATCTGAAAAAACAGTCGGTCTTCCTGGTGGCCTATCATCCCGGCACCGGCCACCTGACGCTGCCCTACGCCGATATTGATGACTATTTCCGCAACCCCGTGGCCTACGCGGCGGAGCGCTGCGGCCTGAACGAGCCGGCTTATCATCAATGGCTGGAGCATTACGAGCAGCCCCTGTGCCAGCACATCGGCAAGGACGGAAACGTTTGTGGTGAGCCCATTATGCGGGTGTCTCAGCCTTCGGAGTTCCGCCCCGGCATCGACAACCGTTGCGAAAAGCATCAACAGCCGCCCTCATAGCTTTTCAGAATCTGCCCGAGTTTCGTTAAACTGGTATCCTTTCGTCATCGTACAGGCTTGGCGTGGCCAAGGCCCTTTCACACAGAGAGCACGGGATAACGCATGGACCAGTTCAGGAATATCGGCATTGTCGGGCGCATGGGCAGCGTCAAGGTGGTGGAGTCGCTGCGGCAACTCAAGCAGTACCTGACAGCCCACGACTACCACGTCATCCTTGAAGAAGACACCGCCACCATGATTCCCGGCCACGGGTTGCAAGTGGCCAGCAAAAAACTGCTGGGCGAAATCTGTGACCTGGTGATTGTGGTGGGCGGCGACGGCAGCCTGCTGGGGGCCGCCCGCGAACTGGCCAAGTCCAAAATTCCCATTCTCGGGGTGAACCGCGGCCGGCTGGGCTTTCTGACCGACATCTCCCCGTCGGATCTGGAAGAACGACTGGCGGAAGTGCTGGAAGGCAAGTACATGGAGGAGTCCCGCTTCTTGCTGGACGGCCATGTGGAGCGTAACGGCCAGCCTCTGGGCTTTGGTTCGGCGCTGAACGACGTAGTGCTGCACCCGGGAAAATCCACCCGAATGATCGGGTTTGATCTCTACATTGATGGCCATTTTGTCTACAGCCAGCGCTCGGACGGGCTGATTGTGTCCACGCCCACCGGCTCCACGGCTTATTCTTTGTCGGCGGGCGGGCCAATCATGCACCCCAAGCTGGATGCCATTGCTCTGGTGCCCATGTTCCCCCATACCCTCAGTAGCCGGCCGATCGTGGTGGACGGCAAAAGCGAGATCAAGCTGGTGGTCGCCGATACCAATGAAACCTACCCGCAGATCAGTTTCGACGGCCAGATGAACATTGCCTGCGCGCCAGGCGATATCATTCGTATATCGAAAAAGCCCTTCAAGATTCGTCTGATTCATCCGACGGATCACAATTTTTATGCCACATGCCGTGACAAGCTGGGCTGGGCAAGCGAAATCGCAGCGAGCTGATTATGGTGGTAAAAACGTCAAAACAGAGCCGTGGCTTCGACATTATCGGAGACATTCACGGTTGCGCCCATACCCTGGAGTTGCTGTTGCAGCAAATGGGTTACCGCAAACTCAACGGGGTATACCGGCACCCGCAGCGCCAGGCTATTTTCATTGGTGACATCATCGACCGCGGGCCGCATATTCGTGAAGCTCTGCATCTGGTACGGGATATGGTCGAGCATGGTTCGGCCCGTATCGTCATGGGCAACCATGAATACAATGCCATGGGCTACTGTACCCGGGCCCGCCCGGGCAGCGGCAAGACCTTCCTGCGTGAGCACAACGACCGTCACGACCGTTTGATTCGCGAAACCCTCGAGCAGTTTGATCCTTATCCCCATGAGTGGAACGAATTTCTCGACTGGTTCTACACCATCCCGCTGTTTATTGAGGAAGAGGACTTCCGGGTAGTGCACGCCTGCTGGGATCAGGAGTTGATTGACAAATTCCGGCAGATTCACCCGGATGGCCGGATGGACGAAGAATTTCTGCATGCCTCGGCAGCACTCGAATCGTTTGCCGGGCAGGTCATGGATACGCTGTTGCGCGGTACTGACCTAAAGCTGCCCGAGGGGATGAGCATTACCGGCGCAGATGGGTACGTGCGGGAGTTTTTCCGTACCAAATTCTGGTCGGAGAACCCGCGCACCTACGCCGATGTGGTGTTCCAGCCCGATCCCTTGCCACCGGAGGTGGCGCGCCGGGAATTGAACGATCATGAGCGTCAGCAGCTGCTGTTTTATCCGCCCGAAGCGCCGCCGGTATTTGTCGGCCATTACTGGATGGAAGGCCAGCCAGCGCCATTGAAACACAATGTAGCCTGCATTGATTACAGTGCGGTGAAAAACGACAAAATGGTGGCGTATCGCATGGACGGCGAGCAGGTGTTGTCCCGGGACAAGTTCGTCTGGATTGATGTGGACAAGCCCGAACGCCCGGATGCCCCCGCCACCGAAGACAGTATCGCGCGCTGACCCGCGCCCGAGCCGAGAGGTACGCTTGCAAACACGACCGTCTTCCCCGATTACTCCCAATGGCCGCTGGCAACCCTCGCCCGGCCACGCACCGGCGGTGGCAGGATGTATTGCCATCGCTTTGATCACGGTCTGGCTGACCGGCATGGGGCAGAACTCCGTGGCCGCGTCCCTGATGCTGGTGGACCCGCGCGCCTTTCCCTGGGAGGCTTTCAACAGCTTTGGGGGTCGGCTTGAAGCCGTGCTCGCGACCCTGTCCGGTGGCCAGGTGTGGCGCCTGATCAGTCCGGATTTTCTGCATTTCAGCTGGACACATCTGATTTTCAATTCGGTGATGCTGTGGTTCCTGGGTAGCCAGGTTGAATGGATGGATGGCCGGGCCCGCTTGCTGGTGCTGTTCGTGGTCGCCAGTCTGGTGTCCAACGTGTTCCAGTACCTGGTGGCCGGCCCGCTTTTCGGGGGGCTGTCCGGCGTGGTTTATGGTGTGCTGGCGTATTGCTGGCTGAGTCAGCGCCGCTGGCCCCGGTTTCAGTTTCCGCCGGCGCTGGTCACCTTCGCGCTGGTCTGGCTGGTGTTGGGCTATACGCCTTTGCCTGAGACCCTGGGGCTGGGCCGTATGGCCAATGAAGCACATCTGGGTGGTTTCCTGGCCGGGCTGGCCTGCGCGGCTTTTCTGCCAGTGCCTCGGCGGCGGGCATAAAAAAAGCCCCACCAAAAGGTGAGGCTATAAAGAGAGCTTGAAAGCTCCTGATGAGAGAGACCAAATGAACGACCGTTGTCATTTGGTGAGATAATGATAATTGTTATCATTAATGTTTGTCAAACGGATTTGCCGTTTTAAAAGTGAATATTTTTTCAGGAGAAAAGTATGACCTATGAACAGTTGATTGAGCGGCTGGATCCGACCGTTTACCAGAACCTGAAACGCTCCCTGGAACTCGGCAAATGGCCGGATGGTCGCGCGATGTCGCCGGAGCAGCGGGAAATTACCCTGGAAGCGGTGATTTACTACGAAAACAAGCACAACATTCCCGAAGAGCAGCGCACGGGCTTCATCGATCGGGGCGAAAAAACCGGCACTGCTTGTGACCCGACCGTTGACCTGGGCAAGAAAAAGCCGGACGCCGATTCCGGCCAGTTTACCGAGGTCAAGGTTTGAGCGATTCCCTGAATGTGATCGGCCGGTTGCGCAAAATGCCGGCCGGGCCGGAAACGCCGGTCAGTTACCAGTTGGCGGTGGGCGATGAGCGCATCGCCGTGAACGAGTTGCTCGGGCGCCGGATCAGGCTGGAGTTTGAGGGTGTGATCCGTTGCATTCATTGCGACCGGAAAACCAAAAAAAGCTTCAACCAGGGTTACTGCTATCCCTGTTTTCGCAAGCTGGCGGCCTGCGACAGCTGCATCATGAGTCCGGAGAAATGCCATTATCACCTGGGTACCTGCCGCGAGCCGGAGTGGGGCGAGCGCAACTGCATGGTGGAGCATGTGGTCTATCTGGCCAATTCCAGCGGCCTGAAAGTTGGCATAACCCGTGGCACCCAGGTGCCCACCCGCTGGATTGACCAGGGCGCGGTGGAAGCCATTCCCATGCTCAGGGTATCCACCCGCTACCTGGCCGGCCTGGTGGAAGTGGCCTGCAAGCCCCACGTAAACGATCGTACCAACTGGCGCGCCATGCTCAAGGGTGATGTGCCCGAGCTGGATCTGGCCGCCGAGCGCGAGCGTATCCTTTCACTGATCGCTGAGGATCTTGAGCAGCTGCGCGAGCAGCACGGTTCCGACAGCCTGCGTGCCGTGGATGAAACGCCGCTGCCGCTGAGTTACCCGGTGCAGGTGTGGCCCGCCAAAGTCACCAGCCACAATCTCGACAAAACGCCGGAAGTGGAAGGCCGTCTTGAGGGGATCAAGGGCCAGTACCTGATTCTTGATACCGGCGTGATCAACATCCGAAAATTTACCGGCTATGAAGTCCGGTTCCGGGTATTGGATTAACTGTTCACCAGCCCCGGCTAATGCAATCTGGAGAGAATCAATGCGAACCGATCAGCCCCAAACCATCTATCTGAGTGAGTACCAGGTGCCGGCGTATCTGGTTGACCAGATCGACCTGCGTTTCGAATTGTTTGAAGACGGCGCACGGGTGCACAGTACGCTCACTGTGCGTCGCAACCCCGAATCCCGGGCGCCGGGCCAGCGACTGGAGCTGGATGGAGACAGCCTGACTCTGGAATCCGTAGCCCTGGATGGCCAGACGCTCGCCCCGGATGCGTATGAAGAGGCTGACGGCAAGCTGTTGATTGCCGATGTGCCCGGCCAGTTTGAGTTGGCAGTGATCACCTGGATCGAGCCACAGAACAATACCCGCTTGGAAGGCCTGTACAAGTCTTCGGGCATGTTCTGTACCCAATGCGAGGCCGAAGGGTTCCGCTGCATCACCTATTACCCGGACCGCCCGGACGTTATGGCCCGGTTCCGCACCCGCATTGAAGCCGACAAGCAGAGCTACCCGGTGTTGTTGTCCAATGGCAATCCGGTGGAGCAGGGCGAGCTGGAAGACGGTCGCCATTTCGTCACCTGGGAAGATCCGTTCCCCAAGCCGGCTTACCTGTTTGCCCTGGTGGCCGGGGATCTGACGGAGAAACGCGACAGCTTCACCACCTGCTCGGGTCGTGACATAGATCTGCGCATGTACGTGGAGCCGCGCAACGCCGAGAAGTGTGACTTCGCCATGGATGCCCTGAAACGCTCCATGCGTTGGGACGAAGACGTCTATGGCCGGGAGTACGACCTGGATATTTTCATGATCGTGGCCGTGGATGATTTCAACATGGGCGCCATGGAAAACAAGGGCCTGAACATCGTCAACTCCTCCTGCGTGCTGGCCAGCCAGGACACGGCTACCGATGCCACTTTCCAGCGCATCGAGGCGATTGTCGCCCACGAGTATTTCCATAACTGGTCCGGCAACCGGGTAACCTGCCGGGACTGGTTCCAGCTGAGCCTGAAGGAGGGCTTCACGGTGTTCCGTGACGCCCAGTTCTCCGCCGATGTGGGCTCGCCCACGGTCAAGCGCATCGAAGACGCCACACTTTTGCGTACCGCCCAGTTTGCCGAGGATGCCGGCCCCATGGCGCATCCGGTGCGCCCGGCGTCCTACATGGAAATCTCCAACTTCTACACCCTGACCATTTATGAAAAAGGGGAAGAAGTGGTGCGCATGATTCATAACCTGCTGGGGCCGGAGCTGTTACGTAAAGGCAGTGATCTTTACTTCGAGCGCCACGACGGCCAGGCGGTGACCACCGATGACTTCGTCAAAGCCATGGAAGACGCCTCCGGCCGTGATCTTGGGCAGTTCCGCCTGTGGTACGAACAGGCCGGCACGCCGGTACTTACGGTTGAGGACGAGCACGATGCGGAGCAGGGCGTTTATCGCCTGACTATCCGCCAGAATTTGCCGGATACACCGGGCCAGAGCAACAAGAAGCCTCAGCATATTCCCTTTGCCATGGGGCTATTGGATACCCGTGGCCAGGCCCTGCCACTGGCGCTGACGCCGGACGAGCTCAGTGCACCAACCGAGCGTGTGCTGGAGATTACCGAAGCGGAACAGACCTTCGAATTTCATGGCATTCAGGAAGCTCCCGTACCGTCATTGTTGAGGGATTTTTCCGCGCCGGTTCGTGTGCGCTACCCCTTCAGCCGTGAACAGTTGCTGTTTTTGATGAGCCACGACACCGATGGCTTCAACCGCTGGGATGCTGGCCAAAAGCTGGCCATCGATGTGATCGAATCTCTGGTGGGCGAGGACGACGGCACGGAGATTGATTCGCGCCTGGTGGATGCTTATCGCACGTTGCTGAACGACACATCGCTGGACCAGGCGCTGGTGGCAAAGATGTTGCAGCTGCCTTCGGAAAATTATCTGGTGGAGTTGGCGGAAGAGGCCGATGTGCCGGCGATTCACCATGCCCGTGAGCGGGTGCTTCAGCACCTGGCGGTGTCTCTGCGCGAAGAGTTGCTGGCCTGTTACCACCGCAATCACCAGGCCGGCGATTATCAGCTGACACCTTCCGCCATTGCCGCTCGCAGTCTGCGCAACACGGCTCTGGGCTGGTTGTTGCACATTGGCGATGCCGATGCTCTGGCCCTGGCCAAGGCGCAATTCGAGCAGGCCGATAACATGACAGACCGCCTGGGTGCCCTGCGGGCGCTGGTGAACTCCGGCTTTGACAAGGAGCGCACCGAGGCGCTTGATGCCTTCTACGAGCGCTTCCAAAATGACCCGCAAGTGGTCGAAATGTGGTTCTCCGTGCAGGCAGCCAGCTTCAAGATGGGGCAGTTGCCGCATATTCGCCACTTGCTGGAGCATAGCGCCTTTGACTGGAAGAACCCCAACAAGGTGCGCTCGGTGGTGGGAGCCTTTGCCGGCCAGAATCTGCCTGCCTTCCACAACCCGGATGGCAGTGGTTACGGCTTCCTGGCGGACGTGGTGCGTCGCCTGGATGACAGCAACCCGCAAATTGCGGCGCGCCTGGTCACGCCACTGACACGCTGGAGGAAATTTGCCCCCGGCTACGGCAGGCAGATGCAGGCGGCGCTGGAGAGCATCCGTGACAAAGAGGGGCTGTCGAAAGATGTTTATGAGGTGGTGTACAAGAGCCTGGCGGACTGAGTCCGGCCTGCCCCGCCGTTCTTTGCGGAATGGCGGGGCGGTGTTGCTTTTTGCTGTCATGTCAGCTGGTTAGGGGGTGAATGCCAGCTTTATTTATGGCTGGAAGTGTTCTATGTTCTAAAGCGAACCGGATGTTTGTCCGCGATGCGTCCGGGCATGCAAAACAACGAGCAATAATAAGGAAGAGCACAACATGACAATGAAACTCAAATCCTCCGTATTGGCCGTTGCCGCGGCTGTCAGCCTTGGTGCTGCCTCTACCACGGTTTCTGCTCAGGAGCAGCGCTTCGTTACCATCGGTACGGGCGGTGTTACCGGTGTTTACTACCCGGCAGGTGGTGCGATCTGTCGCCTGGTCAACATGGATCGTAAAGACCACGGTATCCGCTGCTCGGTCGAAAGCACCGGTGGTTCGGTGTACAACCTGAACGCCATTCGCCAGGGCGAACTGGATCTGGCGGTTGCCCAGTCTGACTGGCAGTACCACGCCTACAACGGCACTAGTCAGTTTGAGGACGGTGGCGCCAACGAAGACCTGCGTGCGGTTTTCTCCCTGCACCCGGAGCCGTTTACCGTTGTGGCCAGCAAGGAATCGGGCATCAAGAACTTCGAAGACCTGGAAGGCAAGCGGGTGTCCGTGGGTAACCCGGGCTCCGGTCAACGGGCTACCGCTGAAGTGCTGATGGACGAGATGGGCTGGACCATGGACAAGTTCTCTCTGGCAGCCGAAATCAAGGCGGCGGAGCAGTCCCAGGCCCTGTGTGACGGTAACATCGATGCTTTCTTCTACACCGTTGGCCACCCCTCCGGTGCCATCAAGGAAGCCACCACCTCTTGCGACAGCGTACTGGTGAACGTTGATAACGAAGCCACCCAAACGCTGATCGACGACAACCCGTACTACCGTAAAGCTGTGATTCCGGGTGGCATGTATCGTGGTTCTGACGAAGACGTAACCACCTTCGGTGTGGCTGCCACCTTCGTGTCCTCCACCGATGTGCCCGATGAAGTGGTTTATCAGGTGGTGAAAGCAGTGTTTGAAAATTTCGACAACTTCAAACGCCTGCATCCGGCTTTCAGCGTTCTGGAAAAGGAAGAGATGGTCTCCGATGCCCTGAGTGCGCCTCTGCACCCGGGCGCAGAGAAGTACTATCGTGAAGCAGGCCTGATCGACTGATCAGCCTCTCCGGCGGGTGGGCCCTGGCCCATTCCGTCGGCTTCATTCGGGTAATGTCCTTGCGCAGGAACGTTTTATGCCAAAAAAAGACCCCGATGCCCGGGAAAGCGTTGATGCCCTGAAAGTCGATCAGGTTTTGCAGACAGAAACCGGAGGCAGGGCGCTGACCGGACCTTCGGCGGTTTTGCTGTTTATTGTTCCGGTGTGCTGGTCTCTGTTCCAGCTCTGGATTGCCTCACCTCTGCCGTTTATTTTTAATTTCGGCATTTTCAATTCCACGGAAGCGCGCTCCATCCATCTCGCGTTTGCCGTTTTTCTGGCCTATTCGGCCTTCCCCATGATCAAGGGGAAGCACAGTACCAAAGTGCCCGTTTATGACTGGGTGCTGGCGTTGGCGGCTGCGTTTGCGGCGTCTTATCTGTTTGTTTTCTATGACCAGCTGGCAACACGCCCCGGTGCGCCAATTACTCAGGATCTCTGGGTTGCATTGGGTGGCTTGGCGTTGCTGCTGGAAGCAACCCGTCGTGCCTTGGGTTTACCACTGACCATTGTCGCGGCGGTCTTTATCACCTATTCACTGGCCGGTCCTTATATGCCGGATGTGATTTCCCACAAGGGTGTGAGTCTCAGCAAACTGGCTTCGCATCAGTGGTTGGGTACCGAAGGCGTGTTTGGTGTGGCCCTGGGGGTCTCTACCAGCTTTGTCTTCCTGTTTGTGTTGTTCGGTGCGCTGCTTGAGCGGGCCGGGGCAGGTAACTATTTCATCAAGATGGCCTACTCCATGCTTGGCCATATGCGAGGCGGCCCGGCCAAGGCTGCGGTGGTTTCCAGTGGTCTCAGCGGCGTGATCTCTGGTTCTTCTATCGCCAATGTGGTGACCACGGGCACCTTTACCATTCCGCTGATGAAACGCGTAGGCTTTCCGGCCACCAAGGCCGGTGCAGTGGAAGTTGCCGCTTCCACCAATGGTCAGCTGACGCCACCGATCATGGGTGCTGCGGCGTTTCTCATGGTGGAGTATGTGGGCATTTCCTACCTGGAGGTGATCAAGCACGCCATCCTGCCGGCGATGATTTCCTACGTGGCTTTGATTTATATCGTTCATCTGGAAGCCTGCAAACTGAATATGCAGGGTATCGAACGCCTGAACAAGCCGACACTCGCCCAGCGGATGCTGACCTGGGTTGTTCTGTTGATTGGTTTGAGTGTCCTTACGTTTGCCGTTTATTGCGGCATCGGCTGGATCAAGCAGATCTTCGGTGATGCCGCCATGTGGGTGTTGGCGCCGTTGTTGGTTCTCATATATGTGGGGTTGGTCTGGTACGCCACTCTTTTCCCGCCTCTGGAAGAAGATGACCCGTCAAAGGAAATGGGAGAACTACCGGAAGTTGGCCCTACCGTCAAATCCGGGTTGTACTTCCTTTTGCCGGTGGTGGTGCTGGTGTGGTGTCTGACGGTTGAGCGTTTTTCTCCTCAATTGTCGGCATTCTGGGCCACCGCCTTCATGATCTTTATCGTGATTACCCAGCGCCCACTAAAGGCATTCTTCCTGAAACACGGTCACCTGGCCGGTGAATTGACCGGTGGTATTGCGGACCTCTTCCACTCGCTGGCGACTGGTGCCCGCAACATGGTGGGCATCGGCGTGGCCACCGCCACCGCCGGCATTGTTGTGGGTACAGTCACGCTGACCGGCATCGGGCTGGTCATGACCCAGTTCGTGGAGGTGATCTCTGGCGGCAACATCCTGCTGATGCTGATCTTCACCGCCATCATCAGTCTGATCCTGGGCCTGGGGCTGCCCACCACCGCCAATTACATTGTGGTGTCGACCCTGATGGCGCCGGTCATCGTGACCCTGGGGGCGGAAAACGGCCTTCTGGTGCCGCTGATTGCCGTGCATCTGTTTGTGTTCTATTTCGGGATACTGGCGGATGACACGCCACCGGTGGGGCTGGCCGCCTATGCGGCGGCAGCTATTTCCGGGGCGGACCCGATCCGAACCGGTGTGCAGGGCTTTACCTACGATATCCGCACCGCGATTCTGCCGTTCATGTTCATCTTCAACACCCAGCTGTTGCTGATTGGGCTGACCGGCTGGGTGGACTTGCTGGTAACCATCTTCAGTGCGGTCATCGCCATGCTGGTTTTCTCGGCGGCCACCCAGGGCTACTGGTTCACCAAAACCCGCTGGTGGGAAACGGTATTGCTGTTACTGATTACCTTCACCCTGTTCCGGCCGGGGTTCTGGTGGGATATGGTCTATCCGCCTACCGAAGACCGGCCGGCCACCGAGATTTACCAGCATGTGGAGAACGTGCCGGCGGATCAGCCGATTATTATCCAGGCATCCGGCATGACCATTGATGGCACCGAATCTTCGAAGTACCTGCGCCTGCCACTACCGGCGGCGGATACACCGCAGCAGCGTCTGGCACAAGCAGGGCTTGAAGTGTCGCCCATGGGCGATCAGATGATGGTGGATTTCGTCAGCTTTGGCAGTATTGCCGAGCAGGCCGGTATCGGTTTCGGCTGGACCCTCGACAAGGTCCAGATAGAGAAAGACCGGCCGCCGAAAGAAATCATGATTATTCCGGCGCTGGTGTTGTTGGTGCTGTTGGCCTTTGGCCAGCTGCGGCGTAAAAAGCGGCAGGATGCTCTAGCCGCAACTGCCTGATTCGGGCCCTGTTCCCGTCCGTAAAAGCCCGGCTTGCCGCCGGGCTTTTTTCTGTTAGACTCGCTGGCACTCTGGCGCTCGGTTTGTGTCGCAGCGCTATTAACCAAGTGATCTCTGGTATAGATCACCGCTGAGAAGCATCGAGGAGATATCCATGCCCGTAGTAACTCTGCCCGATGGCAGCCATCGCAGTTTTTCCGAGCCCGTCACCGTTCACGATGTGGCGGCCGATATCGGCGCCGGCCTGGCCAAGGCCTCTCTGGCCGGCAAGGTGAATGGCAAACTGGTGGATACCAGTTATCTGATCGACAACGATGCCGATTTGGCAATCGTGACCGATCGTGATGAAGAGGGTGTGGATATCATCCGTCACTCGACCGCCCACTTGATGGCCATGGCGGTCCAGGAGTTGTTTTCGGGTGCCCAGGTGACCATTGGCCCGGTGATTGAAAACGGCTTCTACTACGACTTCAAATACGAGCGTCCGTTTACTAACGAGGACCTGGCTCGCATTGAAAAGCGCATGAACGAGCTTTCCAAGCAGGATCTGCCGGTATCCCGTTCGATCATGTCCCGGGACGAAGCGATCAAGCTGTTCGAGGACATGGGCGAGGAATACAAGGTCCAGATCATCCAGGACATTCCGGGTGACGAAGACCTGTCGTTCTACAAGCAGGGCGAGTTTATCGATCTGTGTCGTGGCCCGCACGTGCCCAGCACCGGCAAACTCAAGGCCTTCAAGCTGACCAAAGTGGCCGGCGCCTTCTGGCGTGGTGACCACAACAACGAACAGCTGCAGCGTATCTACGGCACCGCCTGGGGTAACAAGAAGGATCTGAAAGCCTACCTGCACCGCCTGGAAGAAGCCGAAAAGCGTGACCACCGCAAGGTGGGCAAGAAGCTGGGGCTGTTCCACATGCAGGAAGAAGCGCCGGGTATGGTGTTCTGGCACACGGATGGCTGGTCGCTGTACCAGGAAGTGGAGCAGTACATGCGCGCTCAGCAGCGCAAGCACGGCTACCAGGAAATCAAGACGCCGCAGGTGGTGTCCCGCACGCTCTGGGAAAAGTCCGGGCATTGGGACAAGTTCAAGGACGACATGTTTACCACCGAGTCCGAGAAGCACGATTACGCCATCAAGCCCATGAACTGCCCGTGCCACGTACAGGTTTTCAATCAGGGTCTGAAGAGCTACAAGGATCTGCCCCTGCGGCTGGCGGAATTCGGTTCCTGCCACCGTAATGAGGCGTCCGGTGCCTTGCACGGTCTGATGCGGGTGCGTGGCTTTACCCAGGACGACGCCCACATATTCTGTGAAGAAGACTCGATTCAGGAAGAGGTTTCGTCGTTTATCAACATGCTGCACGAAATCTACGCGGATTTCGGTTTCAATAACATCCAGTACAAGCTGTCCACCCGTCCGGAAAAACGAGTGGGTTCGGATGAAGTCTGGGACAAGGCCGAAGCGGCACTGGAGCAGGCGCTTAACCGCGAAGGCGTGGACTGGGAGCTGCTGCCGGGCGAGGGTGCCTTCTATGGCCCGAAAATCGAGTTCTCCCTGAAGGACTGTATCGGCCGTGTATGGCAGTGTGGTACCGTGCAGGTAGACTTTTCCATGCCGGGTCGCCTGGGTGCGCAGTATGTGGACGACCACTCCGAGCGTAAGACACCGGTGATGCTGCACCGGGCGGTGCTGGGTTCGTTCGAGCGCTTTATCGGTATTCTGATCGAAGAATACGAAGGCGCGTTCCCGACCTGGCTGGCACCGACCCAAGTGGCGGTACTGAATATCACGGATAACCAGGCCGATTATTGCCGTAATCTGGCAGAAAAACTCGAATCAGTGGGATATCGGGTTAATGCTGACTTGAGAAACGAGAAGATCGGCTTTAAAATTCGCGAGCATACTCTTAACAAGGTTCCGTATCTGGTCGTTGTTGGCGATAAAGAAATCGAAAACAACGCCGTTGCCGTAAGGACGCGCAAGGGCGAAGACCTGGGAACCATGTCGGTCGACGAATTCGAGCAATTGTTGAAGCAAGACGTCGAACGCAAAGGTAGAAACTAAACGGAGATCTGACTATCAAACAGCGAGCCAATCGGGGTGGGCGTACACCTAAAGCGCCCATCAATAACAATATTGACGCAACTGAAGTCCGCCTAATCGACGCCGAAGGCGAGCAGGTGGGGATTGTTCCCATTGCGGAAGCGCTTGCAAAAGCTGAAGAAGCGTCTCTTGACCTGGTTCAGGTTACGGATTCCGATCCGGTCGTCTGTAAGATAATGGACTACGGCAAGAAGATCTTCGAAGAGAAAAAGGCCAAGGCGGCTGCCAAGAAAAAGCAGAAGCAGACGCAGGTCAAAGAGGTCAAGTTCCGTCCAGGAACTGAAGAAGGGGATTATCAGTTCAAACTACGCAACCTGGTACGGTTCCTTTAAAATGCAGACCCCGTAAAGGGCCCTAACCCATTTCGGTCCCGGCGACAGGCAC
>JABXHG010000135.1 GCA_013393545.1 Alteromonadaceae bacterium | reverse complement strand
CATTTTTTCTGCCGCCAGAAACCTTTTTGGTGCTGGTCAGCGTTTTACGGAAAAACAGAACTCGCGGGATCAAAAACAGGACGGCACTACTAACAGCGGAGGTACGTCTTATTCATGAACTGCTTTACTTATCTTTCCTACGAGATCCACTCTACTCAAGAACCCCGGGCTTGCCAAGAATAATTTCAAGAAATTTTATAGGTAAAGATACACAGAGTTGAGCGCCCTTTTCCGGTGCAGGGAAAACACCAACAACGGGCTTTAAAGACGCAACAGCGTAAAGGTGTAAAAACCGGCAAAGGTCATCAGGATGGAGCCCAGAACATGGGCCAGAATGCCCACCAGCGCCACCCCCCATTTACCCTCCTGCAGGGCAGCAAACATTTCCAGGGAGAAGGTGGAAAACGTGGTCAGCGCTCCACACAACCCGGTGATGGCAAACAGTCGCCACTCGGGCGCCAGCGCACTGGTCTGGGTGAAAAATGCCATCAGCAACCCCACCAGCCAGCCGCCACCCAGGTTGGCAACCAGCGTGCCCCAGGGCACCGCATGGTAGCTGGCGTTCAACCAGAGCCCCAGCCCCCAACGCAGGTTGGCGCCAATGATGGCGCCAACACTAACGGCAACGACAGACAGCCACATGGGAGTCAGTCCGTATTGTGAAGCGTGACTGCCTCGGGGTTGCGGGCAAAGGCATCAAAGGAGAAATCGTCGACGGTCAGCATTTCCAGCACCACCTGTTCGTACTGGCGCATGAAATCGGCTTCCTCCTTGCTGTAGATACCCGCCTGCAGGGCTGCCTCGAAGCGTTCTTCGGGATGCAGCGCGGTGGCCGGTAGCTCGCCCTTGGCGTAGGCCTTGTTGACCTTGCGGTACAGGGCTTCTGCCTTGTCATAGTCTTTCAGCAGACCATTGTAGCGGGCCACCGGGTTTTCCACCGTACCCTCGCTGTCGGTAGTCCAGATACTGGCAATCAGCTTGTGGCGCAGCGGTGTATCGGTGGAGATGGAACGCGCCAGCTGGCGGGCCAGCTCATCGTCCGGCGCACCCCAGCGACGACCCAGCGGCAGGGTGATGGCCCGCAGGCTCATGGCCACCGCCCGATTGGGCAGATTGCGCAGGAACTCGTCCAATGCCTGTTCGGTCCTGTGCAGCAACAGCGCCAGGCTGTATTGCATCAGCTCTTTTTCACCACCCACCGGCTGGGTTTCGTACCAGTTTTTCAGGACCATGGAGGCCAGGTACAGGTTCGAGAGCATGTCGCCCAGGCGCGCGGAAATCAGCTCGCGCATTTTTAGCTCGCTGCCCAGGGTGGTCATGGCGGCATCGGAGCACAGGCCGAAGGCTGCACTGAAGCGGGCCACCGCCTGCGCGTATTTGCGCGAGGCACTGTCAAACGGCACATCCGCCTTACCCAGACCCAACGCCTGGGTGAAGGCACGGGCAGCGTTGCCGAAGATCAGCCCGGCATGGCCAAAGAAGGCCTTGTCGAAGGCGCGAATATCGTCGTTGTCCTTGGCCGCCAGCTCTTTCAACACGTACGGATGGCAACGGATCGCGCCCTGACCGAAGATCATCAGGCTGCGGGTCAGGAGGTTGGCGCCTTCCACGGTGAGGTCAATGGGCACCGCCTGGTAGGCCCGGGCCAGGAAGTTGCGCGGGCCGGTGATCACGCCCCGGCCGGCTACCACGTCCATGGCGTTGTTGATGACTTCGCGCATCAGATCGGTGTTGCGGTATTTCAGCACCGCCGACGGCACGGACGGGCGCACGCCCCGGTCCAGCATGCCGGTGGTCAGCAGGCGCGCGGAGTCCATCATGTAGGTGTAGCCAGCGATGGGTTCGAGGGCTTCCTGAACGCCTTCAAACTGGCTGATGGAGCGGCCGAACTGCTCGCGGGTATAGGCGTAGGAGCCGGTGGCCAGGCTGGCCAGTTTGCCGGCACCGGTGCCAAGCGCCGGCAGGGAAATGGAGCGGCCGATAGACAGGCATTCGAGCAGCATTTTCCAGCCCTTACCCAGCATGTCCTGGCCGCCGATCACCTGTTCCATGGGGATGAACACTTCCTCGCCCCAGGTCGGGCCGTTCATGAATACGGTGTTCATGGGCAGGTGGCGGGCGCCGGCGTGTACACCGTCGGTGTCTCGTGGCACCAGCACGCAGGTCACGCCAATTTCTTCCTGTTCGCCCAGCATGTGTTCCGGGTCATACACCTTGATGGCCAGACCGATCAGCGTGGCCACAGGGGCCAGGGTGATGTAACGCTTGTTCCAGGTGACTTTCAGGCCCAGCACTTCTTTGCCGTTCCATTCGCCCTTGCAGACGATGCCCTTGTCCGGGATGGCGCCAGCGTCAGAGCCTGCCACCGGGGAGGTCAGGGCAAAGCAGGGGATCTCCTGGCCACCGGCCAGGCGCGGCAGATAGTGTTCCTTTTGCTCACCGGTGCCGTAGTGCATCAACAGCTCGCCGGGGCCCAGGGAGTTGGGCACCATCACAGTGACGGCGGCCGATACGCTGCGGGTGGAGATTTTCATCACGATTTCGGAATGGGCGGTGTTGGAGAAGCCTTTACCGCCGTCTTCTTTGGGAATCACCAGGCCGAAGAAACCGTTTTCCCGGATGAACTGCCAGACCTTTTCCGGCAGGTCGTAGTCTTCATGGGTGATTTGCCAGTCATCCAGCATCCGGCACAGCTCTTCCACCGGGCCGTCCAGGAAGGCCTGTTCTTCGCTGGTCAGGTGTGCCGGCTGGTAATCCATCAACTTGTTCCAGTCCGGCTTGCCGGAGAACAGCTCGCCGTCCCAGTCCACCGAGCCGGAATTGAGGGCCTCGCGTTCGGTGTCCGAGAGTTTGGGCAGGCGGCTGCGTACCCAGCACAGCAATGGGCGGCTGAGTTTGTCCAGGCGCAGGTCGCCGGGTAATACCACTAGCAATGCCAGCGCCAACAGCACGCCACCGACCAGAAAACTGACGATATGCCAGCCGTCCTGGGCCACACCCAGCAAGGTGGCAATGGACAGCACCACAGCTGCCGCTTTGCCGCCGATATTGAGGTAGATCAGCAGCAATGCGCTGATAACGAGGAACAGAACACTCATGAGGTACCTCCCTGGCACGACGAAAAAGTAACGGGAATACGTTTAACCATCGGTGAAAGTGGCAGTGGTTGCAAGTGAAACCAGCAAGGCCGATGGCGAGGTGGAGACCGGTAACCGGGTGGTGGGTGAAACGGCAGCTTCCATCACCGGCCTGGCCGACAAGCTGGAAGAAGCCGCCAATTCGGTCAACCGGGTGTCTGAAGACAGTGCCAACATCGAGAAGATCATCGAAGTGATTAACGGCATTGCCGAGCAGACCAACCTGCTGGCGCTGAACGCCGCCATTGAAGCGGCCCGTGCCGGTACCCATGGCAGAGGCTTTGCCGTGGTGGCGGATGAGGTACGCTCACTGGCGTCTCGCACCCAGGAATCCACCCGTGAGATTCAGGACATGATTGGTCAGCTGCAATCCGGTGCCGGTGTGGCCTCGTATGAGATGGAAAGCAGCCGTGAGCTGGCGCGGGATACCGTGGAGAAAACCACCGAGGCTGAGGATGCCCTGGGCCGCATTCGTGAGGAAATGTCGGCGGTGAACGATATGAACGCCCAGATCGCCAGCGCAGCGGAGGAGCAGAGTTCGGTAGCCGAAGAGGTGAACCGCAACATCGCCCGTATTCATGACGCCACCATCGAAACCTCCGCCGGTTCGGAGCAGGTGGCCGGCTCAAGCCACGACCTGGCAGTACTGGCCGAGCAGCTGAAATCCCGGGTGGCGGTCTTCCGCCTCAGAGACTGAGGCCGACGATCAGCAGGGCAAGCGTGGCCAGCACTACGGCCACGTTGACGCCCAGTACCCGGTTTAACCTCGCGGGGTGGTTCAGCGCTGACGGCAACTGCCGGCTGACCCACCAGGCGGCTGGCAGGGGCAGCAGCGCCAGCAGGCTCCAGGCCGACAAAAGACCCAGAGCGGCGCCGCCGGCAACCAGCCCGTAACCACCCAGTAGCAGGGTTCCGACCAGATAACTGGCCCGTTCCGGGCCCAGGGTGATCACCAGATGCCGGCGGCCCACTTGCCGGTCGGCCTCGGCATCGGGGATTTGGTTAATCAGCAGCAGCTCGCTGACCAGCAATAGAGCTACTGCGGCTACCGCCAGTGCGGTGATGTCCAGCCGAGCGCCCAGCGCGATGACCGACCCCAGTACCATGACCGGCCCGAACCCCAGCCCCGGTGCCAGCAGGCAGAACAGCGGCGAGCGGGTAATCCAGCGGGTGTAGGTCAGTACCAGCAGGATTCCGGCCGCGCCCAGCAGGAACATGGGTAGTCCTCTAAGCCAGAGGAAGTAAACGCCGATGGCGATCACCAGTGCCAGTGTGCCCAGGCCGGCGATCAATACGCCCCGGGCTGCGGCCGGTGTTTCCGGCAGGGCGCCGCTGCCGCCTGAGAACGGGGTGCGGCAGGTGAGATGATCCAGCCCGGAGGTGAAATCGTCGTACTCGTTCAGCAAATTGACGGCGGCGTGGGCAAGAATGGCCCCGATCAATACCAGCAGAGTGTGTAAGAGAGCCGGCGTCTCGGATTGCTGCCAGGCCAGTGCGACACCAAGTCCGGCGCACAGGGGTGCGAGCAGTAAAAAATTGGGGCGGGAAGCGCGTATCACGGTGGCCGTTTGGGGCATATTTTTACTTTCTCTCATAGTCCGTGCAGGAGCAGGCGGGTAAGCCTTTCCAAAACACGCTGTAAAGACATCCATGTCCCGCTCGAGCTCCGCCATCCATGGCTCCGCACGGTTTTGGAAAGGCTCACCCGCCCGCTCCCCGATCCGTCTTGGTTATAGGTAACCCGCAGCAAACACCAAAGCCAGCACCAACGGCATCACTACCAGACTGCCCAGGTTACTCAGTAACACCAGCGAAGCCACCTTGTGGGGCTCTTGCTGGTACTGTTCGGCCACCATGTAATTCAGAACTGCCGGGGGCAGGGCCGCGAAGACCCACAGGCTGGCCACCTGCAAGTCAGGCAAATCCAGCAGAGCGATCATTGGCCAGGCCAGTAGCAGACCGCTGCCGGGGCAGGCGATGGCGCCCAGCAGGCCCAGTTTCCAGTCGCTGAAATCCACATCCAGCATGCGCACGCCCAAGGCAAACAGCATCAGCGGAATGCACACTTCGCCCAGCATGTTCAGGGTTTCCAGCAGCCAGCCGGGCAGGGCCACGCCGCTGAAGTTCACCGTCAGGCCGGCGATGCTGGCAAAGACAATGGGCAGGCGCAGACGGCGGAAGATGGAGGTGTGCGGGTCGAGAATATACAGGCCCACGGAAAAGTGCAGCAGCATTTCCACGATGAACAGCACAATGGCCGCGGGCAGGGCCTGCTCGCCGAACGCCAGCAGCAACACCGGTATACCCATGTTACCGGAGTTGTTGAACATCATTGGTGGCAGGAAGGTTTTCAGGTTCAGCTTCAGCAGCCGGGCCAATGGGTACAGCACCAGGCCCGAGCCCAATACCACCACGGTGGCGGCCAGGGCCAGGCCGCCATAGTCCTGCAGGGGTGCCTGCTGGTCGGCCAGTACGGCAAACACCAGCATGGGCACGAACAATTCCATGTTCAGTACGTTCAGGCCCTGAATGTCCGGTGTGCGGAACCGGCCATACAGAGCACCGCAGCCGGCGATCAGGAACACCGGTAGCATTGTGGACAGTATCTGCGCGATCATAAAAGTTCCGGGCGGGCCCTGTGGAAAGCGCACAGGTTCGCAAGTAACCGTGGATTCGGCAAGTGTCCGGACACGATTCAGGCTTACAAAGGAGGATAACCGTGCAGGCAGAGTTTGATCAGACCATCCACCGGGAACATACCCACTCGGTGAAATTCGATGCCCGGCGGGCAGTTTTTGGCCGGGAGGATGTGCTGCCGGTGTGGGTGGCGGATATGGATTTTGCCGCGCCGCAGGCGGTAACCGACGCCCTGAAAGCCCGGGCGGACCATCCTGTGTATGGTTATACCCTGTTCCCCGAAAGCCTGTATCAGTCGATGATGAGCTGGTTTGCCGCCCGTCATGATTGGGCCATCGAGCGCGAGCATATTCTGATGGCCCCGGGCGTGGTGCCCTCCCTGCACGCTGCTTGCCTGGCCTATGCCGGGCCGGGCGACGGGGTGATTATCCAGCCGCCGGTGTACCCGCCGTTTTTCAGCTCGGTGCGCCAGACCGGCCGCACCGTGATCGAAAATCCGCTGGTTCCGGATGAAAAAACCGGCCAGTACCGGATGAACCTGGAGCATCTTGAACAATGCGCCGCCCGGCCGGAGGCCCGTATTCTGATGCTCTGCTCGCCCCACAACCCGGTGGGCCGCGTCTGGTCCCGGGAAGAGCTGGAAGCAGTGCTGGCCATTGCCCGCAAATACCGGTTGGTGGTGGTGTCCGACGAAATTCACTGTGACCTGGTGTTTCCGGACAAACCCGGCCACACGGTTCTGGCTAATCTTGCCGGGCCGGAGGATGCCCTGGTCACCGCCGTGGCCCCGAGCAAGAGCTTCAATATGCCGGGTCTGGGCCTGTCGGCGCTGGTGATCCCGGATGAGCAGCGGCGCCAGGCCATGCAGCGGGTGTTCGAGTCCATGCACCTGCCCCAATGCAATCCGTTCAGTATCGCCGGCTTCGAGGCCGGCTACCGGGCCGGTGGTGAGTGGCTGGATGAACTCATGGTCTACCTGCAGGCCAACCGGGAGTTTGTCTGTCAGCAGGTGGCGGCACGCTTGCCGGGACTCCGGGTGGCGGAGCCGGAAGGCACCTACCTGATGTGGCTGGATTGTCGGGAACTGGAGCTGGATGACGCCGGCCTGAAACGCTTCTTTGTGCACCAGGCCGGCGTGGGCATGAACCCGGGTATTTCCTTTGGTGCTCCGGGCAGTGGTTTCATGCGCCTGAACATCGGTTGCCCGAAGGCGGTGTTGGCGCAGGTTATCGAGCGCCTGGAAGCCGCCCTGGCCGGCCAGCCCGGGTAGCCAGCAACAGCCCGGCGAGAATCAGCAAGCCGCCGATCACGTGGAACAGGCCCAGGGTTTCGTCCAGGAAAATGCCGGCCAGCAGGGAAGCGAACACCGGTGTGAGGTACATGAATATGGCCGCCCGGGCGGGGCCGATGGTGTGCACCCCGTGATTCCAGAAACCGTAGGCCAGGATGCCCGGAAAAATGGCGAAATACACCAGTGGCAGAGCGGTTTGCCGGGATAGCTCAAAGCCGCCGCTGAAGAACATAAAATCCACCAGGTAGAACGGCAGAATCACCAGCGTGCCCAGGGAAATCTGCACGGTCAAAAAGGTCAGCGGCGGCAGAGGCACGGCCTGGCGCCGTAGCAGTACGGAGAACAGGCCCCAGCTGAACACGGCGGCCACCATGATCAGGTCCCCCGGCTGCGCTTGCAGGCTGGTGAGCACCGACAGTTCGCCCCGGGCCACCACGGTGGCGATGCCGGCAATCGCCAGGCCAATCCCCAGGGCCTGAATGGGCCGGGTTCTGTCACCCAGCAGCAGCCACGCCAGCAGGGCCACGAAAATGGGAATGGTGGCGTTGATCAGGGCAATGTTGGTGGCGGTGGTGGTGACTGCTGCGTAGTACAGCAGGGAGTTGAACGCGGCCACGCTGAAAGTCGCCAGTGCCAGCATCGAGCCGATATGCTGGCGGATCACCGCCCGTTGCCGCCAGATCCCGGGCAGGCCGATGGGCAGCAGTACCGCCAGGGCGATCACCCAACGCCAGAACGACATGGACAGCGGCGGAATGTTTTCCACCGTGCCCCTGGCCACCACCGCGTTACCCGCCCAGAACAGCGGCGTGACCACCAGGCCGAAGTAGGCCAGGGCCAGGCCCCGGGCACCGGCGGGCTCAGCCGTCATGAGGTTCTTCCGCCTGGGTAGGCACTTCCGCCTCGGTTCCCAGGTGGTAGGCGGCAAAGCCGGCCATCACCACCTGGTCCACCGCCATGCCGATCACTCGGCCCTTGAACGCCGCCTTGATCGGGTACTCCTCGTTGGTAATGGGATCGGTCACATGCCCCAGCACATCACCGGCGGCAACGGTATCACCCAGTTCCACATCGGAGGAGAGAATGCCGCCGTGCCCGGCGCGCACCCAGGTAGAGTCGTAATACACCGGTTCGGGGTCGCCCCAGACAAACATGCGCGACAGCATGTCGTGCTTTTCCATCAGGCTGGTCAGGCTATTCACCCCGGCTTTGATCTGGTGTTCCTGGATGCGCAGGGATTCACCGGCTTCCATGGTGACTGTGCGTATGCCCGCCTCGTTGGCGGCATAACGCAGCATACCGGCGGAGCCGGTGCTATGAACCACCGCCATGCCGTCGAAACCCCGGGTAAATTCCGCCACCTCCGGGTTGTTCATATCGGCCCGGAGCTGCGGCAGGTTGGTGCGTTTGAGCGAGCCGGTGTGGATATCCACCAGCATGTCGCAGTGGCGAATCACTTTCTGGAACAGCGAGTGCGCCATGCGGCTGGCCAGCGAGCCGTCCGGGGTGCCAGGGAAGTGGCGGTTCAGGTCGCGCCGGTCGGGCAGGTAGCGGGTGCCCTGCTGGAAACCGGTGATGTTGACGATGGGTACGCCAACCACGCGCCCGGCCAGTTTTTCCGGGTTCAGGTCGTACAGGGTGCGGCGGATGATTTCGATGCCGTTGAGTTCGTCACCGTGAATGGCGCCAGTCAGGCACAGGGTTGGGCCGCTTTGGGCGCCGTTCACCACCAGTACAGGCGTAATCTGCGACAACCCGGCGATCTGGATGTTGGGCGACCAGGACAGGCGGGTGGAGGTACCCGGTAAAATGTCCTTGCCCAGCAGAGTGAAGGGCTCGGCCGGTACCGGTGTATCAGTGGCGGGCTGATCGCTTTGTCCGGCGTGTGGACTATCGACGATATCCAGAGCGTGCACCGGTCGTGGGTCGGTCCTGATGTCGTCTCCTTCGGGCGAGTCGGTCGGCCGTTCTGGCTCAGGCTCGGGCTCCGGCAGCGGGTTGACCTCTTTCAGATCAATGTTGGGGGCAATTTTCCGGGTTTCTGCCTGTTCCTCCGACGTGGCCGGCGTGGCGACCAGCGCCAGCAGCAGACCAAGGCCCGTGACCGTGGCCCGGGTACGGCGTTTAAACGGCATACCACAGCTCCTCTTTCCGGTAGGCCCGGTGTTCGGTTTCCAGTTTCAGCAAGTGCGCTAGCGTGGTGCGGGCGGCCAGGGCACGCATTGTGGCCGGTAGATGGTCGTAGGCTTTGGCGGTCAAGTCGTTCAGGCTGACCGGTGCCAGCTCTTCCAGAGCCCGCAGAATCTTGTGTTCCCGGGATAACCGGTGGGTGATCAGGTGGTCGATCAGGGTTTCCGGCCGGGCCATCAGAAAGCCGTGGGCCGGCGCGATGTGGCGCAGGGGCTCGGCCAGCAATTCGTGCAGGGATTCGATATACGCCTTCATGTCGCCGTCCGGCGGATTAATGATCACCGTGGTGCCCTGCATGATGTGGTCGCCGGAAAAAAGCAGCCCCTGCTCCACCAGCAGGTAACACAGATGATTGGCGGCATGGCCGGGGGTGTGCAGCACTTTCAGGGGGCCCGCTTCGGTGGCAATCAGGGTGTCGGGCACGGGCTGCTCGTCCGGTTCAAACTGGCTGTCGTGCTCAATACCCTCCGGCGCGGGCCAGCCCAGCACCGGGCAGCCGGTCTGCTCTTTTAAGGCTCGTACCGCCGGCGAGTGGTCGATGTGGGTGTGGGTAACCAGCACCTGGTCAATATGGCCGCCGGTTACTGCCAGAATCTTCTTGATATGCCCGTTATCCACCGGCCCCGGATCAATCACCGTGAAACGCTCATGGCCCAGGATGTAGGTATTGGTGCCCGGGCCGGTCATCATGCCGGGGTTGGGGGCGGTCAGGCGGACCACGCCGGCGGCGATGTTCACCGGTTCGCCCGGCACGATGTCCGCCCGGGTTGAGCCTTCGCCCTCGGGGTCCAGTTTGACCGCTTCGTCATAGGCCGGAGCGTTGGCCTCAAGCATCACCGGATGGCCCTTTTTCAAGGCCGGCCAGGCCTGAGTCGGGTAGGGTTCCGGCGGGTTGGCCAGGGCATAGCGCATCAGCGCTTCGGTGCTGTCGAAATCGCTCAGCACCCGCAAGGTTTGCATGGTGGGCGTGCCCAGCAGGCGCTGGCCGGTCTTTTGTTCAGCCAGGGCCTGCGCGGGGCTGACCCAATGATGAGTAATGGTTTCTCTGCCGTCATGGCTGGCGGATTGCTGTTCCGGTGCCACCGCTACAAAAAAACGGGTGTCGAAGCGCCGGGGTGGTCCGGGCGGTGTGACCCAGTGGCCCAGATAGGCCAACTGGTCCAGCGGCAGGGTCAGGCGGTGCTGGTGACAGAGTTCAGCCAGTGACAGTTCGTTGCGCAGCAGTGCCTGGCGCTGCTCATGCACCGGGTGGTCGGGACCAACCGGCTCGCCGGTTTCGGTATCAGCCAGCAGAATGCCGGCTTCCTCGAAACATTCCCGCACGGCGGCCAGCATGTAATCGGCGCCGCCTTCGTCCAGGCTCATGATCTGGCTGATGTCGGCATCTTGCGGGCCGGCGATGTGTTCGCGGGTGTGTGCGTCGAGTGAATCCACGGCGCCACCGGGGAAAACAAAGTAGCCGGGTAGGAAAACAGCATCCCAGGTGCGCTGCAGCAGCAAAACCTTGATGCCTTTATCGGTGTCGCGGCATAAAACCAGTGTGGCGGCAGGTCGAATGTCCATGAAGGCCTCGGCAGTGTTGGTTCAGGCGGTCCGGCGTAACTGTGCCATGCCCTGACGATAAAGCAGATAGGCACTGGTACCGGCCAGAAGGTTACCGATCAGCGCGCCGGTCATCAGCCCGGGCAGGCCCCCCAGCTGGCTGCCAAGCCAAAGCATGGGCAGGTACCAGGCAAACAGGCGCAACGTGGATATCAGCAGTGCCCGCATGGGCATGCCCAGGGCGTTATTCACCGATACCATCAGGATGCACACGCCCAGCCCGCTGTAGCTTAACGGTACCCGCAGCAGGTAGTCGACCAGGATTTCCTGCACGTTGGCGTCGCGGGTAAACAGATCAGACACCACGCCGGAGGCGGCCAGCCAGATCAGGCCGATGGCCAGTTGCCAGAGTACGATAAAGCGCACGGCAATGCGCACCAGCTTGCGGATGGTTTCAATCTCTCCGGCACCCAGCAGGCGCCCGACCATGGGCGGCATGGACATGGTCAGGGCCAGCACCACCACGATCGAGAAGAACTCCAGGCGGGTGCCCAGGCCCCAGGCGCCCACGGCCGCTGAACCGAAACCCGCCACAAGAGAAGTGGCCAGCATGGCCGAGACCGGCGGCATCAGCTGACTGACCATGGCCGGCGCCATGATGCCGCCAAGCTGGCGGATGGCGGCCAGCAGTTTCAGTTGCAGCAGGTCCAGCCGCAGCCATTGCCGGCGAATCAGTGTGGGGTAGACGATTAGGGCACCGATGCCGAACGCGGTGATGGTGGCCCAGGCGGCGCCGGGCAGGCCCCAGCCGAAGACAAAGATGTACAGCGGGTCCAGGGCGATGTTGAGCAGACTGGTGAAGATCATCATATAGCCGGGCAGGCGGGTATCGCCATTGGCCCGGCACACGGCGTAACTGAAATAGAGCATGGCGCCGGTCCAGGCGGAGACCAGCCAGGGCGCCCAGTATTGCCGGATAACCGGGCGCAGCGTGTCTTCCGCGCCCAGCAGGTCGAGAATCAGGCCTTGCAGCAGCCACACGGACAGGCACAGGGTGAGTGCCAGTGTTGCGCCCACGGCGATCACCAGGCCGCCCAGCCGTTGGGCTCGCAGGTCGTCGCCCTGGCCCAGGGTGCGGGAGATGATGGCGGTGGTGGCAATGCCCAGGCCCACGTACATGCCGCTGACCAGTTGCTGCATGGGTACGGTAAAGCCCAGCGCCGCTAGCGGGTCGCCGCCCAGCTGGCCGATGAAGGCGCTGTCGGTGAGCTGGAAGGTCATCAGGGAGAGCACGCCAAACAGCATGGGCCAGGTCATGCTGTACAGCTGGCGTGCCAGGGAGGTATTACTCAAAATATCAAAGAGCCTTCAGTGCGGCGTCGTAGTCCGGCTCGTCCTTGATTTCGCTGACCAGTTCGCTGTGCAGTACCTGGTTGTTTTCATCCAGAACGATGACTGCGCGGGCGCATAGACCGGCCAGGGGGCCGCTCTGGATGGCCACACCGTAATCTTCCTGGAAGCTGTAGTTACGGAAGGTGGAGAGAGTTTCCACGTTGTTCAGGCCTTCGGCACCGCAGAAACGGGAGGCGGCGAAGGGCAGGTCGGCGGAGATCACCAGCACTACGGTGTTGTCGAGGTTGCCGGCTTTTTCGTTGAATTTGCGGGTGGAGGCCGCGCATACGCCGGTGTCGACGCTGGGTACGATGTTGAGAATTTTACGCTTGCCGGCCCAGTGGTCGAGTTTGACGTCTTCCAGGCCGCTGGTGGTGAGGGTGAACGGCGGGGCGTTTTCACCGGGTTGCGGGAAGTTGCCGCTGCGTTCGATGGGGTTGCCATCAAGGGTGACGTTTACTGGCATGGTGTACTCCTGTGAATGTCAGAAAATTGAATCAGGGCAAGCCATCCCTGGCTCCGCACGGTTTTGGAAAGGCGCCTCTGCTTGCCCACTAGTCTTCTGTTTAGCTTAGTTTTCTGGAGTTTGCACTTCTTCTACGTCGAGTAACCTGAAGTTGATCTGTCGCTTTTCCTCGTCCACGCCGGCGAAGCTGACGGTGGCGCGCTGGTCGAGCTGGAAGATGCGGCCGTTTTTATTGTGCACCAGGCGCAGGGTGACCGGGTCAAAGCTGTATTTGCCATCCAGGTCCTTGCAGTTGACGAAGCCTTCCAGGCCGTTGGCATCCAGGCGTACGAAGAAGCCGGCGGGCAGGGTGCGGCTGATGGTGCCTTCCATCGGCTCTTCGGTCAGGGTTTTGGCGTAGTCGGCCTTGAGCCAGGCTTCCAGGGTGTTGGCGGCCTGGCGGGCACGGAACTGGGCGGTTTGCAACGCTTCGAGCTGCTGGCTGTTCAGCGCTTTTATCGGTTTGTCCCACAGCGCCGCCTTGATCAGCCGGTGCACGTAGAAGTCCGAGAACTTGCGCAGTGGCGAGGTGAAGGTGGTGTAGGCGGCCAGGCCCATGCCCTGGTGCGGAGCCGGCTCGAAGCGCATTTCGGCGCGGGCCAGCTGGCGTGACAGGATGGATTTCACCGGCACTTCGGCCTCCACCTGTTCACTGTGTTTCATCAGGGTCTTGAAGCCTTCTGCGGAGCCGGCGTCCACCTCGGTCAGGTGCGGCGCGTAGCCCTCCAGCAGTTTGCGGATGTTGTCGGCGCGGTCGTCGCGCAGTCCGGGGTGCTGGATGAACAGGCCTTCGCCCTCTTGCTGCAGGAAGTCGGCGGCGCAGCGGTTGGCGGCCACCATGCATTCTTCCACCAGCCGGTGAGCCTCGTTCTGTACCGCCGGTTCAATCAGGCGGATGCGCTTGTTCTCGTCCAGGCGCAGGCGGAATTCGGGGCGGTCGGTGTTCAGTAGCGCGTGTTCAGCGCGCCACTTGCGCAGGGCCGTGGCGGCCTGGTGCAGCTGGTCCAGGCTGTTGCTGACGTCGTCCGGCAGGGCCTTGATCTCGTCGTCTTCGCGGCCTTCAATCAAATGCGCCACCAGCTCGTAGCTGAGTTTGCCCTTGGAGCGGATGGTCGCCTGGCGGAAACGGTAGTCGCCCAGGCTGCCGTCGTTGTTCACCTGCAGGTCACACACCAGCGCCAGGCGCGGGGTGTCCGGCATCAACGAGCACAGCCGGGTGCTGATGCCCTCAGGGAGCATGGGCAGCGGTTCGCCCGGAAAGTAGATGGCGGTGGCCCGGTTGAAGGCTTCTTCCTCCGCCGGGCTGCCGGGTTCAATCAGCGAGCCCGGGTCGGCGATGGCGATGGACAGAGCCCAGCCGGTGGCGTTGGGTGTGGCCATCAGCGCGTCGTCCATGTCCTGGGTGCCGGGGCTGTCGATGGTCACGTAGGGCTGGTCTGTGAGGTCTTCGCGGTCGGCCTGCGTGCTTTCGGCGGCCACGCTGTCTTCGCTCAGGTTGTCTGCCTGTTGCTGGACGGACTCAGGCCAGGCGTCGGCCAGATCAAAATTGGCCAGGGTAAAAGCCCGCTCGATGCCCGGTTCGCCTTCCTTGCCGATGATGCGCAGGATTTTGGCCTGGCCCTTGCCATCCTTGAACGGGTGGCGGTGAATCTGGCAGTAGATGAAATCGCCGGGTTCGGCGTTCATGCGCTCTTTGGGCGGAATGAAGATCCAGCGGTTAATGCCCGGGGTTTCCGGCGCCACGAAGTGGCCCTTGCCCTTGACCAGGTAGCGGCCGACGAAGGTGGTCAGGTGCGATTCCAGCAGCTCGTCCACTTCGCCCTGGGTTTTGCCCTTGTCCGCTTCGTGTTCGGTGATGTTGACCCGGTCGCCGGGCAGCACTTTCTGCATTTCTTCGGGAGGCAGGAAGACATCGCGCCCTTCGTCCAGAGCGACAAAACCGAAACGCCCGTTGGTGGCCTTGACGGTGCCGGGGTAGACCACCTTGTTGTCTTTGATATCGGTTTTCAGCTGGCGCAACTGATTGAGAGCGTCGGCGTTAAGCATGGAGAGAGAACCTGGCTAAAAATGGATGTTGTTGCGGAGTATAACGATTCTGCCGGTGTGAGTCAGACCGGATGGACGACAGGCCCGTTTTCGGTGTGGATGCACACCCGGTTGCGGCCCCGGTGCTTGGCTTCGTAGAGCGCTTTGTCGGTTTTGCCGAGAATCGTGTCCATGTCTTCACCGGGCAGGCAGTAACAGGCTCCTACACTGATGGTGACCGGCATGCCGGTGTGTCGGCTTTCCTTTTCCACATCGGCCCGGATACGGCAGGCAATTTGTTGCAGGGTTGCGCGGTCACACGGGGAGAGGATAACCACGAATTCGTCCCCGCCCTGGTGTTTGCGGCCGTCGACGGTGACAAAGCCGCTTTCCACCGCGTTCGATGATACTGGCGGACAGTTCCCGGTACGCCAGTAACGAGGCCGTGGCCGCGATCACAATCAATACGGCCAACAGGGCAAGTATGCGGGTTTTCAGGCTCACAGCGGCTCCCCGGGAATGTCCTTATTACTGTTTCCTTATACGTGAATGCCGATTACATTACGAGTACAAAAAACACCGGAATCAGTGGTGCTCGGCAAACACCCGCGTCTGCCCCTGTTCGTTAAATAGAATCACCTGGTACGGATCCTTGCGATCACCCATTTCCATGCCCGGTGAACCGGCGGGCATGCCCGGTACGCTCAGGCCGGTGGCCTGGGGGGCTTCGCTGAGCAGGCGTTTGATGTCGTTGGCCGGCACGTGGCCTTCAATGACGTAATCGCCCACATAGGCGGTGTGGCAACTGCCGAGGCCCGGAATCAAACCGGCTTCGGCCTTGATCTTGCCCATGTTGTTGGAGTTGGTGGCCTTCACCTCGAAGCCGTTCTCTTCCAGGTGATCAATCCAGTCCTCGCAGCAGCCGCAGGTGGGCGATTTGTACACGTGAATGCTTTGAGCCGCGCCACCGGCCAGGGCGGTGGTGGTGAAACCCAGGGCGGCGGTCATGGCCAGGGCCAGAGTGTGCTTTTTCATGGCATTTACCTCAGTGGTGATGATGTTCTGTTGTTTTTGAATCGGAGCCGGAGAGCCAGAACCACCAGACGATGGCTCCCATCAGTGCGATGCCTGCGATATTGACCAATATATCCTGCATTTGGTTCACTCCTTTTCTTCGCCGGCCTGCGGTTGACCGCTGGTGCGGAACAGCCGCAGCCGGTTGGCGTTGGATACCACGGTGACCGACGACAGCGACATGGCCGCCCCGGCCAGAATCGGGCTCATCAGAATGCCCCAGATCGGGTAGAGCAGACCGGCGGCCACGGGTATGCCCAGGCTGTTGTAAATAAAGGCCCCGAACAGGTTCTGGTGAATGTTTTTCACCGTGGCGCGGGAAATCTCGATGGCATCGGGCACGCCATGCAGCGAGCCACGCATCAGGGTGATGGCGGCGCTTTCGATGGCGACATCGGTGCCGGTGCCGATGGCAAAGCCGACATCGGCGGCCGCCAGGGCGGGTGCGTCGTTGATGCCGTCACCCACCATGGCCACGGTGTAGCCCTTGCCGCGCATTTCGCTGACTACCTCGGCCTTGTCTTCCGGCAGCACTTCGGCGCGGTAATCGTCAATGCCGGCTTTGCTGGCGATGGCTTTGGCGGTGGCGTCGATGTCGCCGGTGACCATCATTACCCTGATGCCGGCCTGGTGCAGCCGTTCAATGGCGGCTTTGGAATCCGCTTTGATGGCATCGGCCACGCCGATCACGCCCAGTACGGTTTCACCCAATGCCAGAAACAGCGGTGTACCGGCTTCATCGGTAATGGCGTTGGCCGCCTCATTCAGGTTATCCAACGCCAGACCTTCGGCCTCCAGCCAGCGGCGATTACCCAGGCGCACCGGCTGGCCGTCGTACTCGCCCTGTATGCCTTTACCGTTCAGCGCCTCGAAGCCGGTAACCTTCAATGGCTCGATGTCATCGTCTTTGGTTTTCGCCAGAATGGCCTCGGCCAGCGGGTGCTCGGAATGCTGTTCCAGGCCGGCTGCCAGGGCCAGCAGTTGTTGTTCGTCGCCTTCGGCCGCATGAACGCGGGTTACGCCTGGCCGGCCTTCGGTGATGGTGCCGGTTTTATCCAGAATCACCAGCTCCAGCTTGCCGGCGGTTTGCAGGGCATCGCCCTGGCGGATCACCGCCCCGCATTCGGCGGCCTCGCCCACACCCACCATGCCCGACATGGGCGTGGCCAGGCCCAGGGCGCAATGCCACGCCATGATCAGCACCGCGGTCGCCCCCACCATCATCTGGACCCCTGCCCGGCCCGGCCTCGCGTTGTACCCGAGCAGC
>JABXHG010000134.1 GCA_013393545.1 Alteromonadaceae bacterium | reverse complement strand
CCCCCGTGGTGCGTAACCTGGGGGGCTGCGTGGCTCACCGCCTGATGGCCTACGGGTCCAACCTGAAGGGGCTGGGCAGGCTGGAAATCAACCCGTCGAGTCGGAACGAGGATCTTAAGAACGCCTGGGAAGTGCTGGCCGAGCCGATCCAGACCGTCATGCGCCGCTACAACATTGAAAAGCCCTACGAGAAGCTTAAGGAGTTGACGCGCGGCAAGGCGATGACCCCCGAGGTGATCAAGAATTTTGTCGAGACGCTGGATATTCCGGAACAGGCCAAGGCCGAATTGCGCAGCCTGACGCCGGACAACTACATCGGCAATGCTATCGAGCAGGCCCGCAACATTTAATCGCAGGAGAAGCACCATGGACATGCTTGGCGGCATCAGCCCCTCGGAGTTTTTAAGGGACTACTGGCAGAAAAAGCCGCTGGTCATCCGCCAGGCATTTCCCGGCTTCCAGTGCCCGGTCAGCCAGGACGAACTGGCCGGCCTGGCCTGCGAAGAAGCGGTGGAATCCCGCATCGTGGTGGAGGAACACAACGGCAAGCCCTGGCAGCTGTTCAACGGGCCTTTCACGCCTGAACGCTTTTCAGAAATGCCCGAACAGGACTGGACTCTGCTCGTGCAGGGCCTGGACCACTGGGTGCCGGAGGTGGCCGACTTACTCGAGCACTTCCGCTTCATCCCCAACTGGCGCCTGGACGACATCATGGCCAGCTACGCCCCCAAGGGCGGCAGCGTTGGCCCCCACTACGACATGTACGATGTCTTCCTGCTGCAGGCCCAGGGGCATCGCCGCTGGACCTTTGGCGGTCACTGCGACCACAACTCACCCCGCGTGGAAGGCACCCCATTGCGTATCCTCAGCAGCTGGGATGGCGAGGAAACCGTCACCCTGGAGCCGGGCGACATGCTTTATCTTCCTCCCGGTATTGGCCATCACGGCGTGGCCGAGGACGACTGCATCACCCTGTCGGTGGGTTTCCGTTCGCCCACCGTGGACGACGTGCTCACCAGCTTCACCGATTTCCTGTCCCAACGCCCCGAGGCCGACGAGCACCTGGACGACCCGGATCTGCAATTGCAGGACAACCCGGGCACCATCGGCAGCGAGGTGATAGACCGGGTGGGCGCAGTGATACGTGAACAACTGGGCGACCGCCGACAGATGGCCCTTTGGTTCGGCCAATTCACCACCGCCCCCAAAAGCCTGGATATCGTGGTACCGGCGGAGGAGCCAGCCGCTCCGGAAGACCTGGCCGAAGCTATCGAAGCCGGTGAACAGCTGCGCTGGAACGAGGGCTCCCGGTTCGCCTATCATGATTTTGACACCGACACCGCGCTGTTTGTCGATGGCGAACAATACTTGTTAAAAGGCGACGCCCGGCCACTGGCAGCCCTGCTTTGCGCCGGCGCCCGGATCGACATGCACGCCCTGGCGGAATTCGCCGGTGACAAGGCCCTGCTGGGTCTGCTCACCAACCTGTACAACCAGGGCTCGGTTTATTTCGAGTAAATCATGGACCTGAGAATCCGCAAATACAGCTGGCAACTGGCACCCGCCGCCCTGCGGGACATTCGCCGGCAGGTGTTCACCGAAGAACAGAAAGTCCCGCCCGAGCTGGAATGGGACGATACCGACGATATCGCCGATCACTATCTGGCGGTCACACCGGACAACCAGCCCATTGCTACCGCCAGACTGTTTGCCACACTCGAGGAAACCGGCCATATCGGCCGGATGGCGGTATTGCCCGAATACAGAGGTAAAGGCGTCGGTAAGGCGATGATGCGCCACCTGCTGGGGGAGTCCGCCGGGCGCTATTCGGAACTGGAATTGTCTTCCCAACAGCACGCTACCGGCCTATACCTCGGTAGCGGCTTTCACGTCTGTTCCGATGTGTACGAAGAGGCCGGCATTCCCCATCTAGCCATGCGCTGCCTGGCGCCGCAACTGGCCAGCGAGGCCGGTCCCGACCATCGGAATCCGCTGCTGCTTGGCGAGGACAGCGAAAGCTGGCTGTTTCAAAGCGCCCCGCCCATGCTGGGGCTGATGGATTCACTGGCCGGCCAGGCCCGGCAGCGATTGTGGTTGTATGACCAGACACTGGAACACGAATTCTACGATCGTTACCGGTTCAAGGAGCTGGTCTCCACTCTTGCCCGTGCACACCGGCTCAGCGATGTGCGCCTGCTGATCCACGACGATTCACCGCTGGTCAAACGCCGACACCAACTGGTGGAGTTGATGCGTCGCTTGTCCAGCCGTATTCAGCTGCGTTTGGTGAATACCGACTACCCAACCGAAGACCAGCCTTACATGCTGGTTGATCGTGAAGGCCTGCTCTACCGACACGATTTCAACAAGCCAGAAGGCTTTGCCAGTTTTCAGGGCGCCGGCCGCATCAAGCTGCTGGAAGAAAGTTTCCAGCGCATGTGGGACGCCGCCCGGCCTTCTCTGGAGCTGCGCGAACTACCGCTCTGAATGCCGCCCGGATAAGGTCTGGGGCGACTCAAAACGCGCCCCAAACGGGGCAAATTCCTCATCCACTTCCTCGGCCACCTCAACGATCAACCGGCGCAGCCACTGGTGGTCTGTGTTGTGCTGCAGCAGCGGGCTCCAGGCCATTTTCAATTCGAACGGCGGAATCTCGAACGGCGGCACTTTCACCACCAGATCCGGATTGTCTTTCTGCAGCCAGGCTGCCCGGGAAGGCAGAGTAGCAATCAGATCGTGCTGTTCGGCCAGTAGCATGGCGACCTGATAATGGCGGGTGAACACAGAGATCTGCCGCTTCCGGCCCATACGGCCCAGTGCTTCATCCACCCAGCCCAGGCGCTGTACATCTTTCGGATTCACGCCTACACCCACGCCGAAACCGGTTTTACTGACCCAGATATGACTGGCGGCCAGATAGGTTTCCAGGGTGAACGGCTCTTTCAGGATCGGATTTCGAGAATTCATCGAACAGGCAAAATATTCGGTCCACAGGGTTTTCTGGTGGAACGACTGGGGAATCTTGTCAAAGCGGTTAATGGCCATGTCCAGCCGGCCCTGCTCCACATCCAGAAAGCTGACGTCACTGGGTGTGAGCACGTCCAGGGTGATGCCCGGCGCTTCCTGACGTAGCCGGCGCAGCACCCTGGGCATCAGGCAGGATTCGGCGTAATCACTGGCCATGATGCGGAACACCCGCTGGCTATCCGCCGCAGAAAAGGGGGTTTTCTCCTGCACCGCCTGTTCAATATCAGAGAGAATAGCCCGAACCATGGGCTGCAGTTCCCTGGCCCTTTCCGTGGCACTCATGCCTTCGCTGGTGCGCACCAGCAAAGGGTCACCGAACAGATCCCGCAAACGGCGCAAACCGTTACTCATGGCCGGCTGGGTAATGCCCAGATGGTTGGCAGCCTTGGTAACGTTACGTTCGCGCAGCAACACATCCAGGTACACCAGCAGGTTGAGATCCACACGGGATACGTCCACTATTCTCTCCTCTTTCACCTTTCTCGTTTTCTGCCGAAATAGCTTAACACCACACCATTATTCATAATTATGATACTTAAAACACACGAATTCACAAAATGAATAGCCATCACAGGATTACAACCGGAAACGGACGTATCCGAACAAATCTGCTAGGCTCTCAGGACTTTACTGATAACATTCTTTCGGTTTGACGCATTACCCCGACCCGGAGCCCTGACTGACACCATGGATACCATTACCATTGTGCTGCTGCTTGCCGCCATTGTTGGCGTTTCGCTAATTATTATTTTCCTCAGCCAGATGCGGGAAAAGGCCCGGATTGAACGTGCCCGCCGAATGACCGGTCTCGAAGACAGCTTCAACATGGCCAACCGGCTGCTCTCCGAATTGCCCGGCCAGTACCTGACCGACGAACTCAAACTGCTGCTGCTCAAACGCATGGAAGACGCCTGTAACGGCCTGTTGACGCTGAAATCGGATCAGCCCGTTACCAGCTGGCTCGAAGGGGTTCGCCAGACCCGCCAGCAAATCAAGGACAAAAACGACAACCGGCCGTCCGTGAAAATCGACACGCCAGACAAGGCCAACTACATCAAGAAGCTGCTGCAAACCCTGTTCAGCATGATCGAGGCCATGCACAAGGGCGGCCGACTGGATACCCCGACCGCCAAAAAGCACCTCAAACACGTACTGTTCCTGGTGCACAAAACCCACGCCGATCTGTACGTATTCCAGGCTCGGGATCACCTCAAGAAAAACGAAACCCGCAAGGCTATTCACGCTTATCACCTGGCCAGCACTGAAATGGGCAAATCCCGGGATAATCCGCTGGCCGTGAAAGCAGTCAAAAGCTTCCGTTCGCGCATCAAGGAACTGGAAGACCAGATTGCTGCTGGTAATGTGGAAGAAGGCGGCGGCTCTTCCAAACTCGACAAGGAGTGGGACAACTTCCTGCAGGAAGACGAGTCCTGGAAAAAGAAAGCCGATTACGATTCCTGATGCCGGCGTTCAATCCGTTCCGGCGGCGCTTGTCGTGGCGACTGACCCGCGACACAGTGTTGGTGGCCATGCTGGTGGGCCTGGCGCTGAACCTGGTACAGATTAGCCAACACTACTTCGATGCCAGAGCGTCCATGGAACAGGACATTCAGGCGCTGATGCGCATCAGCCACAGCCCGGCGTCGCAGATTGCCTACAACATCAACATCCGCCTGGCCGAGGAACTGCTGGACGGGCTGCTGGAACACCCCGCCACCATTGACGCCCGGATTCTTGATTCCGAGGGCAACACCATGTCAGCGGCCAGCGAGGCAAAACCGGCATCCCGTTACCGCTGGTTGAGCGACCGGCTGTTTGGCGCCAGACAAGTTTTCAGCACCGATCTCAACGTGCGTCAACTGGAAGACCTTCCTCTGGGCCGCCTGCAAGTCACCATCGATACCCACCATTACGGCACTGAATTTCTGGAAATGGCCAGTTCAACACTGCTGATCGGCCTGCTCAAAAGCCTGGCATTGTCGATGGTATTGCTGGTGATTTTTTATATGGTGCTGACCCGCCCGATGATGACGCTCATCCATGCTCTCGGCCGGGTTAACGTCGATTCGCCGGATAACGCCCGCCTGCCGGTGCCCGCCAACCACCAGGACGACGAAATCGGCACCATGGTGACGATCGTCAACCAGCACCTGGCCCATATGGAAAACAGCGTGGCCAACTTCAGGGCAGCGGAAAGTGCCATGAAGCACTATTCCAGCCGGTTGGAGCGGGAAGTCAAGGACCGTACCCGGGAAATTTCGGAAAAGAACCGGGCCCTGCAACAGGGTAACCGGGCACTGGTGCGCGCCAAGGAAGACGCCGTGCGCCGGGCGCGGTCACGAGCCGATTTTCTGGCCAGTATGAGTCATGAGATTCGCACGCCACTCAACGGCCTGATGGGCATGATCGACCTCGCTCTGGAAAACACCCGGGATCAGGCCCAGCGCAATCGTCTGGAGATTGCCCATCAGGCGGGCCAGAGCTTGATGGCTTTGCTCAACGACATTCTGGATGTATCCAAGGTGGAAGCCGGCAAGCTCAGCCTGGAAACCATCCCCTTCGATTTACGCACGCTGGTGGAAGAAACCGCCACCCTCCACGCCCAACAGGCCCATCGAAAGCAGATTGATCTGGTCAACGAGACCGTACCCGATTTGCCGGATTGTTTTCTGGGTGACCCGACCCGCACTCGCCAGATTCTCAACAATCTGCTCAGCAATGCCATCAAGTTCACCGACCGGGGCGTAATTCGTGTTCGCGCCGATTACAGTGGCGATCGGGTACAGCTGGAGATTATCGACACCGGCATCGGCATGTCCAAGCAGGCCCAGGCTCACATTTTTTCGGCGTTTTCCCAGGCCGACCCGGACACCACCCGGCGCTACGGCGGCACCGGCCTGGGCCTGACCCTGTGTCGTCAATTGGTGGACCGCATGGGAGGCAAGATCGAAGTGGAATCCCGGCAGGGCCAGGGCAGCCACTTCACCGTCACCCTGCCGCTGGCCATCTATCAGCAGGAAAAACTGCCACTGCCGGAACAGACTCTGAGTGCCCTGAAAAACACGGGCGTGGCCATGGACATTGCCGAAACGGATCCACACCGGCTGGCCATCGAATCCCAGTTACGAGCATGGAGCATTCCGGTACGGGAGCCCGAGCGCAATCCCAATGCCATTCTGCTGACCGCCGACCCCGCCCGGGCTCGCCATTGGGAGGGAGCAGGCGTTGTTCTGGCAAACCGGCACGGCACCGCCAGCACCGCCCCCCGGATAACCTGCGTGCTTGCCTTGCCGCTCCGGCGCGGGGAGCTGTTCCAGTGCCTGAGGAACGCGCTCGGTGAAGCGAACACTTCCGGTGGCTCCAACATCACGACAACACCAGCAGCCGAACCGCAACAAACCGGGCTGGACATTCTTTTGGTGGAAGACAACCAGGTGAATCAGCTGGTGGCCAGCGGTATCCTGAAAAAACTGGGGCATCGGGTAGGCCACGCCGAAAACGGCAAGCGGGCGCTGGAAGCGCTCCAATCCCAGCACTACGATCTGGTGTTAATGGACTGCCAGATGCCGGTCATGGACGGTTACCAGGCCACCCGGGCGCTTCGGGGCGATCCACGGTGGCAATCCCTGCCGGTCATCGCGGTTACCGGCAACGTGATGGAGGGTGACCGGCAGGCCTGCCTGAATGCCGGTATGGACGACTACATCACCAAACCCTACAACCGGGACCAGCTGGAAGCCGTCATAGCCCGATGGATCGATAACCAATCTGGCTAAATCGGCTACCCGCCCCTGTTACCCGGCCCCGTTGGTCCGCTAGAATGGTTGTTTTAAACCAGACTGTTTTTCAAGGAAATCAGACGCCCATGCAGAACTACTTCAAATCCGCCAAACTCGACAATGTATGTTACGAAATCCGTGGCGTTGTTCTGCGCGAGGCGCGTCGGCTTGAGGAAGAAGGCCACCGCGTGCTGAAGCTCAATATCGGTAACCCGGCGGCCTTCGAGCTGGATGTACCGGAGGAAATCCAGCAGGACGTGATCTACAACATGCACCAGGCCCAGGGTTACGTGGAATCCAAGGGCCTGTTCTCCGCCCGTAAGGCCGTGATGCATTACTGTCAGCAGCGCGGCATTGACCGGGTCGACATCGACGACATCTACCTGGGCAACGGGGTCAGTGAGCTGATTGTCATGTCCATGCAGGCCATGCTCAATACCGGCGACGAGGTACTGATTCCTGCACCGGACTACCCGCTCTGGACGGCCGCCGTCACTCTCTCCAGCGGCAAGCCGGTACACTACCGCTGCGATGAGCAGCAGGACTGGTTCCCGGACATCGACGATATCAAGCAGAAGATTACGCGCCGCACCCGCGCCATTGTGCTGATCAACCCCAACAACCCCACCGGCGCGGTGTATTCCAAAGAGCTGCTGCAACAGGTGATTGAGCTGGCACGCAAGCACAACCTGATCATCCTTTCGGACGAGATTTACGACAAGATCCTGTACGACGGCACGGTGCATACTTCCATTGCCTCCATGGCCGATGACGTGTTGTTTTTCACCTACAACGGCTTGTCCAAGAACTACCGGGCGGCCGGTTACCGCTCCGGCTGGATGATCATCAGCGGTGCCAAACACAAAGCACAGGATTTGATTGAGGGCATCGAGATGCTCTCTAACATGCGCCTCTGCGCCAACGTACCGGCGCAGTTGGCCATCCAGACCTCTCTGGGGGGATACCAGTCCATCGACGACCTGGTGGCCCCGGGCGGACGATTGTACGAACAGCGGGAAACCGCCTGGAAGATGCTCAATGACATACCCGGCGTCAGCTGTGTAAAGCCTAAAGGCGCGCTTTACCTGTTCCCAAAACTGGACCCGAAACATTTCCCCATCGTGAACGATGAAAGGCTGGTGCTGGACCTGCTGCTGCAGGAAAAGATCCTGCTGGTACAGGGTTCGGCGTTCAACATCGACGACAAGCAACACCTGCGGGTTGTGTTCCTGCCACGCCAGGACACCATGGCCGATGCCATGGGCCGGCTGGGCAACTTCCTGGAACACTACCGCCAGTAATCAGGAGCTTTCATGGCCGACATTCACGTCGAGGAATTCTACAAGGACGTTGCCGTGGCACTGGTTCAGCTGTATTCGGTGTTTCCCCGGCGTACCAACCTGTTTGTCGAGGACATCGCCGGGCCTGATGAGCCTGACGAATTCGGCCTGCACAGCCCGCGCCACAGCGCCTGTTTCGGTGCCCTGCTCTGGCTTGAAGAAGAAGGCCTGCTCCGCTACGTGGATACGATTCGCCAGGAAGCCCTGGACCAGGCGGTTTTAACCCACCAGGCATTTGTCCGCCTGAGCACTCCGGCTCCAACCGCCATCGTGGAGCGGGTTACTCCAACGGCGAGCCGCGATAACCTGCCACCCTCGGTGCAGCGAGACCTGTCCTCCTACGTACACCTGCTGAAGTCCGCCATCCGCAGCGGCCACTCCGACAAAATCAGCCTGACGGTGCAGTCGGCGTTTTTTGCCGAGACCCTGGCCGGGCACTTTCATTAAATTAACGAAAGACGCTTGAACCAGCGAACCCGGCCCCTATATTCCGGTCAGACAATCCACTGAATTCCAACGCGGTTAACGGGAAACCAACCATGCGCATTCTTTTATTTCTGGCCACCAACCTGGCCGTTATTCTGGTTGCCAGCTTCACCCTGCGCTTGCTGGGCGTGGACAGCTATCTGGCGCAAAACGGCATCCAGTATGGTTCTCTGCTGGCCTTTGCGGCGGTCTTCGGCTTTGCCGGTGCGTTCATTTCGCTGTTCCTGTCCAAAACCATGGCCAAGTGGAGCACCAAGGCCAAAATCATCGAAAAACCGCGCACGCCAGCCGAACGCTGGCTGGTGGATACCGTGGCCGAGCTTGCCAAAAAAGCCGGTATCGGCATGCCCGAAGTGGCGATATTCCCCGCTTCTCAATCCAACGCGTTTGCCACCGGCTGGAACAAGAATGACTCCCTGGTGGCAGTCAGCGAGGGCTTGCTTTCCCGCTTTGATAAAGAAGAAATCCGGGCCGTTCTGGGCCATGAAATCGGCCACGTGGCCAACGGCGACATGGTGACACTAACCCTGATTCAGGGGGTGGTGAATACCTTTGTGATTTTTGCGTCACGGGTGATCGGCTCGTTTGTTGACCGGGTGGTGTTCAAAAACGAGGAAGGCCATGGCATCGGCTTTTTCGTGGTGAGCATTATTGCCGAGATTGTGCTGGGCATTCTGGCCAGTACCATCGTGTTCTGGTTCTCCCGCCGCCGTGAATTCCGGGCGGATATCGCCGGTGCCCAGCTGGCCGGCCGTGGGGCGATGATCAGTGCGTTGGCGCACCTGAAGAAAGAGAGTGAGGTGCCGGATCAGATGCCTGATACCCTGCAGGCGTTCGGCATCAACCAGGGCGCTCGGCAGGGACTGGCCAGCTTGTTCATGACTCACCCGCCGCTGGAAGATCGTATCAAGGCGTTGCAGGAGGCGCAGCTTTAAAGCTTCAGTTTGAAACCAACCGCTTTAAAGCTTTCCTGCATTGAACGCCCTGCACCTTTCAGTTGAACTTTCAGGCTGGAGCATTCGCGGCGTACCGGGTAATTTTTGCGCAAACCATCAAAAGCTTCAGCACGCTCGCCGGCCTCCCCTTTCATGGCCAACCTCAACTGAACATCATCCGTTCTGGGGTCGTAGCAAACCCGCAAAGCGGTTCTCAGCGCTTTTTGCTCATCGGCTGTGGAAGTGAACGTAAGCTTGCTCAGCGGCGGCTCAGGGAGGAACTGGCCCGCCTTCTTGCGTGTTGGCAGGCCCAGGTGTTTGCTCAAGGCCTGGTAGATCATTTCCGTGCCACGCACCTTGCCTTCCAGGCTGTAGCCGGCGATGTGCGGGGTGGCGAGCCAAACCAGGTCGACCAGCTCGGGGTCGATGGCAGGTTCGTTTTCCCAGACATCGAGGGCGACCAGAGGGGCGTTATCTTGCTGTAACCGTGCCTTCAACGCTTCGGTGTCGATGACTTCACCACGGCCCGAGTTGATGAGCAGTTGGCTGGCATTCAACTGTGCCAGCTGTTTTTCGCCAATCAGGTGATGGGTCGGGTGGCGGCCCTGATCTGTGAGTGGCGTATGCAGGGTTACTACATCGCATTGCAGTGCCTGTTCCAGGCTGGCGAATTCGGGGCCTTGTTCGCCCTCCGCCTCGGCTCGGGGCGGGTCGCACAGCACCACATTAAAGCCCAGGCGTTGCAGTTTTTCGGCCAGTCGGCCGCCGACGTTGCCAGCACCCACGACGCCAATACTCAGTTCATTGCCATTGGCATAGCCACAACGCTCGGCATGCAGGGACAATACCGCCAGCACGTATTCCACCACGCTGTTGGCGTTACAGCCTGGCGCGGCGGAGAAGGCGATGCCCTTGTTTTGGAGCCATGATTTGTCGATGTGGTCGGTGCCGATGGTGGCGGTGCCGACGAATTTGACCCGGCTGCCGGCCAGCAATTCCTGGCCAACGGGGGTAACCGAGCGAACCAGCAGTACGTCAGCGTCACGGACATCGGCGGCGCTCATATGGCGGCCGGAAACGCGGCGGATTTCGCCCATATCGCCAAAGAAGGATTCAAGTAACGGTATGTTTTCGTCGGCAACGATCAACATGAGTCAAGCTCCTTCAGTTCCGGCGCTGCCGTGATCCGCCACGATTGCCCTGGGGCCGGCGACCACCGGAGCGCTGGCCGCCAGAAGGCCGGCTGCGGCGCTTGCGCTGGATGGCGGGCTTTTCCAGAGGTGTCATCAGGGCTTCTTCGGGCACTTCGGTTTTCAGCTTTTGGCTGATGTAGGTTTCAATGGCCGGCAAGGCGAAGGAATCGTCCTCGCCAGCGAAACTGACCGAAACCCCGGTGCTGCCCGCCCGGCCGGTGCGGCCGATGCGGTGTACGTAATCTTCGGCGTTGTCCGGCAGGTTGTAGTTGAATACGTGGGTCACGCCGGTCACGTGGATGCCCCGACCAGCCACGTCGGTCGCCACCAGCACCTGAATCTCGCCCTTTTTGAACTGATCGAGGGTTTTAAGGCGTTTGTTCTGGGCAATTTCACCAGACATCAGGGCCACTTTCACGCCCTGGTTCTTCAGGTCTTCTTCCAGATCGCGGCACTGATCCCGGCGGTTGGCGAACACGATGGCCTTTTCCACTTCGGGGCGTTTCAGGTAGTTGGTCAACACCTGCAGCTTGTCGTCATCGGAGACCAGGTAGACGGTCTGCTGGACGCGCTCCGCAGTCTTCTGTTCCGGCTCGATTTCCACGAACTCGGCGTTGCGGGTCCACATGGAGGCCAGGTTCAGCACATCCTGGTTGAAAGTGGCACTGAACAACAGGGTCTGGCGGTCATCCTTGGGCGTGCACTTCCGGATGATGCGCTTGACATCCGGAATGAAGCCCATGTCGAGCATGCGGTCGGCTTCGTCCAATATCAGGATGTCGAGCTGATCCAGGAAGACATCCTGGGAACCCAGGAAATCTATCAGTCGGCCGGGCGTGGCCACGAGCACATCGACGATTTCGTTCTGTAGCTGCTCGCGCTGCTTGTCGTAATTCATGCCGCCCACCACGGTGACCACATTATGGCCGGTGAAGTGACACAGCTGCTCGGCGTCCTTGGCAATCTGCATGGCCAGTTCCCGGGTAGGCGCCAGGGCCAGCACTCGCGGCTCGGAGGCAAACCGGTCTTTTTCATCAATCGGCGTTTCCAGCATGGACTGGATGGCGGTAATAAGAAACGCGGCGGTTTTGCCAGTGCCGGTCTGGGCCTGCCCGATCAAATCCTCACAGGCGAGTGTCCAGGGCAGTGTCTCGGCCTGGATCGGAGTGCAGTATTCAAAACCGATTTTGCTGATGGCGTCCAGCAGGCGTTGGTCCAGATGCAGTTCGGAAAAACGCAATTCGCTGGTGTGGGTCTTTTCGGAAGTCATAAAATTCGGGTAATCCTTGTTATTGAAGCTCGGCCTCGGCCGGCAGGATGCGCTGTTTGTCCTGTTGCCAGTTTTCCCGGATGCGGCCGCGAGTCCCGTAGAATTCAGCCAGGGCATCAAAAAATTGCTGGGCCCGTGCAGGAAGCCCCCGCTCAAGATAGCGGATCAGCTGCCGGTTCACGCGCCGGCGAAAACCGCTTTCGTCTGCCGCTCCGTCGCCGGCCAGGTTATCCACGCTGATGTGGAAGGTCGAACCGGCAGCCAGGGCAAAAAGCCACTCCAAAGCCTGCGGTTTGACTTCCACCTGTTCAAAGGCCTGCTGTTGTTGAGGCGTTCGGCCATCCGGGCAATACCAGTAGCCGTAATCGTAGAGGGTACGCCGGTGCTCACCGGCAATACACCAGTGGGAAATCTCGTGCAGGGCGCTGGCAAAAAAGCCCCGGGCAAACACCACCTGTGCCAGGCCATCTGCGGTATCGGCCGGCAGATATTCGGGTTCTTCGCCTCCTCGGACCAGCACGGTCCGATAGCTTTCCCGGAACAGGTCATTAAACAGCGTGATAAGATCGTCTGGATTGTGGTTCATCGGTTGGCTATTGTGCGACTTTAATGCGGGCAATTCCAGTGGGAACTTTGCCCCGCCGGTGGTGTCCACTACCAGCAATCACTTTCCATGCATTCCGGCTTCAGGATATTGAAGGATTCATGATCACGCTTTTGCTTGCCCGACCCCGCCGCCATTCATATTCACTGCCCGCCGCCCTCGCGTTTTTATTGGCACTGGCCCTGTTGCCCGGCCAGTCGCAGGCGTTTGGCAGCGGTAACTCGCCGTTTGGCGGGCAGGAAGATTTTCTGCCGGTCGATCAGGCCCTGCCCTTCAATTACACCAGCGAAGCCGGAGCGGTGGTGCTGTCCTGGAATATCGCACCGGAGCATTATCTCTATAAAAGTCGCATACAGGTCAGCACCAGCACCGAGGGTGTGGAGCTGGGTGAGCCGAGGTTTTCCCGCCCTGGCACGGTTACCGAGGACGAGTTTTTTGGCGAAATCACGGCTTTTTTCGAGCCGGTTGAAGCGCGGGTTCCCGTTACCCTGCCCGAGGGCGTAAAAGAAGCACAACTGCAGGTCAGCTACCAGGGGTGCGCCAAGGCCGGGCTGTGCTACCCTCCACAAAATCGTGACGTTCTGTATTATCCGGGCGCCGCGACCAGCACAGGCTCCTCCGGCAACACCGCTGAAAGCGCCGGAACGCTCGCCCCTGCACCGAGCGGCACCCCGGATACGTCCAGCGCCACCGGCCTGGCCGGTTTCCTCTCCAGCCAGTCAACTCTGGCCATTGCCGGCGTTTTTTTCCTGCTTGGCCTGGGCCTGACATTCACGCCTTGCGTGCTGCCCATGGTGCCAATCATTTCCAGCATGGTATCCGGCCGCAACACTCAATCCACCGGTCATGCGCTGCTGCTGTCTTTCAGTTATGTGCTGGGCATGGCGGTTACCTACGCCTCCGCCGGGGTGATCACCGGCCTGCTGGGGGCCAGCTTCAACCTGCAGGCGCAGCTGCAATCGCCGTGGGTACTGGGCGTGTTCGCCGCCTTTTTTGTACTTTTCGCCCTGTCGATGTTCGATCTGTTTGAAATCCAGTTGCCACGCTTCGTTCGCGAGCCTCTGGATACCGCCAGCCACAAACTCACCGGCGGCCGGGTGGCCAGCCTTTTCGGCATTGGTGCGCTGTCGGCGCTGATTGTCTCGCCCTGCGTATCCGCTCCCCTGGCCGGCAGCTTGCTTTACATTTCCACCACCCAGGATGCGGTGATCGGCGGCTTTGCTTTGCTGGCGCTGGGTCTGGGCATGGGGGTGCCACTGATTCTGGTCGCCGTTGGCGGCCGTAAATTCCTGCCCACTTCCGGCCACTGGATGACCACGGTCAAACACTTTTATGGCGTGATGCTGATGGCGGTCGCCATCTGGCTGATTGAACGGATGATTCCCGCCTGGGCCGGGCTGACTCTGTGGGGTTTGTTGATTGCCATTACCGGGGTTCAGCTGGGCGCGTTTGATGCCGCCAAGGCCGGCTGGCAACGCACCCGCAAGGGGCTGGGGCTGGTGCTGTTCGCCTATGGTCTGGCACTACTGGCCGGCGCGGTAAGCGGTGCCCAGGACCCACTGAAGCCGTTGGCCCCCTTTACTGCCAGTCAGGCCGCTTCGGCGCCGGCCGGCTTTGCCACCAATGACCACGCCGAATTTGTGCGGGTCGAACAGCCGGACGAGATCCGCCGCCTGTTGACCGAAGCCCGGCAACAAGGGCAACCGGTCATGCTGGATTTCTACGCCGACTGGTGCATCTCCTGCAAAGTCATGGAGCGTAATGTGTTCAGCACGGCTGAGGTGGGCCAGGCACTGTCGTCCTACACACTGCTGCAGATCGATATGACCGACAACACGCCGGAACAACAGGCGTTGCTGGACGAGCTTGGTCTGTTCGGCCCGCCGGCCATTTTGTTCTATGGCGCAAACGGGCAGGAGTTCAGTGATCACCGGGTACTCGGTGAGATGGACAAGGCCACCTTTTTATCCCACCTTCGCAAAATACCGATGCCGGGGTAACATCCGGCTTCATTCACCCCGACGTATTAAATAGACGAACTCGCCGCCCTGCTCCTGTTCACTCACCAGTTCATGGCCGAGGAACTGACAAAAGCGCGGAATATCCCGGGTGGTGGAAGGGTCGGTTGCCACAACCCTGAGAACGCCACCGGGGGCTACGTCGGTGATCCGGTTGTGCAGCATCATCACCGGTTCAGGGCAGAACAGGCCGCGGGCGTCCAGCTCGGCATCAAATGATTCGTTACTCAAGAATGATCTCCCTGCAGGTTGGGGCTATTTCAGCGAATACATGATAAGTTACTGTTTATAGCAGTTAAAACGAACGGAGAATGATTGAATGATACGTGTTTTGATCGAACGCCACATTGCCGAATGCCTGGAATCCGCTTACGAACAGCAATCCCGCAAGGTGTTGCAGCACTCGGTGGCCCAGCCAGGCTTTATCTCCGGTGAAACCCTGGTGGACAAGCACGATCCGCACCACCGCATCACGCTATCTAACTGGCGCTCCGAGGCTGATTGGCAGCGCTGGTTCAAGTCGCGTGAGCGACGGGAATTGATGGCCCCGCTTATCCCCATGATGGACAAGGAAGAGATAGTCACTGTACTGGAACAGTACGTGGCGTGACGCTCAGACTATCCGCTCGATAAAGCAGGTGATCTCTTCCCGGTCATGGTACAGATGGCGGGCATGCAGGCGATATTCGATGCCCGCCGCCTCCAGCCCTTCTTCCAGAATCTCCCGGCAGGTCAACCATTCCTCGTAGCGCTTTTTCATCGGCAGCTTGAGGTTGAATACGGTATAACGGCACAGTTTTTCGGATAGCCAATGCACCACCATTTTGGCGGTTTTGCGGGGCTGATCGACAATGTCGCACACCATCCAGTCAACACCTCGTTTCGGCTGCCAGTTGTACCCATCGGCCTTCACATGCTCAACCTGCCCCGAGGCCATCAACTCGCTGTTCATCGGGCCGTTATCCACGGCCGTCACCAACATGCCTTCCTTGACCAGCTGCGAGGTCCATCCACCCGGTGCAGCGCCCAGATCCACGGCTTTTTTGCCGCCACCCAGATAATCCAGCCACTGATCCTGCGGAATAAACACCTTCCAGGCTTCTTCGAGCTTCAACGCGGACCGGCTCGGCGCTGAAGCCGACAAGCGCAACCGGGGAACGCCTCCGTCAAACGGTGAACGGTTTCCTTTCAGGCTGACACCAACCACGACGGTCGAAAAATCCAGCAGCAGCATTTCCAGCTGTGCCGGTGCATCATCACCTTCGGTCATCAGCCCGGCACCCCGCAGCCCTTTGGATAGAGGCGCCACCCATTTACGGGCAAAATTTCCCAGATCCCGGTCCGAGTTGGTCTCTGGCAGGCGAACTTCCAGTCTTGCCACGTTATCGCCGGGCCAGCCCAGCTCCCGGAAAAACTCAATCACCGCGCCCACCCGGTCTTCGGCGGGCAGCGGACAATCTCCCAGCACCACGAACCAGTCCCGGATGAACACCAGCTGGCTGAGTTTCAGGCGTTCCATGAGCTCTTCGCCGGTCTCGCCACTGCCAATAACGAATCGAACCAGACCGTTGTCCTTGCCGGGCATGAAATAGCCAAACATACCCACTTCGGCCGCCTGGTCGGTCAACTCCTGTCCCGCCTCGGCTTCAAAACCGGGCCGGCACACCAACATAACCTGCTGCATCAACTCTTTGCTCCGTGAGGCTGTTCATTGCTGCTCAGCCAATGATCGATAAAGTCTCGGGTAATCCGGGCCGCCTGATCAATCAGCTGCTCGTGGGATTCCGGCTGCTTTTTCAACGGCTGAAAGTCATGGTTGCCGCCTTCCAGCCAGGCCAGGTGCGAAACCCCTTCCATAGTGCCCTTCTGTTCCACTTCAACCGCCTTGCCAAAAGGATCTCGGGTGCCCTGAACAATCAGCAACGGGCAAGTGAGCTGCGGAAAATGGTCGATACGCCAGTTATCCGGCTTACCCGGAGCGTGGAAGGGGTAACCGAAACAGGCGACGCCGTCCACCAAAGCATCTTGTTCACAAGCCATCAAGGACGCCATGCGGCCACCCATGGATTTACCACCCACCAAAACCCGGCAATGGTCGCCGACGTGCGAACGTACTTGCGTGACGGCTTCACGGAACCTTTTCAGCAAAACCGGCTGACGATCCGGTGGGCGTTTTTTGCCATCCTCCCGGCGCTTTTCCATATAAGGAAACTCAAAACGCACGCTGGCAATACCCTCGCGATCAAGCGCGTTTGCGAGTTGATCCATGAACGGTGAATCCATGGGCGCACCGGCGCCGTGGGCAAGAATCAGGACGCTGGCAGGATCTTTTGAATACAGCGGACTGGTGATTGTCTTCATAAGGGCCACACCGGTTGATGAAACGGGGCGCCATCATTGGCAACCAGCGCACATTATGCAACCCATGGCACCGGTTTTAAACGGGATTGAGTATCGCTTGCAAGTTGCTGGCCAGGTTGCTGATTCCGGCGAAATTGACAGATATCAGGAGTTGATTTGAATCATTGCAAACACCTAATGCTTTCTCCATACTTGCTCCCGCATAATTCCCCATCCTGAACCCATTGGTAAGGCTATGAGCACAGTAAATGCAAACCTTACATCCAACTACAAGGTGGCGAGCCAGTTCGCCATCATGACAGTTGTCTGGGGTATTCCCGTCACGGCTCCTGGTGTTCTGAACGCGGCACAGCAGGTTTGGTCATTCCTCCACCTCGACCTCCTCTGTACCCCTTTCGCCCGTGTCCGC
>JABXHG010000133.1 GCA_013393545.1 Alteromonadaceae bacterium | reverse complement strand
GGCATTGTTATTACCGAGAACATCAACCGCCGCATTCAGAATACCCGCCGGGCCATCAAGGACATCATTCCGGTGGCGGTGGACGAGGTGGGCCCCCCCACCATCATGGCCAGCCTCACCATCATGGCCGCCCTGCTGCCGATGGCGTTTGTCACCGGCCTGATGGGGCCATACATGAGCCCGATCCCGATCAATGCCTCGGCGGGCATGGTAATTTCCCAGATTGTTGCCTTTGTGGTGGCGCCCTGGCTGGCATTCCGCCTGCTCAGGCACAAAAAAGGCGATGCCATCGACGAAAACGCCGGCAACACCAGTTCCGCCGACGGCGTGAGCCCGGCGGCCCTCAAACTCTTCAACGGTGTTTTAACCCCGTTTCTGGGCGACCATGCCTGGCGCCGCCGTTTCCTGGGCCTGGGCGTGGTTGGCCTGACCCTGGCGGCCGCCTCCCTGCCGGTGTTTCTGGCGGTAATCCTGAAAATGCTGCCGTTCGACAACAAGTCGGAAATGCAGGTGGTGCTGGACATGCCCGAGCGCACCCCGGTGGAGCAGACCCAGCGGGTGCTGACGGAGATGGGCCAGTACCTGGAAAGCGTTGATGAAGTTTCGGACTGGCAAACCTACGCGGGTACGGCCGCGCCCATCAATTTCAACGGTCTGGTGCGCCAGTATTACCTGCGCAGCGAGCCCTACCAGGGTGACATTCAGGTGAACCTGGCTGGTGCCGAGGCCCGCGACCGGCAATCCCACGCCATCGCGCAGGACCTGAGAGGGCCATTGACGGCCATTGCGGATAAATACAACGCGAAGGTAAAAATTGTCGAAGTGCCCCCGGGCCCGCCGGTGCTCTCGCCCGTGGTGGCGGAAGTGTACGCCGCCGATGCCTTCCGCCGTGCCGAGCTTGCCAGCCTGATCGCCGAAGACATGACCGAGGTGGAAGGCCTGGTGGACATCGACACCACACTGGAAGCGCCCACCCGGCAATGGGAAGTGGTAGTGGATCGCGCCCGGGCCGCGCGCCTGGGTGTTTCCCAGGCACAAGTGGTGCAGACCTTGCAAACTGCCCTGGGTGGTGCTGGCGTCAGTTACCTGCATGACGACCAGGCCAAATACCCCGTACCCATCCGGGTGATTCTGGGCGAGGGCGACAAGGCTCAGCCGTCGGCCCTGCTGTCCATCAAGGTCCGTAGCCGCAGTGGTGAACTGGTGCCACTGGCCAGCGTGGCCGAAGTGCGTGAAGCCGACTGGATGGGCGCCATCCACCACAAGGATTTGCTGCCGGTTACCTACGTGACCGCCGACATGGCTGGCGATATCGATTCGCCCCTGTACGGCATGTTTAACATGGTCGACCTGCTCAAACAGCAGCCGGAAGCGCCGGAGCAGTTCTTCATCCAGCAGCCGCCCCTACCGGAAAAAGGCACTCTGAAATGGGACGGTGAGTGGCAGATTACCTACGAAACCTTCCGGGACATGGGCGCGGCCTACAGCGTGGGCGTGTTCATGATTTTCGTGCTGCTGGTGGCGCAGTTCCGTTCCTACATCCTGCCGTTGGTGATCATGGCGCCAATTCCGCTGACCCTGATCGGCATCATGCCGGGCCATGCCCTGTTAGGGCGGGAATTTACCGCCACCAGCATGATCGGCATGATTGCCCTCGCCGGCATCATCGTGCGTAACTCTATTTTGCTGGTGGTGTTTATCAAGCAGTTGCTCGAGGAAGGCATTGAGCTGGAAAGGGCCGTAGTGTTGGCCGGTGCGGTGCGTATCAAACCCATTGCCCTGACGGCGATTTCGGCGATGGTAGGCGCTTACTTCATCCTCAGCGATCCGATTTTCAACGGCCTGGCGATTTCCCTGGTATTTGGCCTGGCCATGTCGACCCTGTTCACGGTGATTGTGGTGCCGCTGCTGTATTACACCCTGGCCCGCTGCAAATGGATTTGATTCAACGGGTTGGCCAGTAGCGCTGCATCTCCAGGAACAGGAAGGAGGCGCTCCAGGTGATTAGCAAAAAGCCGGTGAGCGCTTCGATGCCGGTCAGATAGCGGAGCTGGCCCAGGGCTTCGATATCGCCATAGCCCAGGGTGGTGAAGGTGGTAAAGGAAAAATAGACGGCATCGAGCAGGGAGCCATCGAAATTGCCGGCCAGATGGCCCCAGCCCTGGGCGTTGTGCATGAAATAGAAGGCGGTGGCGAAAATCCAGACCTGCAAGGCGTGGGCGGTCAGGCAGCCGAGCACCGCGAACGTCAGGCGGTAATGGTGGCTGCGGCGCATTTTCGGCAGAACGCTGCTCAGGCGCATCAACGCTTCGTTATGGATGACCACTACCACGCAGACCAGAAAACAGTTCAGTAATGTGACGTTCAGAAGCGTGTCGTGGCCATTTTCCATGCAGGGCGCCCGTAGATGAATGTGGTTATGAGAAAACCGAATAGCAGTATGAATTGTATAGTAGTTCATTGATTTACTGCATCCCAACCTGACCGAGTCGGAAGCGCAATGATCCCAAACCTGTCGAAAAAACTGTTACCCCTGCTTGTTATTGCCGTTGGCGTGCTGGTGTTTGTGGTGTTGCGGGCAACCCGCCCGGAGCCGGCAGAAGTGGAGGCCACGGAACGAAGCTGGCGAGTACAGGTGCAGGAGATTGAGCAGGTCACGGCAGCGCCGGTGCTGTCACTTTATGGCGAAGTGGTCGCCCCGGACCAGCAGAACGTTACCGCCACCCTGCCCGGACGCATTGCCGAACGCCCGGTTGAGGAAGGCGCGGAAGTTCAGGCCGGTGACCTGTTGGTGGCGCTGGACGTGGCAGATATTGAACCGGTGCTGGCCCAGGCTCGGGCGCAAGTGGAGGACCTGGAGGCCCAGCTCCGTTCGGAACAAGTGCGTCTTCGAAACGACCGTCGGGCACTGGAAAGTGAGCAGGCGATCCTCGACAACGCCCGCCGCCAGTACGAGCGTATCCGGTCACTGGTGGACCGAAATCTGGCGTCCCGGGAAAACCTGGAAGTGGCCACTGATGCTCTGGCCCGTGCGGAATTGACCGTGACCACCCGCCAGCGAGCCATTGAAGAGCACCCCGCGCGCCAGCAAAGCCTGGAAGCCAAACTGGCCCAGGCCTGGGCCAGCCTCTCTACCACCGAACTGGACGGCAAACGTGCCCGGGTATCAGCGCCCTTTGATGGCCGGGTGACCAACGTGCAAGTGGCGGTGGGCGATCAGGTGTCGCCCAACCAGGCCCTGCTCAGTGTTTATCCTCTGGATGGCCTGGAGGTGAGGGCGCGAGTGCCGCAGGTATTCCAGCAGGAACTGATCAATGCCCTGGGCGAGGGCCAGACTCTGATTGCGCGTTCCGCTGACCGCCAGCGCACCTTTGAGCTGAAGCGCTTTGCCGGCCTGTCGGACCCGGCCGGTACCGAAGCCGTGCTGAAACTGGCGGGCCCGGCCAACGGCCTTCGCCCCGGCGCGCTGGTGACGCTTGAACTGGAACGTCCGCCCCGGGAACAGGTGGTATCGGTGCCCTTCAGTGCCCTGTATGGCGCCGACAGCGTGTACCTGCTCACGGACGATAGCCGCATGCGGCGAATAAACGTGAATCGCGTGGGTGAAGCCCGCAGCGACAATGGCGAGCGACGATTGTTGATCACCGGCGAGCAGTTGCAGCCGGGTGGAAAACTGATCACTACGCACCTGCCCAATGCCGTCACCGGCCTGAAAGTCGAGGTTGATGGCGAGCAACCGGAAGAGGATGTCCAGGCACCGGCCGGAGCAGGCGAATCATGAGTCGCAAGAAATCCGGCGTTATCGGCTTCTTCGTGCACCACCGGGTGGCCGGCAACCTGGTGATGCTGGTGATGATCCTCGGTGGCGTGCTGGCCCTGTCTCGCATGAACGTCCAGTTCTTCCCCACCTTTGCACTCGATGTGGTCAGTGTGCGCGTGGTCTGGAGTGGGGCGTCGGCCGAGGACATTGAGCGGGGCATTACCGATCCACTGGAACAGCGACTGCGCAGCGTGGATGGCCTGAAAAAGATGACCTCCACATCCGCCCAGGGCGTGTCATCCATCAGCCTGGAATTCCACGAAGACACCAACCCCATACAGGCGGTGGACGACGTTCGTCAGAAGGTGGATGAGTTCACCAATTTGCCCGGTGACGCGGAGGAACCGCAGGTAACCCGGGTCGAGCGCTACGAGCCGGTCGCCCGATTGCTGGTATACGGTGATGTGGACCGGCCCGAGTTGCGCCAGCTGGTCTACCGTTTTGAAGACGAGTTGCTTGACCGGGGTATCGACCGGGTTAATCTGCGCGGCCTGCCAGAGCAGCAGATCAGTATTGATGTGCCGGTGGAACGGCTGGAAACCCTGGATCTTTCCCTGCAGCAGATCGCCGACCGGGTTGCCTCCGTGTCCCGGGATTTGCCCGCTGGCATGATGGCGCAACAAGACGCTACCCGGGAGCTACGATCACTGGAACAGCGGCGCAGCCCCCAGGCGTTCGAAAGTGTGCCGGTACTGAGTGGCGATCGCATCCGCCTGCAGCTCGGCGATATTGCCATCATTCGCCAGGAGGCGAGAGACAACCAGACCACCCTGGAAAACCAGGGCATGCCGGCGGTGGAGCTACAACTGCAGCGGGCCGAAGACGGAGACTCCCTGGCCGCCGCCCAGGCCCTGGAAAGCTGGCTGAAAGAGACCCGCCCCGCATTGCCGCCGAACGTGAAAGTCGAGGTTTATGACCAGACCTGGCAGTTGATTGAGGAACGCATTTCGCTGCTGGTGAACAACGGTCTGGGTGGTCTGGTGCTTGTGGTCTGTCTGTTGTACCTGTTCCTGCCCGGGCGGGTAGCTGCCTGGGTGGCCGTGGGCATTCCCACCGCGTTTTTGGCGGCTCTGGCGGTATTGTGGCTGGTGGGCGGCACCATCAACATGATGTCCCTGTTTGCGCTGATCATGGCGCTGGGTGTGATCGTGGACGATGCCATTGTCGTGGGCGAAGACGCCGACGCCCACGCGCGCATGGGCGAGCCATCCATCTACGCCGCCGAAGGGGCCGCCAAACGCATGGTCTGGCCGGTGCTGGCTTCTTCTCTGACCACGGTGGCGGCGTTCATGCCACTGCTGGTAGTGGGTGGCATTATTGGCAATATCCTGGGCGACATCCCGCTGGTGATGATTTGTGTGCTGGTGGCCTCCTTGCTGGAGTGCTTTATCGTACTGCCCGTGCATTTGCGCAGCGCGTTTGTTCGCAAAACGCCGGACAGCAGCACCGGTGATCAAAGGCAGCCTTCCTCACGCAATGCGGTGGTGCGTCTGCGACAAGGCTTCGAGCAGCGTTTTGACCAGTTTCGTGAAGGCCCGTTCCGCCGCTTTTCCCGTTACAGCCTCAAACACCGGGGCATTACCCTGGCCTCGGCGCTGGCGTTGGCGGTGGTCACCGCCGGGCTGCTGGCCGGAGGTCGGCTGGGCTTCAACTTTTTCCCGACCCCGGAGCCGTCGGTGTTTTACGCCAATGCCAGCTTCGTCGCCGGCACCGACAAGCGAACCGTGGCCGACTTTGTGCGCGAGATGCAGCGTGCATTGACTGAAACGGAAAAGGCCCTGGGTGGTGATCTGGTACTGAATGCCGTGACCACCTTCGGCGCAACCCAGGGCGCGGAAGGCAGTTCCCGCAACGACGACGAGCTTGGCTCCATGCTCGTGGAGTTACAACCGTCGGATCAGCGTTCGGTCCGCAACGTTGAGTTTATTCGTGAATGGCGCGAGCGTATCAACCTGCCGGCGGGTATTGATTCGCTCAACATCAACGAACGCCAGGCCGGCCCGCCGGGCCGGGATGTGAACGTGCGCCTGACCGGTGACAACGCCGAACAGCTCAAACGGGCCGCGGACGAAGTGGCTCAGGCGCTCAGCACCCTGCCCGGGGTGCTGGATGTGGAAGACGACATGCCCTGGGGCCGGGAGCAATTGATCTATCAGGTCAGCGCCTATGGTGAAGCCCTGGGGCTGACCACCGTCGAGCTGGGCCGGCAGTTGCGAGCGGCCTTCGACGGCCAGATTGCTCAGATTTACCAGGATGGCCGCGACGAGATGGAAGTACGTGTGCAACTGCCCCGCGAGCAGCGGGAACAGTATTCCACTCTGGAGCGAATGACTATCAGGGTGCCTGATGGCCGCTTTGTGTCTCTGAACCAGGTGATGAACCTCGACCACCGCCAGGGCTTTCAGGCTTTGCGCCACGCCGAAGGCAAACTGGCCGTGGAGGTGACGTCTGCGCTCAACACCAACGTGGCCACCACCGATGACGTACTGGCCAGCCTGCAGGCCGGCCCGTTGCCCGATATCGCCTCACGTTACGGTGTGCGTTACAGCTTTGAAGGCCGCTCGGCTGACCAGCGGGAAACCATGGACGACATGAAAACCGGCCTGGTGATTGGCGTAGCGTTGATGTACGTGGTGCTGGCCTGGGTGTTCGCCTCCTGGAGTCTGCCGTTGATCGTTATGGCGATCATTCCCTTTGCCCTGGTGGGCGCGTTGCTGGGCCACTGGCTGATGGGCCTGCAGCTGACCATTCTGTCCCTGTTCGGGCTGTTTGGACTGTCCGGAATCGTGGTGAACAACGCCATTATTCTGGTGGCTTTTTACAACCAGCAACGGCAGAAAGGTCTGGGCATTACCGATGCGTTGAACGAAGCCGCCGTGCAGCGGGTACGTGCGGTACTGCTCACGTCCCTGACCACTATTGGCGGGCTGCTGCCGCTGTTGTTCGAAACCTCGCTGCAGGCCCAGTTCCTGATTCCCATGGCCACCTCCATCGCCTTCGGCCTGGGTTTGTCCACTTTCCTGGTGTTGCTGGTGATTCCGGCGCTATTGAGCTGGCTGGAGCAGTTCCGGGAATGGCGGGGGAAGGAGAATTATCAGGGGACGGTAGGCAACCAAAGCGAGTAAGTGGGCTGGCAGGCCTTTCCAAGACCGTGCGGAGCCATGGATGGCGGAGCTCGAGCGGGACAGGGAAGTCTTTACAGCGTGTCTTGGAAAGGCCTGCCAGCCCGCTTACGGGTTGTAACCTACCAAGTTAATTCGCCCTGTGGCTCCGGATCGTCGGCGGGCGAATCCACCGTCAGATCAATATCCGGTTCGTCGTCGGGTACCGTCAGCCCCTGCTCGGCCATTTCCTGCAACCGCATCTGCTCCAGCTGCATGGGCCCGGCCAGGTCGACAATAATCTCCACTCGCCGGTTTTTCGCCCGGCTCGCGGAGCTGGTATTCGGTTCAAGTGGTTCGGTATCCGCCAAACCCGTGACCCGCAGCCGCCCGGGTTGAATCTGGTCGCGCGCCAGCAGCACGTTGGCCACCGCTGCCGCCCGGGCCGCTGACAAATCCCAATTGCTCTGGAAACGTGTGGTACTGATGGGTACATCATCCGTGTGGCCTTCAACGGCCAGTTCACCGGGCATATCGGACAACACCTCGGCCATATCCAGCAGCAGGCCTTCGGTTTCCCAGGTCAGCTGCGCCGAGCCGGAGGGGAACGAGCCTTTTTCTTCCACGCGAATGACTATCCGGCGCTGGTTTTCGCTGACGTTAATGCGGCCCTCATCAATGGCTGGTTTCAGCACATCACGGATCTGGGCCATGTCCTGCTGCATCTGGCGCTCTACCGCGCGCTCGGCTTCCTGCTCGGTGGGGCTTTTAAGGGTCTGGATTTCCGGGGCGTCGGTGGTGGTCGTTTGCTGGACCTCATTCACCAGGGTGGGTTCGGGCGGGGCCGGTGAGAAGTTGTCGAAAATGGGGCTGGTGCCCTCGGGAATTTCCAGCGCAGGGACATCCCGCTGCACGCCAAAAGCCTTGGCCATTTCACCGGCAATCTGCTTGAACTTTTGCGCGTCGATCTCGGAAAACGACAGCAGCAACACGAAGAAGCACATCAACAGTGACATCAGGTCGGCGAAGGTAACCACCCACGCCGGAATGCCCGGTTTTTCCTCTTCCGGTAATTCTTCCATGCGCTAGGCGGCCTCTTGCTGCTCGGAGTCTTCTTTCTCACGCTCCTTGGGCGGCAAATAACTGGACAGCATTTGCTCGATAATGCGCGGGTTGGTGCCTTCCTGAATGGCGACCAGAGCATCAATGTAAAGTGACTGCATGCGCGCTTCTTCGGTCATGCGCAGGGACAGTTTATCGGCAATCGGGTTGGCGATCATGGTGGCAATCATGGCGCCGTAGAGAGTGGTGAGCAGAGCCACCGCCATGGCCGGGCCGATGGATTTCGGGTCTTCCATGTTGGAGAGCATCTGCACCAGGCCGATCAGGGTGCCTATCATGCCCATGGCGGGAGCCACATCGCCCAGGGCGGTGAACACCTTGGCACCGGAGCGGTTGTGGTCAATGGTCATCAGCCGCTCTTTGCTGAGCAGTTGTTTGGTGGTTTCGGCGGTTTGGCCGTCCACCAGCATCTGGATGCCCTGGGACAGGAATGGTGAACTGATTTCCCGCCCTTCGAGGCCCAGCACGCCTTCTTTACGAGCCACCTGGGCAATTTCCACCAGCTCGTCGATGCTGTCGCGCACTTCCGGCAATTTGAACTTGAAGGCCCGCGCGGCGGCCTTGAAGGCGCCGAAAAACTGGCCGAAGCTGAATTTGGAGAGCACCACCAGAAAACTGCCACCGACAACAATCAATAGCGAAGCGGGATTAATGAAAACGCCGGGGGAAACGCCCAAAATAATGGCGGCGGCAATAAGCAACATGGCCCCGGACAGGCCAATAAGAGTGGCGAAATCCACAATAACTCCGTTTGATTCAGTTGGGCGGCATTCACGTGAGCCGGAGCTTACCGGCTGTACAGTGCTTGATCAATCAATAGCTGTCGCGCGTTTCTTCCTGCAGTTCTTTCCAGGCCGCGTACCGGTGCAAATCGCCTTCCACCAGCTTCAGGCAGAAGGCAATAATGGTGGCGTCATCCAGCAGGCCGAAACCGACGATGAGATCCGGAATCACATCCAGCGGATTGATCAGGTACAACAGGGCACCGGCAATGGCCGCCACACTTTTCCAGGGGATCGTGCGGTAATGGCCCTGCCAGTAATCCCGAACCAGCGAAAACATCAACCGGATATCGGTGCGCAGCCGCTGTAGACGGCCGCTGCGAGCCATTTTCTGCTCGATGACCTTCCGTTTCTGCAGCAGGCTTTTCAGGTCTTCCTTTCGGACTTTGCCGGCTTCTTCGTCCAGTCGCCGTCGAGCTGCCTTATTAGTGAATAATGTCATAATTTGTGTACTTTTGTATTGATTGGCGTCAGGCCAGTGGCCAGTCGGCGGCATCCACCTGGTGTCGGGTGGTTGGCCGCGCTACCTGGCCTTGCCAGCGGCGCACGAAGGCTCCGTCGGGATCGTACTGTTCAGCCTGTTTGGCCAGGTTGAAGCGCCGCAGACCCCGAGGGTCGGCACCGACCCCGGCCAGGTACTGCCAGTTGCCGTAGTTACTACCGGGGTCATAGTCTACCAGCTGCTGTTCGAACCAGGCAGCGCCGTAACGCCAGTCCAGTCATCCAGCGCATTGCGGGTTTGTTTGTAACGGGCGATACCCTGCTGTTCGAACACGAAGGATTGCAATTGGCCAAGGCCGGCCTGTTCGCCTCCGGTAAATCCGTTGGGGTGATCCGGCTCAGCCATGGCGGGGCATTCGCCACGGTTGTCTTCGGCGAACCCCGGTGGCGGTGGTAGTGCTGACAAGGTGAGAATGCGCAGCTGGTTGGCGTAGCGCTCGCCCTGTTTCTCAACCTGTCGGCGAAACTCCGAGAAGGTATCGGGCAGGTGGTCCAGTGGTGCGGGCAGGCTGCCCTCGGTAAACAACCCCAGGGTTTCAAACTGTTGCAACATCAGATCCGGCAGGGATTGGCGCAGCTGCTGCCACACCCGGGCCTCTTCGAGTGAGATGCTGCCAACAGTGCGGCGTTGTCGTGCAAGCGCAGATCGCGGGTGAACCAGTAGAGAGTCTTCACGGTCGCTTTCCTTCCGGGTGTCGTAAAAGCCTATCAACAAGTTTACGAACACCCGGCGCAAAAGGATTGCGAAAGCGATCACCGTCGGCCGTGATCAGTCATCCTGCAGTGCCTGCAGAACTGCCTTGGCTGCGCCTTCAGAAGAAGCCGGGTTTTGCCCGGTCACCAGCCGGCCGTCCACTACGATGTGCGGGGCCCAGTCTTCGCCCCGGGTATAGCGGGCGTTGTTTTCCTTCAGCATGTCTTCCAGCAGGAAGGGCACAATGCCGGTCAGTTGCACCGCCTCTTCTTCGGTGTTGCTGAAGCCGGTTACCTCGCGGCCGCCAACAATGTTTTGCCCGGGTTTGATAAACACGTTTTTGAATACGGCCGGCGCGTGGCAGACTGCGCCGATAACCTTGTCCTGTTCGTAGGCGGACTTGATCAATTCGGCGGATTTTTCGTCCTCAGCCAGATCCCACAGCGGGCCGTGGCCACCGGGGTAGAAGATGGCGTCGTACCGGTTCATGTCGATGTCGGCGAGTTTTTTGGTACTGGCCAGCATTTCCCTGGCGTGGGCGTCCTGACTGAACCGGCGGGTGGAGTCGGTCAGTGCTTCTTCTGCTTCGCTGTTGGGGTCGACGGGCGGTTGGCCACCCTTGGGAGACGCCAGGGTGATGTCGGCGCCGGCGTCCTTGAAGACATAAAAAGGCGCGGTGAATTCTTCCAGCCAAAAGCCGGTCTTGTGGCCGGTATCGCCCATCTGGTCGTGGGACGTCAGTACCATCAGTACTTTCATGAAACGCTCCTTTTGTACCGCCAGTTATTGGCGGGCGTTTAAAATGAAGGTTTTCGCTGCCTACCCAACACTTTTGTGATGGGGTACGGTGATTTCAAGCATGTTGCTTCAACATACGTTGGCAAACGCTGCGTGGATGGTCGGGCCGACATGGAGCTTGTACCTGGAGCCGCAACAGGAACTTCGCTTGCTTATGGCTGTCACCCTGCCACCCGTTTATGAAGAAAAAGGATTTGCCATGAAAACGATTCGCTTGTGGGATTTGCCAACGCGTCTGTTCCACTGGTTGCTGGTGCTGGCGGTTATTGGTTCCGTCGCCACCATCAAGCTGGGTAGCAGCTGGATGGACTGGCATGAGCGTTTTGGTCTGGCGGTGATTGGCCTGCTGAGTTTTCGCCTGGTGTGGGGTGTTGCCGGTTCCACTTATGCCCGTTTTACCCGTTTTGTTCGTGGCCCGGGTGCGGTCATGGCCTATTTGCGTGGCCAGTGGCAGGGCGTTGGTCATAACCCGCTCGGGGCTCTGTCGGTACTGGCGCTGATCGGTCTGTTTGGCTTTCAGGCCACCACGGGCCTGTTCTCCAACGACGATATCGCATTTGATGGCCCTCTGGCCTCGCTGGTGTCTTCAGACTGGAGCAGTACCCTGAGTAGCTGGCACCGTCAGGCAGAATGGTACCTGTATGGGCTGGTGGCACTGCACGTGCTGGCGGTGATGTTTTATACGCACGTGAAGAAAGACAACCTGGTAAGGCCGATGATCACCGGGCGTAAACCGGTGGAAACTGAACAGGCGGAAGACGCAAAAGGTGGTGGCTGGCTGGCGTTTGTTGTGGCGGTTGCCATTGCGGCAGGGGTGGTCTGGGTGGCCAATGGCGGTCTGGTGCCGCCACCGCCACCCACGCAGGACCTGGGCTGGTAACACCAGCCCGGCGTTCTTCCGTGCGGATTAATCGGCGCGGAAGTTATCGTGGCAGGTCTTGCAGGTTTCGCCCACTTTGGCGAATTGCTGGGCCACGGCGGCCTTGTCGCCGGAGGCGGCGATGTCTTTCAGTTTGTTGGCTTCCTGCGTAAAGCTGATGGCGATTTCCTGTACCTTGTCCAGCTCGTTGAAGAAGTTGGGTTTCAGACGGGTGTCATCAGCACGGTCGTTGGCGCTGTCCCGGCTGTACAGGGTGCCCATGCCGGAGTTGGCCACGGCGGCGATGGCGTTGGCGGCAGCGGCAATTTGCTGCTCGTTGTATTCCACTTCTTCATCCACGGCCTGTGCCTTGATTTTGCCCATGTTCCAGGCAGCAAACTGGTAAGCGGACTGGCGGGTTTCAATCTGGTCTTCCACGCTCATCTGGGCGGCTGCCGGCATCGCCAGGGCAGAGGCCAGCAGTGCGGCGGAAATCACGGACGTTTTTTTCATTTCAGATCCCTCTTGTTTGTCGGTCTTTTGTCGGTTGAATGTGGTTCATTACTATATAGATCCAGGCTCCGTTAAGTAACCTGGTTGTATAGCGACATACCAGACAGATATATGACCCCAAAGTTCATCCGGATCAATTTATGCCGTGGCGTCGTTTATAAACCGCTGTTACAGTTAAATGAGTTTTTCATTCAGCCCACGCGTGAATCTCGAGGGCGTCGAAAAGGGTGTCGATAACGGAAGGCCTATGTCTGACTTGTTTTCTGGTTGCCGTTTAAAGTGGCCTGGTTGCCGCTTTTTGTTGGTTTTATGCCTCGCGGGCACGGTTCCCCAGGTATTTGGGCAGTCAGAAAAGATGTGCGACACCCTGGTGGTCAGCGGCAACCCCGAATACCCGCCGCTGCTGTGGCGGCCGGTTGACGATCCGTCGACCCTGACCGGTGCGGTCCCGGCTCTGTTGCGTGAAATTGTTGAGCCTTTGGGGATTACGGTGCGAATCAAGGATCTGGGCTCCTGGGCCCGAGTATTGCACCAGGCGCGCACCGGTGAGCTGGATTTGGTGGCTGGCGCATTTGTTACCGATGAGCGGAAGGCGTTTCTGGATTATGTGGCACCACCCATTACCTGGCAGCCCACCAACATCTGGGTGGCCCGGGGGCGGGACTTCAATTACCGGTACTGGTCTGACCTTCGGGGCAAACGCGGCGCCACCTTGATCAACAACTCCTTCGGCCAGGATTTCGATACCTTTGCCGATAATCACCTGTCGATTGAGGGTATTCGAACCATCGAACAGTCGTTTCGCATGGCCAAACTGGGCCGAGTGGATTACGTGTTGTACGAGCACCTGCAGGGGCATGCCAAACTGGCCAGGCTGGGTCTGGAAGACGAATTTGTTGACCTGCTGCCCCCGATCAGTAGCGAAGCGCTGCATTTTGCGTTTGCGAGGAGTTCCGCCTGTAACACCGAGGCATTGCGTGAGGCGTTTGCCGAGCGTGTGGCGGAGGTCACCGCCGAGCGCCGTATTGACCGGCTGGCGGAGGAATACACCGGGCGCTATCTGGACGAAGAGTGAAGTCGCCGTTTAACGGCCGGGCAGGTTGACGTTTACCTGGCTACGGCCCTTGTCCTTGGACCGGTACAGCGCACGATCGGCCCGCAGCATCAGGTCTTCCAGCCGCTGGTCATTGTCAGCCAGAACCGTGACGCCAAAGCTGGCGCTCGGTTGTATCGAATGGCCTCGGTAACTGACCCGGGAATCCAGGATCAGCGTGAGCAGCCTTTCCGCCATCTCGCGACCCCGCTCGGCATCCGCTTCCGGTAGCAGCAAGGCAAATTCCTCACCGCCCATCCGCGCCGCGCAGTCTGATTCCCGCACCCGGCTGTGCAGCAGGCCAGCGATGTGCTTGAGCACCTCGTCCCCGGCCTCGTGGCCATGCTGGTCGTTTACCTGTTTGAAGAAATCCAGGTCCATCATGATCAGTGCCAGTGACGTCTGATAACGCTGGGCCTGACTGAGCAGCTGGCCGCCGGCGTGGAAAAAGGCCCGGCGGTTGTTCAGGCCGGTGAGTTGGTCGGTCAGTGAGGCTTTGTGGGCATCCTCATGAGCGCGCTTGAGCGACAGCTCCATTTCCTTGCGCTCGGTAATGTCGGTGGCGATTTCCAGGCGCACCAGCCGGCCGTCGGTCCAGCGGATCGCCTGGTCGCGGCACTGGTACCAGCGGTTGTCCAGCTGATTCTGGAATTCCCATACATGGGTGCCGGCCGGCAGTCCGTCCGGTTTGCGCAGCATGTGATTGGTGCAGAAGTCACAGGGACCATCGCCGTCCTGAAGTACCTCCCAGCACTTGCGCCCGCCAACATCGCCCCAGATACGGCGGCCGTAAGCGTTCATGTACAGCAGATCGTGGCTGTCGAAATCGGATACGTACACCAGCGCATCCAGATTATCGAGAATCGCCTGCATGCCTTCGGCGGAGGTTTGCTCAAGTTCGAGCACCTGCCCGGGTTGGGCGGGCAGGTTCAGTGACGGGATGCGGGCGTCCATAAAGTCTCGGTTGGTTTATTCGAATTCAGGCAGTTTGGGCGAGGCGGTATCCTTGCCGGCCTGCTGCCAGGCTTCAAAACCGCCGGCAATGGATTGGATGTGCCGGTAACCCATTTCCTGCAGGGCCTTGGCGCTCAGAGCGGCGCGCCCGGAATTTTTGCAGTAGACCACGATGTTCATATCACGGTTTTCCAGGGTCGGGTCGTTGCTGAACTTGAATTCCAGCAGACCCCGGGAAATGTTGGTGGCGCCGGGGATATGGGCGGTGCGGTATTCGTCGGCATCGCGCACATCCAGCAACAGATCAGCCTGTTTGATGGCGTCGTCGGCCTGGTCAACGGAAATTTCCTCAACCTGTTTTTTGGCTTCTTCAACAAGATCGTGAGCGGTTTTCATGGTGTCTCCTTTAATCGGTCAAGCATGGACCAGAACGGTGAATTTTGCGAGCCCGTGTGAACGCATCCGCCAGGGCTCAGAGCATTAGCAGTCCCCGCACCAGCGCAGCGGTACCGGCCACGGCGGCAATGCCCAGAATCAGTGGCCTCAGGCGCTCAAAAGGGATGCGGTGAACCAGTCGGCCGGAAAGCCAGAACCCCAACAATACCCCGGGGAAGGTGGCGGCGAACAACAGTAATTCCCGATAACCCAGATAGCCGGAAAATAACAGCGCTGTCAGGCTTAGAAAGCTGGCCACCAGGAAGAACGCCGACATGTTGGCGCGCACCAGCGGGCCTTTCTCGTTCTGATAAATCAGTGCAATGGGGGGACCGCCAATGGCCGTGATGGTTCCCATATAGGTGGAAGCAGCGCCGGCAATGGCGCTGTTGGTGGCGTTCAGCCGGGGCCGGAGGCCGCCAACGCTCAGGCCAACCCCGGCCAGAATCAGCGCGCCGAATATCAGCTCGAAACCCTTGGGTGACAGCACCGCCAGGGTCAGGCCGGCCAGTAGCATGCCGATGACACCGCCACCAATCGCAAAGCGCACCTGGCGTACTTCCAGCGCGGCCCGGTTGCGCACCAGCATGAAAATGGTCAGCAGAGTGGCGTTCAACACCAGGGGCGCCGGCAGTAAAATCGGGCTGATCAGAAACAGCAAGGGGGCCGACAGGGTGCCGATGCCATAACCCGCTACCCCTTGCAGGCAGGCGCCGGCGGCAATAGCCAGGTTGGCCAGAACCAGTTGCAATATCGAAAGATCGGGCAAGTGAAAGCGTCCTTCTGGTTAGCTTGATACCTGACCATAATCGGGTAATCCGCCCATGGCCAGTATTACCCGACGAAGGTCGCTCTTCTCCGCCTGCAACTGTTCCCCTAGATTCCAGGCAGCGGCGGGCAGAATCTCAGGCGCCTGCTCCCGGAAACGCTCCACCAGATCGGCTTGAACGCAGGCATCCTGGAACCGGCCATACAACTCTTGTCGTTCTTTAAGGTCTGTCAGCGCCTGGCGGAAATGCCCGGTGTCCAGCTCCATCAGATAGCGGATGCGCTTGAGCTGTTTTCTCAGGTCATGCAGTTTCTCATCCGGTGAATCGTGAAGCAGTTCGGCGGTGTCCCGGTTGAATGCTTTTACCCGGCGATTAACCTTCGCTTGCACGTCCTTGCCGGACACGCTGGCGGCCAGCTTATAAAAGGCGCGGGAGTGCAGCAGGTCCTGCCAGTCATCAAGACTTTGCCGGTAGGTCTTGCTGTCCAGGCGTTGCACCAGAGTCTGGTGTTCATGGCTGGCTTCGGTCAGCGCCCAGGTCTCCAGTGCGGTTTGCAGTTCACCGTTGGTCGGTACCCGCGCCGGCAGATCCTGCAAAAACACGTGCAGGTCCCGCAGTCGACTGGTGGCTGCCGCATGCTGCTTCAACGGTTTGATGGCTTTGCCCAGCGCCTTGTCGCCGGTGATGGCCTGTAAGGATTCGGCGATGGAGCGGCTACGGCGCAGGGCGATCCGGAACTGATGCAAAAATTCGTCGTCCAGCCCGGTTCTCACCCCCGGCTCCAGGGCATGCAGCCGTTGCAGCTGATGCTCGAGGGAACGGGGGATGCTCTTTGCCGGTGCCTCGCCGGCTGTTTTGGTGCGTTTGCGAGTCTTACGGGCAAATTCCCGATAGCTGTATTCTTTTGGGGTCAGGAAGGCTTCGAGGTGGCCCTTGCCCCTGGCCAGTTTGTGCCAGGGCTTGTCCGGCAGGGCCAGGCAGATAAAGCCGGCGGTCGGTAAATGGGCCGGTGGATGTTTCAGAAAATAACCGGCCAGCTCCAGTAAGGCGGGGTTGTGGCCAATAATGGTTACGGTATCCTGCCCGTCGTCGAGCTGACCCAGCCACTCCAGCAGTGTTCGGTAATCAAAGGTGTAGAGATCGGTGGTGGTTAACACCCGGCTTTCGGGAAAACCCGGTGGCAGGATGCCAGCCAGTGTGCTGCAGGCGCGGTTGGCATCGCTGGCATAAATGTAGCCGCCCGGAGCGCCGGTTCTGGCGAAGGCCCGGGCCAGGGGCGGCAGTTGTTCCTGGCCCCTCGGGTTCAGAGGGCGGTCCCGATCTTGCAGGGTGTCGTCCTGCCAGCTCGATTTGGCGTGTCGGACAAGGTACAGGTGCTTCATGGTGCCCTCCGTTGTCTTGAATTATGAAACTTTAGTCTGACACAAGCTAAAGTCGGTTACATGGCTGCCGTTAGCTGTTTTACTCGCAACACTTTGACAAAGCAGGCTCTGCTGCCCCTGCCGCAGGCATTAGCTCTGTAACGTTGGTGAACACTTGTTAACAAACTAAAATCGCCTTCTGAGCATAGCTGTGCATAATTCGCGAGCCTGTAATATTGATCCGGAGCAAGAAACATGTCTTTTCTAAACAATTTCAAAATCCGCACCCGGTTGCTGATCGGCATTGTTTTGCCGGTATTGATGACCGCCGGCATTATTGCCTGGATCACCGCCAGCCAGATTCAGGCCAACGGCGAGGCTGAACTCGAGCGCCTGGAGCGAGAGCTGTTGGACACCCATAAAACCGGCCTGAAAAACCTGGTGGAGTCTGCCCACGACATCATGCTGGAGGCAAAGGAAAACTCCTGGTCGGAGGAGGAAGCCAAAACCAGGGCCCGCGAGCGCATGCGCTCCATTACCTTCGATGAAACTAACTATGTTTTCGTTTATGACCGGGAGCTGAACAATCTGGCATACGCTCCGGATCCTTCCAAAGAAGGCCCAACCACAACCCCGAGCACTCGTAAGCTGCTCCGTAATATTTTCCAGGCCGCCGAGCGTAACGGCTTTCATGATTATGAGTGGACAAATCCGGCTACCGGCAACACTGAGCCGAAGGTCTCCTACGCCATGATCATTCCCGAGTGGGACTGGATGGTTGGCGCCGGCGTTTACTAATGGGTACAAAAGTAAGCGAACATTATTTATAATGTAGCGGTCGCTCGCCAAGCTTATCGGATATTTGCACACATGCGCCACGATGACGGTCGTAAACTTGATCACAAAACCTTAGAAGCCATTCGCGTTCGCGCCGTTCAACGAGTTATGGATGGCGAAAGCCCGGAAGTCGTCATCAAAGCGCTTGGTATGAGCCGCGCACGAATTTACGAATGGCTGGCTGCCTACCGCGAGGGTGGCTTTGACGCACTCAAGGCCAAGCAAATTTCTGGTCGCCCCAAAAAACTGAGCGGCGCTCAGATTCGGGAGCTGTATACCTGGATAACGACCTTTACACCGGACCAGCTGAAGTTTGATTTTGCCCTGTGGACCCGGGGTCGTGTGCGTGAGCTCATCCGGCAAAAGTTCAACGTCCGGTTAAGCGATGTCTCGGTGGGTCGTCTGCTTCGAAACCTGGGGCTGACGCCCCAGAAACCACTGCATCGGGCTTACCAGCAAAAACCAGAGGCTGTGAAGCAGTGGAAAGAAGAGACCTACCCGGAAATCCGCAAGGAAGCCAAAAAAGTCGG
>JABXHG010000132.1 GCA_013393545.1 Alteromonadaceae bacterium | reverse complement strand
TTCATTGAGGCCAGAACCAACCAGATGGTTCAACGTAAAGGCCGGATATACGTGCGCAGTTTTACCTGATTAACTTTTTACTCCACCGAAAGCTTTGGGGGCTTGCACAACAAGAGGTCTACATATACGTATTCACAGCGTGTTTTGGAAAGGCCTGCCGGCTTGCTGACGTCTGGGTTTTGCGAATGAATTCTGGAGAAACCCAACGAAAAATCATCCACGTGGACTGCGATTGCTTCTACGCCGCCGTGGAAATGCGTGACGACCCTACGTTAAGGGACGTGCCCCTGGCCGTGGGCGGCGCTCAGGGTCGGGGTGTGGTGACCACCTGCAACTACCGGGCGCGGGCGTTTGGTGTGCGCTCGGCCATGCCTGGCAGCGAAGCCCGCCGGCTGTGCCCGGGGTTGGTGACTGTGCCCGCCGACTTTCCCCGTTACCGGGCGGCGTCGAAACAGGTGATGGCCATCCTGCGGGAAATGACCGATCTGGTCGAACCCCTGTCCCTCGACGAAGCCTTTCTGGATGTCTCTGAAGTGACCGACCACAAGGGCAGCGCTACGCTCATGGCGCGCTACCTGCGCGAGCGCGTCAAGAAAGAGGTCGGCATCACCATTTCCGCCGGCGTGGCGCCCAATAAATTCCTCGCCAAGATTGCCAGCGACTGGCAAAAGCCCGACGGTCTATTCGTGATCACCCCGGAGCAGGTTCCTGATTTTGTACAGGCCCTGCCAGTGGAAAAGCTCTCCGGCGTCGGTCAGGTGACTGCGGGCAAGTTGCATGCTCTTGGGGTAAAAACCTGTGGCGATATGCAGGCGCTGGGTGCCGAGGTATTGATTGAGAAGTTCGGCAAACAGGGCTATCGCCTTTATGAAATGGCTCATGGGCGAGACGAACGGCCAGTGGTGGTTTCCCGCATCGCCAAATCGGTGAGCGTGGAGCGCACCTTCTCACGGGACTTGCCGGATAAAGCCGCCTGCCAGAGCGTGATGCCGGATTTGCTGGATGACCTGAACCGCCGCTTGTCCCGCAAGGCGCAAAAAAAGCCGATACACAAGCTGTTCGTGAAAGTCCGTTACAGCGACTTTTCTACCCACACCCTGGAACGGGTGCGCGAACAGATAGCCGAACCAGCGCTGGCCGATTACCAGCCTTTGCTGGACGAATTAATCACCCGGGATGACCGCCCCGTGCGGCTGCTTGGCCTGGGTGTGCGGTTTCGCAATGATGAGGCGCCGGTTACCCAGCTGCGATTGTTTGACTGAACAGCTGCACAGACGCCCAGCCCATGCCACCGCCAATCAACGCACCTGCGGCGACATCCGTGGGGTAGTGCAGGCCCAACACAACCCGGGAGGCGGCCACCGAGAGCGTGAACGGCAGCACGGCCCAGGCCAGTACCGGTGATATGGAGAACAGCATGGTTTGAAAACAGACCGCGTGCAGGGTGTGGCCAGAGGGAAAGCTGTAACGGTCCAGCGGGGGCGTGGCGCAGTTGATAGCAGGGAAGGAAATAAAGGGGCGTTCGCGAATCAGGCGGTGTTTCAGGGCTTTGTAGGTGAGGGTGCAGGTGAGGCCGGTGAAGGTCATTAAGAGGGCGAAGGCGGGGCCGCCCTGGGGCTGGATGAAAGGTAACAGCAGTATCACCGCGTACCAGAACCAGCCATCGCCCAGTCGGCTGGTTACCCGGAAGTAGCCACGTATGGGCCGGAACCGCACGCTGCGGTTGATCGCCCGGCACAGGGCGACCTCCTGCTGGTCTGCCCGGTCAAAAAATCGAGACGCTTTGCTCATCGTTGGCATGGTAGGGGTCGTGCTCCGGTTGGTTGAGTACCAGTTGTTCAAACAGTTCCACCTGGCTGGTCCAGGTCAGGTCCAGTGCATCCAGCCGTGCACGGGTGCGGATGCGTTGCAGCAGTGAAGGCTGGTCGGCCAGGCGCAGGGCGTTGAGGATGAAGCCTTCATCGTCGTTGAGCGCTGACTTCTGGCCGTTTTCGTCATGGCGAATGTGTTCGGCGGCTGCGGCGTCGTCAAACGCCACCACGCCCAGCCCGCTGGCCATGGCTTCCAGCACCACGTTGCCGAAGGTGTCGGTTTTGCTGGGGAACAGAAACAGATCGGCGCTGGCGTAATGCCGTGCCAGCTCATCGCCGCGCTGGCTGCCACAGAAAATGTAATCCGGATGGCGGGCTTGCAAGGATTCCCGCAATGGACCATCGCCTACCAGAATAAAGCGGGCGCCGGGGTGGAGGCAGCGAATCCGTTCGAAACAGGCCGCCGCCAGTTTGACGTTTTTTTCCGCTGCCAGCCGGCCCACGTAAATCACCGCCAGCTCGTTAGCGGCCACACCCCAGTGTTCGCGCAGAGCGGCGTGACGTTTATGGGGCGTAAAGTTCTGGCAATCCACGCCCCGGCTCCACAACCGGGCATTGCCAATGCCCATCTGCCGGACCATGGTCTGCATTTTTCGGGTGGGCACCAGGGTCAGGCGGGTCTGGTTGTGGAACCAGCGTCCGTAACGGCACAACAGCCAGCGAAGGGCTCCCAGGCCGTAATAACTGGAATACTGGTGAAAATTGGTATGAAAGCCGGAACACACCGGAATGCCCAGCTTGTTGGCGGCCCGCACCGCCGCTATGCCCAGCGGGCCCTGGGTGGCCACGTAAACCGCATCCGGGCGGTGAGCCTGCCACGATTCCACTAACCGTGAAGCGCGCATCAGGCCGAATTGCAGACCATTGTAGCCGGGCAGCGGCAGGCCCCTGGCGATGACTTCTTCGGTATACAGGCGATGGGTGGGCGGTGAGTTTTCCGCGCCGGCGCGCTCGGGTCGCACCAGAGTCACCCGATGTCCGTGTTGCACTAATCCCCGGCACAGATGCTTCAGCGTATTGGCAACGCCATTGATTTCCGGCGCAAAGGTCTCGGAAACGATGGTCAGGTGTCGGCGTGGCCGTTGGCTTGCGGGCGATAGTGTCACGGTGCTTCCTGCAGGGTTTGTGGTCATGCTGCCACTATGAGCCGCGGGCGTGACAGGCAGACGACAAGGCTGTGACACTTTTGTGACGGTCGCCGGGGTTGTGGAGTCCCCTTATCTTTGGCGTGCAGCCCGGGTTTGCGCGGCATGGTAAACTGGTCCTTTAATTCCCTTTATTCACTGAATTCACCGATCCGGAAGCATTCATGCAAGCTGAGAACGAACAATCCACACCCCAGATCTTTACCGTTCACTACGTGCTGAAAAACAAGCTGGGCGAGTTGGTCGACACCTCCGAGGGCAGTGAGCCCCTGCACTTTTTGTACGGCACCCCGGAAATCATCGAAGGCATCCAGAAGGCGGTAAAAGACCGCAATGTGGGGGATTGCCTGGAAGTGACCATCCCGCCGGAAATGGCCTATGGCGAATACCGCGAGGAGCTGGTGCGCAAGGTGCCCCGGTCGCTGTTTGAAGGCGTGGAAAATCTGCAGGTGGGCATGAAGTTCCAGACCAACTCCGGCGATGAAACCCAGGTGGTGCAGGTTGTTGGCATCGACGGCAACCTGGTGCGGGTAGACGCCAACCACCCGCTGGCCGGCTTCACACTGTACTTTGATCTGGAAATCGTTGGCCGGCGGGATGCCACCGAAGACGAAATCAGCCAGGGCCGGCCGCTGTTCTGATCGGGCTTTTGTCAGCCGGATTGTCACGGGATGTAACCCTGTGTCGGTTCCGGGTATATTTCTGAATAGTATGTATAATTGCTGTAAATAAAAGTTATGTGTACCTTCGGGAATAATCTGTAACCGGATAATAAGAAGCTGATATGGATGGCATGCAACAGACGGGCGAAGGCTGGCAAATCCTGATTGTCGAAGACGATGAGCGGCTGGCGGAACTGACCCGTGAATACCTCGAGAGTAATGGCCTGGATGTTTCACTGGAGACCAATGGTGCGACCGCCGTTGATCGCATATGCAGCGAGCAGCCTGATCTGGTTGTGCTGGACCTGATGCTGCCCGGCGAAGATGGCCTGTCGATTTGCCGCCGTGTCCGGCCTTTCTATTCCGGCCCGATCATCATGCTGACCGCCCGCACCGACGACCTGGACCAGGTGTTGGGTCTGGAAATGGGCGCTGACGATTACGTCGGTAAACCAGTACAGCCCCGGGTGTTGCTGGCACGTATTCGGGCGCTGTTGCGCCGGGTGGAGCCGCAGCCGGTTGCGGCGGTACCAGTACCGGAAAGCGACGAACCGGTGCGCCTGCAGTTCAATGATCTGGTAGTGGACCGCACCATGCGCGAGGCCTGGTTGGGCGACGACAGCGTGGATCTGACCAGCGCCGAGTTCGATCTGCTCTGGCTGCTGGCGAACAACGCTGGCCGCGTGCTCAGCCGGGAGGAAATCTTCACCGCACTGCGGGGTATTGAGTACGACGGTCAGGATCGCTCCATCGATGTCCGGGTATCACGGATTCGTCCGAAAATCGGGGACGACCCCATCCATCCACGCCGTATCAAAACGGTTCGCAGCAAGGGTTATCTGTTCGTTAAAGAACCCTGATAGCGGGCCAGAGGCTCCAGGCCATGTCTCTGAAGCTGTTCCTCAAAATCTACGCTCGCCTGATCGCCGTGGCCGCGGCGGTCATTCTTCTATGTTTTGTGCTGTTTTCGGCCATCAATCCCGTACGCGAGCGTATCTGGCAGGAGCGCACCACTACCCCGTTGATGCAATGGCTGGCGGCGGTGCCCGCGCCCGAGCGGCAGTACCACTGGATGGCGTCTCTGTTCGGCTTTGAGGCGGCCGCCCCGGGCCGCGTTGATCTTTCCCCGGTGCAGGCCGAGCGCCTGAGCTATGGCCAGATTGTCTCCGAACACAGCGAAGCTGGCCAACGCTTTTACGCGCTGGCCGAAGACGGCCGGGTGCAACGCTTGCAGTTACAGCAACCCTACCGGGAACTGGCCCGGGCCAGCGCCCTGATTGCCCGCTGGCATCTGGATACCAGCGAGGCCACGCAACGGCCGGATTTGGCCGGGCATCTGGAACAATCCCTGAATATTACCCTGAAACCCCTTCAGTCGGCGGATGACCTGCCCGGTCAGGCCCTGCTTGATGGCCTGGCCAACAAGGCCCTGGTGCCGTTTGAGCAGGAAAACGGGCACCAGTCGCTGCTGTTCCGCCTTTCATCCGGTGAGCTTTGGCAGCTGTCCATGCCGGCGCCTTTCAATCCCTGGGGCTGGCCGGTGCTGGTGATGCTGGCGCTGGTGCTGGGCGGTGTTTTGGCGTTGTCTCTTTACCTGGGGCTGCGCTTTGTTGACGGCCAGATGCGCAAGGTTGAATCGGTGGCCGTGCGCATGGCCCGTGGCGAGATGGGTGCCCGTGTGGAGGCCGGTGCCGGCTCGGTGGTCTCCCGCCTGGCGGCCTCGTTCAACGGCATGGCAGAGCAGATTCAGCGGCTGGTGGAAGTGCAGCGGGAAATGATTCATGCCGTGTCTCATGAACTGCGCACGCCGGTTGCGCGCATTCGTTTCGGCGTGCAGATGATCGAATCCGCCAAAGACCCGGCGACCCTGCAAAAACAGCTTCAGGGCATTGATGGCGATATCGAGGAGCTGGATGCGCTGATCGATGAAATCCTGACTTATGCGCGGCTGGAGCAGGGTGGCCCGGTGTTCACCCTGCGCCAGGCGTCGGTGGCGGACATTGCCCGGCAGGTGGTGGAGGAACAGGCTACTCTGCACGAGCAAATCGATATTGCTTTTGACATGGACGAAGCCTCGGAGCCCTGGGCCGAGGCCGATGTTGAACCACGCTACATACACCGTGCCATTCAGAACCTGGTGGGCAACGCCGTACGCCATGCCCGCCATCAGGTGCGGGTCACCTGTCGGTTTGACGAGGAAAACTGCCGGGTGGATGTGGAAGACGACGGCGTTGGCATTCCCGAAGAGCACTGGGAGAAAGTGTTCAGCGCCTTCGCCCGGCTGGATGACAGCCGTACCCGTACCTCCGGTGGTTACGGATTGGGGTTGTCTATTGTCCGGCGGATTTTGTACTGGCATGGCGGCCAGGCATTTGTCGGCCGTAGCGAACAGCTGGGAGGGGCGCGGTTCAGTCTGGTCTGGCCGCGCATGCCCTGATCCGGTAGTGACTGGCAGGAAATGATTGCCGAATCAGGCGGTGCGCTCAAAGGCAATCAGGTGATCGGCCTCGACTCGCACCGGTACCTGCTCGCCCAGATGAAAATCCAGGTGGCTGCGGAACAGCGCTTCGAACTCGGTATCCTCGGAGCAGCGAAAGCGATACAGGGTGGAGGTGCCGGCAAAGGTTTTCTCCACAACCTTGGGTTGCAGGTCGGAATGCTCGTCGTAAACGATGTCGTCCGGCCGGATCAGAATGTCCACCAGCGTACCTGGTTCCCATTTGTAGGCCCGGTTGCCGTGGATAATGCCCAGCTCGGATTCGATGGTGTCCGGGCCCAACACGTGGCCGGGAATAAAGCCGCCCTGGCCGACGAAGCTGGCGACAAACCGGTTGGCGGGCTCGTGGTAAAGGTTGTAGGGCACGTCCCACTGTTGAATTTCACCATCCTTGAGCACGGCTACCTGGTCGCACATGGCGAAGGCTTCCTGCTGGTCGTGGGTAACCAGAATGGCGCTGATGCCCAGGGTCTTCAGGATTTCCCGCACGTCGAGGCTCAGGCGCCGGCGCAAATCGGTGTCCAAGTTGGAAAACGGCTCGTCCAGCAGAATCAGGGTGGGCTCCGGCGCCAGTGCACGGGCCAGGGCCACGCGCTGCTGCTGGCCGCCGGATAACTGGTGCGGGTAACTGTCGGCCAGATCCTGCAGGTGCACCAGATGCAGGAGTTCCGAGACTTTCTGCTGTTTTTCCGCCTTGCTCAGGTTTTTCAGCCCAAAGCCCACGTTTTCGGCGATGGTCATGTGGGGAAACAGGGCGTAATCCTGAAACACCATACCAATCTTGCGCTTTTCCGGTGCCTGGGAACGGCCGGGGAGGCTGATGGCACGTGACTGCAGGCGGATTTCTCCCTGATTGATCGGCAAAAAGCCGGCCAGTGCACGCAGGATGGTGCTCTTGCCGCAACCGCTTGGTCCCAGCAGACAGCCGATGTCACCGTGGCTCAGGGCAAAGGTGACATCGTGCACCACCGAATCGCCACCGTAACCGCAGGACAGGTTGTTGACCTCCAACAGCCACTCAGACGAAGGCGAGGTGTAGTCCATGAATCAGTCCAGACGGTTGAGGATAAGAAGCTCGAGCAGGGCCTTCTGGGCATGCAGGCGATTTTCCGCCTCGTGCCAGACCACGGAGCCCGGGTGCTCCATCATGTCGACGGAAATCTCTTCACCCCGGTGGGCCGGCAGGCAGTGCATGAACAGGGCATCCTTGTCGGCATGCTCCATCAGCGCCGGGTTGATCTGGTAATCGGCGAACGCCTTTTCTCGGGCCTTCTGTTCGTCTTCCTGGCCCATGGATGCCCACACATCGGTGACCAGCAGGTTGGCTCCGGCAGCAGCTTCTTGCGGGGAGCGCATGACGCTGACCCGATCACTGAACTGTTTGGTGAGGGCCGGGTCGGGCTCGTAGCCCTCGGGACAGGCGACGTTCAGGTGGAAGCCAAATTGCGCGGCCGCGTTGATGTAGGAGTTGCACATGTTGTTGCCATCGCCGATCCAGGCCACGGTGGCGCCCTGAATGCTGCCCCGGTGTTCACGGTAGGTCTGCATGTCGGCCAGTAGCTGGCAGGGGTGGAATTCATCGGTCAGGGCGTTGATCACCGGTTTGCTGGAGGCGGCGGCAAAGCGTTCCACGGTTTCATGGCCGAAGGTGCGAATCATGACTGCATCAACCATGCTGGAGATCACGATTGCGGAGTCTTCGATGGGCTCGCCCCGGCCAAGCTGGGTGTCTCGGGGCGACAGGAACATGGCAGAGCCGCCGAGCTGGGTCATGCCTGCTTCAAAGGAGACCCGGGTGCGGGTCGATGATTTTTCGAAAATCATCGCCAGCACCTTGTTTTTCAGGGAATCTCTGACGTTGCCGGCGCGCCAGTCCTGGCGAAGTTTGCTGGCATGGTCCAGCAAATCTTCCAGTTCGCCGGTGGTCATGTCATTCAGTGTCAGAAAGTGTCGTACTGCCATGAAAGGCCCCCTGAAGGAAACTCCGGATAGATTGGATAAACAAGAAAGGGGATCAAGTCTAGCCCTTCACAATGCTGAAGACAACGCCGTGGCGGCGGTGTGAGCGTCACCGTTTGGTGGCAACTCCGGCGGGCGTGTACAATGGTCGGCCAGGGCCGTTTTCAGGCCTCCCTTATTTCTGTCAGAGGTGTATGTTCATGGACATCAATGAAAGCATCAAGAGCCAGCTCGAAGAGAACCCGATCATTCTCTACATGAAGGGTACACCGCAGGCTCCCCAGTGTGGCTTTTCCGCCAAGACCGTGCAGGCCCTGATGGCTTGTGGCGAGCGTTTTGCGTTTGTGAATATCCTGGATAATCAGGAGCTACGTGAAGCGCTGAAAGTCTACTCAAGCTGGCCCACGTACCCGCAGCTGTATGTCAACGGCGAGCTGGTGGGCGGTTGCGACATCATTCTCGAGATGTCCGAGAGCGGCGAGCTGGAAAAGCTGGTTAAAGAGGCGGCGAAGCAGGCCGAGGCCTGATCGCTCGCCATTAAGCCAGCCTTTCGAACCGTGGTGTCAGGCAGTCCTGGTTTTCAGGCTGCCGACCACGGCGCCCATCGCCCTGTCAATCAACGCTCCCCGGTCGATCAGAGATAACCGTCCCTGGCGTAATTCGTTGGCCAGATCCGTGCGGCTCTTCTCGATCACCTTCAGCCCCATCCTGTTGACGAACACGCAGCAATTCGCTTCCTCAATGACGGCCGACAGCTTGCATCGGAAACTGGTGCCATTGACCAGCCGGAATTCCACCCAGTCACCAATCTGAAGACTGTCGATTTGCGCCAGGTGTTCCGCCACGGCGGCGTCGGTGAGCTCGGTGGCGGGCGATTCCGTGGTGCTGTCGTCATCGGGAGCTGGCCCTGTGGTGGCCACCGGTGCCTGATCGGGGTTGCGGAAGGCTTCGGCCAGCTGGTTTTTCAGCGACGACATGATGGCGTCCAGTTGCCCGGAACGATAGGAAACGCCCTGCAGCCCGGCCCGCAGGGTTTTTAGCAGTGGCGGTACCAGGCGAACCCATTGGTCTCGTTCTTCCGGGTCCCGGTGTGGGTTCAGGCACCAGATCAGGTCGTCCACCACTTGTACGGTTTCAGGCCAGCGGTGTTCGGTGTCGTTGCGCAGGTACGCCAGAAACATGACCCGGCTCCAGCCGTTAACCAGCAGATCCTGTACCGGCTCGGGCAGACGGCTGGCACGGGTTTTTTCTTTCAGTAACCGGTCGACTTCTTCCTGCGCCTTGCGGGATTTGATGCGCCCGCGCTCGGACTCCCGCGTGCGTTGTTCCACCAGGGCCGCCTTGCGCTCTTCGCGCTCGAGAAACTGTTCAAAGTCCTGGTTCAGGGTCTCAAACAGAGATACATCACCGTCGAACTCTTCCAGAATGCGCTGCACCGTGGTGTGAATCTGTTTGTAGAGTTTGTCCCGGGCCTTTTCGTCGCTGTGGCTCCAGCCGATACCGGCGCTGGCCAGGGTGTTGAGCAGTTTGCGGGCCGGGTGGCCGGGTTTGGCGAAAAAGCTCTTGTCTTTGATCACCACCTTCAGAATCGGGATTTGCAGACGGCTGATCAGCACCTGTACGGGGGCGGACAGGTTTTTGTCGTCAAGAATGAATTCGAACAGCATGGACACCAGGTTGATCAGATCTTCATCGGCGCCGCTTAGGGCGGCGGGCTGACCGTCCTGAGCCGGCTGGCGGGCCAGCAGACGTTCGACAACCCGGTACAGGTCCAGCACCACGGGCTCGCCGGCGCTCAGGTCCCCGGCCTCCGTGGCCGTTGCCGGGCCCGGGGTGGCCAGACCAGCCACCAGTTGCTCCAGTTCTCCGGTGCTGACTACATGCTCTGAGGGTGGGGGCTGCGTTGAAGTGTGCTGGTCATTGGGGCGGCGCAGTGCCAGCAGGTGCCTGATTTGCTCGAACAGGGCGGTGCTTTCATCGCCGGCAGAAGGGGTAGAGCCGCTTTCACCGGCCGGCATTGGCTGCGAGGCCTGGGGCGTCGCGCGTTTGGGGGTGGTCTGGCCGCGATAGCGAAAGTCGGGGATGATGCCGGCCTGAATCAGAACGCGGTTGGCTTCGTCCAGCAGCATGCCGAGGTTGGAAATCACGTAGCGATCAAACTGCTTGAGTACCACCAAACGCTCGCGAATGTCGATTTCCAGGGTGTCGGTGGCCTCGGCAAAGGCCTTACACAGGGCAGCGGGTGCCAGTGGGTTGACCGGCTTGTCGTCGCTGGCGTCCGGGTAGAGTTCGGTGAAGCGGGCCTGCAGCTGGATCAGCGGCCCCTGGAAGTGGGCGTCAGCCTTGCTGATCATGGCATTGAGGGCGACCTGTTCTTCGAGTTCCTCGTGGCCAACCAAAGTCAGGTCGTCGGTCGAGGCTTTCCCAGCGCCTTGAGGGCGGGGTAGCTGGTCCAGTCTGGGTGGCCGGGCGAACAGGTCGGTCACGGTTTGCAGAAAGCGGCGTTCGATGCCCTTGCGCTTGATGCGGATCTCGCGCATGGCTTCGAAATAGCGGCTTTGTTCGTTGTTGCTGCGGGAGTTGTTGGCGAGCTCGAACAGCGAATCGTCGACCGCGTCCAGAGCGCCCTGCAGCAGGTCGCCTAGGCCGGCACTGACGGTATCGCGTATGCGCGCCGCTTCTTTGGGCACCGGGCGTGGAGGTGCGCCGGGACGGGTGCCGCTCAGTTTGTGGATGCCGGACGATTCGCTCATGGCCAATTCCTGTTGTACCCCACCCCGATCCGTGTTCGAGCCCGTGCTGGTGTTGTCGGTTTATTGATCAAATCTAGCGCACTTTTTGGCTGTTCGCACGTTTTGTCTTTTTCGGGTGGACAATGGCGGCCTTCACTACGTTGTCCTTGATTTGCAGCACTTCCACCCGATGGCCGGACACTTTCAGGCACACATTGGTGTCGGGAATGTTTTCCAGTGTTTCCGTGATCAGACCGTTGAGGGTTTTCGGCCCGCCAGTTGGCAGTTTCCAGTTCAGAGTCTTGTTGATAGTGCGTACACCGGTGCTGCCATCGATAATAAAGGTGCCATCGTCCTGCGGAATGATATCCGGAGAGGTGGCCGCGTAATCGGTGGTGAATTCGCCCACGATCTCTTCAAGGATGTCTTCCAGCGTGGCCACGCCCAGCACATCGCCATACTCGTCCACAACCACGCCAAACCGCCGCTTGCCCTTCTGGAATTTCAGCAGCTGGGTGTTGAGCGGAGTGCCCTCGGGAATGAAATAGGGCTCCTGGCTCAAGGTCATGATCATTTCTTTGTTGATGTCTTCTTCTTTTAACAGCCGCGCGATGTTGCGCAGGTGCAAAATGCCCTGAATGTTATTGATGTCGCCTTTGAATACCGGTAGGCGGGTGTGCTGCGAGTTTTTCAGCTGGCGCAGGATGGCGTCGGTGTCGTCGTCCAGATCAATGCCGATGACCTCGTTGCGAGGCACCATAATGTCGTTCACGCTCACATTGTCCAGGTCCAGAATGCTGACCAGCATATCCTTGTGCTTGGCCGGAATGAGCGCACCGGCCTCGTTGACCACGGTGCGCAGTTCTTCACGGCTCAGGTGGTCTTCGCCCGCCTGTGCCGATTTCACGCCCAGTACTTTCAGGATGAGGCCCGTGAACAGATTGACTGCCCAGACCAGAGGGTACAGGGCCTTCAGCAATGGCCCCAGCACATAGCTGGCGGGAAACGCAATTTTCTCCGGGAACAGGGCGGCCAGTGTTTTCGGAGTCACCTCAGCGAAAATCAGGATGACAATGGTCAGCAGCACAGTGGCAATGGCAATGCCGGCATCGCCCCAGACCCGGATGGCGATCACGGTGGCGATGGAGGAAGCGAGAATGTTGACGAAGTTGTTGCCAATCAGGATAACGCCGATCAGCTGATCAGTTCGGTTCAGCAGGCCCTGGGCACGGCGGGCGCCCTTGTGGCCGGTTTTGGCCATGTGTTTGAGGCGGTACCGGTTCAACGACATCATCCCGGTCTCGGAGCTGGAGAAGAAACCGGAGAGGATGATCAGGCCAACGAGCACAATGAACAGCGCGGTCAGCGATGTTTCGTTCAAGAGTTGTATCCTTTATGGGGTGGTCAGAAAACCAGTTCCAGCACGAACTTGCTGCCGTAGAAGGCAATCATCAGTAGTACGCAGCCTGCCAGTGTCCAGTGGCTGGCGGTAACGCCGCGCCAGCCCCGGGTGTGGCGCCCGACCAGCAGGGCGATGAAGACCAACAGTGACAGCAGCGAGAAGAGTGTTTTGTGTGCCAGATCCTGAGCAAACAGGTCCTCGATGAAAATCGCGCCGGTGACAATGGCCAGCACCAGCAGAACCACGCCGGCCCAGACCATTTCGAACAACAGAGATTCCATGGTCTGCAGGGGAGGCAGGTTACGCACCAGAATACTGTTGTGATGATGTTTGAGCTGGCGGTTTAGCAGTTGCAACAGGATGGCCTGAATGGCGGCGAGGGTAAACAGACTGTAGGCGGTGATCGAAAGGGCAACGTGCGACAACATGCCATAACTTTGTTCTGAGACCACTCGCGATGGAATGTGGTGAATCAGCGCTGCAATAATGGTGAGTATGGCGATGGGGTAGCCGGCCAGAAACAGGCTGCCGACCGGTTTGGACAGGTTTAGCCCCAGCAGCAGAAAGACGATCAGCCAGGACGTCAGCACCGCGCTCTTGAAAAAGCTCAGGTCAAAACCGCCATCCATGTGCACGGTCTGAGCAATCAGCAGGCCATGCGGAATGAGTGCCAGCACGCCGATTAACGTGGTGATGGCCAGATTGGATTCCACCCGACCCCGGAAATGCAGAGCCTGCAGGGCTGTGCCCACGCTATACAGGAAAAGTGCAGTAACCGCGAGAATCAGCGTTCCCATGACGTCCTTTTTAGTTGCTGAAAGTAGAAGCTGGTGTGGATCTGAACAGATTTGACCGGTCAGGTCATTTCAGAGGCACCTTAGTCTGGTTATAATGTCGCGATTATGCAACAGGAATCAAGCGACCGATACCGGTCGCCGGGTTTGTGTGAATCATTTCTCCGGGGTACGGAAAAGCAACATGTTTGAGAATCTCCAGGACCGACTATCCGGTAGCTTGCGCAAGATCTCCGGTCAGGCGAAGCTGACCGACGACAACATCAAAGACACGCTGCGAGAAGTGCGCAAGGCGTTGCTTGAAGCAGACGTCGCGCTGCCAGTGGTCAAGGAATTCATTGCCGGGGTGCGCAAGCGCGCCCTGGGTCAGGAAGTGCGCCGAAGCCTGACTCCGGGTCAGGTATTCATCAAGGTGGTCCAGCAGGAGCTGGAGCGGGTCATGGGCGACGGCAACGAATCCCTGAACCTGGCCACGCGTCCGCCGGCGGTCATAATGATGGCCGGCCTGCAGGGTGCGGGTAAGACCACCACCGTGGCCAAGTTGTCCCGCTTCCTTAAAGAGCGTGAGAAAAAATCGGTGATGGTGGTCAGTGCCGATGTGTACCGCCCGGCGGCCATTCGTCAGCTGGAAACGCTGGCGGGGGAAGTGGAGGTTGAATTCTTCCCGAGTACGGCCGATCAGGATCCGGTGGATATCGCTAACGGTGCCATCGAGGCGGCCCGGCGCAAGCACGTGGATGTGGTGATCCTCGATACCGCTGGTCGTCTGCATATAGATGAAAGCATGATGGGCGAGATTGGTCGCCTGCATAAAGCGGTGAACCCGGTTGAGACTCTGTTCGTGGTAGACGCCATGACCGGTCAGGATGCCGCTAATACCGCCAAGGCCTTTAACGATGCCCTGCCGCTGACCGGCGTGGTGCTGACCAAGACCGATGGTGACGCCCGTGGCGGTGCTGCCCTATCTGTGCGCCATATTACCGGCAAGCCCATCAAGTTCCTGGGTATTGGTGAGAAAAGCGATGCCCTGGAACCGTTCCATCCGGATCGTGTGGCCTCACGCATCCTGGGCATGGGCGATGTGCTCTCGCTGATCGAAGAGGCCGAGCGTAAGCTGGATCATCAGAAGGCCCAGAAGCTCACCAAAAAGATCAAAAAGGGCAAGGGCTTTGATCTGGAGGACTTCAGGGATCAGTTGCAGCAGATGAAGAAAATGGGTGGTATCGGTGGCATGCTCGACAAGCTGCCCGGTGGCATGGGGCAGATGGCCCAGGCGGCCCAGGAGCAGGTGAACGATAAGTCCATGGGGCAGATGGAAGCGATCATCTGTTCCATGACGCCGAAAGAGCGTCGCTACCCGGATACCATCAACAATTCCCGCAAGCGCCGCATTGCCGCCGGTTCCGGTACCCAGATCCAGGACATCAACCGTCTGCTCAAACAACACAAGCAGATGGCCAAAATGATGAAGAAGTTCGGCAAGAAGGGCGGTATGGCCAATATGATGCGTGGCATGGGCGGTATGATGCCGCCTGGTGGCGCCGGCGGACGCCCGCCGTTCGGCCGTTAGTAAAAAGCCTTATGTGGAAATTCAGAGAGCAGGGGCTTTCCCTGTTTTCATTGGCGCGTTTTTGACATAGAATAGCGCCCCTTGCGAGTATGGGTCTTCCCGTCAGCGCCAAATCAAGCGCCGGGAAACGTACAAAGTTCGCACAACAGAACAGGATATTGGTCGAAATGGTACAGATCCGTTTGGCTCGTGGTGGCTCCAAGAGGCGCCCGTTCTACCATCTGACAGTTACAGATAGCCGCAACGCCCGTAATGGTCGTTTCATTGAGCGTGTTGGTTTCTTCAACCCGGTTGCCCGTGGTCAGGAAGAATCTCTGCGTGTTAATCAGGAGCGCGTTGATTACTGGCTGAGCAAAGGCGCTCAGACCAGTGAGCGTGTTGCCCAGCTGCTGAAGGCAGCCAAGTAATCGCAACTGTAGTTTGAAACCGGGGTGGCAGGCATGACACAGCATTCGCAGGAAACTGTGATCGGCCAGGTTACTTCGGTGTTTGGGGTCAAGGGATGGCTGAAAGTTTATTCCTTTACCGACCCCAGAGAAGGAATACTGAATTACCGTGACTGGACGCTTGTGCTTGATGGCAAGCGCATCCCGGCCCGGCTCGAAGGCGGTCGCCGTCAGGGGCAGGGTATTGTCGTCAAGCTCAAGGGTGTTGATGATCGGGATCTGGCGCGGTCCTATGGAGGCGCGGAAATCCGCGTTCCCACCAGCGAATTGCCAGAGCTGCCGGAAGGCGAATACTACTGGCACCAGCTGGAAGGGCTGACTGTGGTCACGGTGGAAGGTGAGTGCCTGGGTAGGGTGCATCACCTGATGGAAACCGGCGCCAACGATGTATTGGTGGTGCGCGCCACCGCCGATTCCATTGATCAGCGCGAACGGCTGATTCCCTATCTGCCGGATCAGGTTGTCACCGGAGTTGATCTCCAGTCGTCACAGATGGTGGTGGACTGGGATCCGGAGTTCTGATCGGTGTGGATCGGTGCAGTCAGTCTGTTTCCGGACATGTTTTCAGCGGTGACGGATTACGGGATAACCGGCAGAGCCGTGCGTGAAGGTCTGGTGACCTTTCAGGCGTGGAACCCCCGGGACTTTACCCATGACCGTCATCGCACGGTAGATGACCGGCCATACGGTGGTGGTCCTGGCATGCTGATGAAAATTCAGCCACTGCGGGATGCCATTCACGCGGCCCGGGCATCGGCACCCGGCAAGGCCTGCGTGGTCTATATGTCGCCGCAGGGCGAAAAGCTTGATCAGTCGGTGGTGGAGTCTCTTGCCGCTGAAGAATCGCTGATTTTGCTTGCCGGTCGTTATGAGGGCGTCGATGAGCGCCTGATAACGGCAGACGTCGACCGGGAAGTGTCGCTGGGAGATTTTGTACTTTCCGGTGGCGAACTGGCGGCAATGACCGTGATCGACGCGGTTACACGCCTTATCCCCGGAGCGCTGGGGCATGCCCAGTCAGCGGAACAGGATTCCTTTGCTGACGGCTTGCTGGATTGCCCGCACTACACCCGGCCCGAGGTTTACGAAGGTCAGGCGGTGCCGGAAGTTCTTCTGGGCGGGCATCATGAGCAGATCCGGCTCTGGCGATTGAAAGAATCGTTGAGGCGAACCCGGGAGCGGCGCCCCGATCTGCTTGAACAGCGGGAACTGACCGGGGAAGAGCGTCGGTTGCTGGAAGAAATTATTAACGAACCGGGTGCCACTGAATCATCAGGGCATTGAAAGATTGGGTAGCAGGAGCATTTACGATGAGCGGCAAGAACAACATCATCAGTCAACTTGAAGCAGAACAGATGACCAAGGAAATCCCTGCGTTCGCGCCGGGTGACACCGTGGTTGTTCAGGTTCGCGTAACTGAAGGCAACCGTGAGCGTCTGCAGGCGTTCGAAGGCGTTGTGGTCGGTAAGCGCAACCGTGGCATGAACTCTTCCTTCACTGTTCGTAAGGTGTCTTACGGCGTGGGCGTTGAGCGTACCTTCCAGACTTACTCCAAGCTGATCGACAGTGTCAGCGTGAAGCGTCGTGGTGACGTTCGCCAGGCCAAGCTGTACTACCGGCGTGATCTGTCTGGTAAGGCAGCTCGCATCAAGGAAAAGCTTAACTGAGTTCGGCCTGGCCGGAATCAGTTTCGAAAAAAAGCAGCCTCAAGGGGCTGCTTTTTTTGTGTCGGAGAGGGTGAATTGAACAACCAGGATAATGCCGCTCTGATCGAGCAATTCTGCCAATCGCTCTGGCTTGAAGACGGCCTGGGTGAGCAGACCCGGCAGGCCTACGCCAGCGACCTGAACGGTCTGGCGAACTGGCTGGTTGGCCAGCCGGGTCGTCCATCGCTGAGAACGGCGGGCCGGACCCATCTGCTGGCCTGGCTGTCCGCCGCCTTGGCCGAGGGGATCAAGGCCAGTACCGCCGCGCGCCGATTGTCCGGTGTTCGGCGTTTTTACCGGTATTTGCTGCGCGAGGGCGTGATTTCGGAAGACCCAACCCTACGCATTGACAGCCCTCACTTGCCCCGGCGCCTGCCGGATACCCTGACCGAGGCAGATGTGGATGCCTTGTTGGCGGAACCCGACCCGGAGTTGCCCATCGAATCCCGCGACAAGGCCATGCTGGAGATTTTGTATGGCTGTGGTTTGCGGGTGACCGAGCTGACGGGTTTAACGGTGGATCAGGTGAATTTGCGCCAGGGCGTGGTGCGCATCCGGGGCAAGGGCGACAAGGAGCGTCTGGTGCCGCTGGGGGAGGAGGCCATGGACTGGTTGCTCAATTACATGCGCGGGGCGCGGGGCGAGTTGCTCCGGGGGCGGCCGGGTGATGCCTTGTTTCCCGGCAACCGGGGCACCGCCATGACCCGCCAGGCCTTCTGGTACCGGGTGCGCCATTACGCCGCCCGCGCGGGTATCTTCAAGCCGTTATCACCCCACACCCTGAGGCACGCCTTCGCCACTCATTTGTTGAACCATGGTGCGGACCTGCGGGTTGTGCAGATGCTTTTGGGGCATTCGGACTTGTCGACCACCCAAATCTATACCCATGTGGCGCGCCAGCGCCTGCAGGACCTGCACCGCCAGCACCATCCTCGCGGCTGAAATGGCGCATTGAACTTTCCATGGCGCCGGATGTCGCATTCAACCAGCCACAAAACCAAGGCAAGCTGTCGAGCTTCGGCGAGACGGACTAAAAAGATTCACAGGGATAAAAAGGTACTGATATGACGTTGAAATCTCTAGCCACATTATCCGGCCTGCTGGTCGCCACTGCCTTGCCGGCCCTGGCTGGTGACCGGGAAGATGCCATCAAACAGGCCTTCAGCAATGCGGTTCCGGGTCTGGAAGTGTCTTCGGTCACTGAATCCAGGGCGCCAGGGCTGTATCGTGTCCAGGCCGCCAACGGCCAGGCGGTTTACGCCACCGAAGACGGTCGCTTCTTGTTGACTGGTGACCTGCTGGAGGTTACCGACCAGGGGTTGACCAATGTCAGTGAGCAGGCTCGGGCGGAGCAGCGCGTGGCCGCCATGGAGGCTTTCGGCGATGAAGGCGTGATCACCTACCCGGCCAGCGGCGAAGAAAAGGCCGTCATTGATGTGTTCACTGACATCGACTGCCCCTACTGCCGGAAATTGCATGAGGAAGTACCTGAGCTGAATGGTTACGGCATTACCGTGAACTACTATGCCTTTCCGCGTTCCGGCCCCGGCACCGCTTCCTGGGCGAAATACGAATCGGTCTGGTGCGCGGACGATCAGCGTGCCGCCATGGACGCCGCAAAGGCCGGCGAACGAGTCGCCAACAATCGCTGCGACAACCCGGTGGAAGCCCAGTACCGGCTTGGCGGCGAAATTGGGGTGACAGGTACCCCGGCCATTGTTATGGAAGATGGGGGCATGGTTCCCGGTTATCGGCCGGCGGCGGCACTGGCTCGGGCAATGGGTGTGCTTTAACCGTTCAAGTGTCGGTTTCGGGGCTTATTCCAGGGGCCCTGAATGGGTATACTAGCCCACTTGAATTGCAATCCATCAGCACCCCATCGGGATCAGAGGTGAGATCTTGTAATACTTTTATGTCTGTATTTTCTTTCTTTTAACCGTTTTCTTCGGTACATTCATTGTCCTTTCTCTCACCTCTTCCCTTTTTTCCTTCCCTTCCCTCCCTTCTTTCTTCTTTTCCTTTCCTTTCCTCTTTCCTCCCCTCTTTTCTCCCTTCCCCCCTTTCTCTCTTTTCCCTTCCTTTC
>JABXHG010000131.1 GCA_013393545.1 Alteromonadaceae bacterium | reverse complement strand
GTTGGCGGCGGTACATTCAATGTCCTGACTCGCAACGCTGCACTTATTGCGGGCCGGGCCGGCTGCAATATCCGGATTACCCGTGTAGCCAGTCGTCGTAGTCGCGATGACCTTGCGCTGGGCAGCATTCCGTTCAGCACCGACATTTTTGACGTGGTGAACGATCCCGACATCGACATCGTGGTGGAGCTGATTGGCGGCTACGATGCCGCCAAGGAACTGGTGCTGGCGGCTATTGCCAACGGCAAACACGTGGTGACCGCCAACAAGGCGTTGATCGCCGTGCATGGCAACGAGATTTTCGATGCCGCCGAGAAAGCCGGCGTTGTGGTTGCCTACGAGGCCGGTGTGGCCGGTGGTATTCCGGTGATCAAGGCCGTACGCGAGGGCCTGGCGGCTAACCGTATTGATACCATCGCCGGCATCATCAATGGTACTGGTAACTACATCCTCACGGAGATGCGTGCCGGTCGCGATTTTGGCGAAGTGTTGAAAGAAGCGCAGGACCTGGGCTACGCCGAAGCAGACCCAACCTTTGACGTGGAAGGCGTGGATGCCGCTCATAAACTGACTATTCTGGCGTCTTCCGGCCTTGGTGTGCCGCTGCAGTTTGAAAAGGCTTACACCGAGGGCATTTCCACGCTGACGCCCTACGATATTGCCCACGCTGAACAGCTGGGTTACCGGGTGAAGCACCTGGGGATCGCTCGTCGCCGTGACGAGGGCATCGAACTGCGGGTTCACCCTACCCTGGTGCCCAGAAGCCACCTGATTGCCCAGGTTGATGGTGTATTGAACGCGGTCATGGTCGATGGCGATGCGGTTGGCCAGACCATGTACTACGGCCCGGGTGCCGGCGATGAAGCCACCGCCTCCGCCGTGATTGCCGATATTGTTGATGTGGCCCGTTCCGTGGCAGCGGAAAGCAAACAGCGGGTGCCATATCTCGGCTTCAGTCCGGAATCACTGGAAGATCTGCCGGTTCTGCCGATGGAAGACATCCAGTCTGCCTACTACCTGCGCATTCAGGCCCTGGACCGTCCGGGCGTGCTGGCCAAGATTGCCTCCATCCTCAGTGAGCATGGCATCAATATTGAGTCGATCATGCAGAAAGAGTCCGAATTCAAGGATGGCCGTATTCCGGTGATTATCCTGACTCACACCGTGCAGGAGCGCCAGATGAATCTGGCCATCGAGGAAATGGAATCACTGGCCGACATCGACGGCAAAATCATCCGCATCCGCGCTGAAAACTTTAATTAACAGGTACGCACGTGAGATACATCAGCACACGGGGCCAGGCCCCCAGTTTGGGTTTTGAAGACGTTCTGCTGACCGGCCTGGCCAGCGACGGCGGGCTGTACGTGCCCGAATCCCTGCCGCACTTCAGCCTGGAAGAGATCCGCAGCTGGCGAGGGTTGTCCTACGCCGAGCTGGCGTTCAACGTCATGTACCCGTTCGTGGAAGAGGCCATCCCGGAAGACGATTTCCGCGAGATGCTTAAAGAAACCTACGGCGTGTTCGCCCACAAGGCTGTGGCCCCGCTGGTGCAGCTGGACACCAACGAGTGGGTGATGGGGCTGTTCCGTGGCCCCACGCTGGCGTTCAAGGATTTTGCCCTGCAGTTGCTGGGTCGCCTGCTGGACTACGTGCTGGAAAAACGCAAGCAGCACGTGGTGATCATGGGCGCCACCTCCGGTGATACCGGTTCGGCCGCCATCGAAGGCTGCCGCCGGTGCGAGCACGTGGACATCTTCATCCTGCACCCGTATCAGCGAGTCTCGGAAGTGCAGCGCCGGCAGATGACCACCGTGGCCGGTGACAACATCCACAACATCGCCGTGAAGGGCAACTTCGACGACTGCCAGCGCATGGTCAAGGAAAGCTTTGGCGACCAGAGTTTCCTGGGCGGCAAGACCCAGCTGGCGGCGGTGAACTCCATCAACTGGGCCCGGATCATGGCCCAGATTGTGTACTACTTCCAGGCCTCCCTGTCGCTGGGCGGCCCGGACCGCAGCATGGCGTTCTCCGTGCCCACCGGTAACTTCGGCGACATCTTCGCCGGTTACCTGGCGAAGAAGATGGGGTTGCCCATCAACCAGTTGGTGATCGCCACCAACAAGAACGACATTCTGCATCGCTTCATGAGCGGCAACAAGTACGAGCAGCACCAGCTCGAACACACCCTGTCGCCGAGCATGGACATCATGGTGTCCAGCAACTTCGAGCGACTGCTGTTTGATCTGCACGGTCGTGATGGCGCTGCCGTCAAAGAGCTGCTGGAAAACGCCAACAAGGGCCCGGTCAGCATCGCCGACTACCGCTGGAAGAGCGCCCGCAAACTGTTCGACAGCGACGCGGTGGACGACAAGGGTACCTGCGACACCATTCGCGAAGTGTTTGACCAGAACGAATACCTGCTCGACCCGCATACCGCCATTGGTGTGCGTGCCGCGCGCAACTGCCGCCGTGACGCCTCCGTGCCCATGATCACCCTGGGCACCGCCCACCCGGCCAAGTTCCCGGATGCGGTCGCCGAGTCTGGTGTGAGCGTGAAGCCGGAACTGCCGGTGCACATGGCGGACCTCTTCGAGCGCGAAGAGCGTTACACCGTTTTGGACAACAACCTCTCCGAGGTGCAGGGCTTCACCTCCAAGCACTGGAAGAACGCCTGACGGCATGACCCCAAAAAAAATCCTGCGTCGCCCCCGGCTGCCTGAGCAGGGCAGCTGGGGGCAAAACCTGCCCCCCATTCTTCGCCGCCTGTACGCCGCCCGTGGTGTCCAGTCGGATGAACAGCTTCAGTACACTCTGAAATACCTGGCCTCTCCGCTAGAACTGCGCGGCATCGACCGTGCCGTGGAACTACTGGCCGAGGCCATTGCCCACAAACAGCGAGTGATGGTGCTGGGGGATTTCGACGCCGATGGTGCCACCAGCACCACCGTGGCCATTCTGGGGCTGTCCATGCTGGGCATCGAGTCCATTGATTTTCGCGTGCCCAGCCGGTTCGCCGACGGCTACGGCCTGACACCGGGCATCGTCCACCGGTTGCGGGAAGAGGGCGAATTGCCGGATCTGTTGGTCACCGTCGACAACGGTATCTCGGCTATCGAAGGCGTGCGCGTGGCTCGGGAACTGGGCGTGAAAGTGGTCATCACCGACCACCACCTGGCCGGCGACGAGCTGCCAGACGCCGACGCCATCGTGAACCCCAACCAGCCCGACTGCCCCTTCCTGAGCAAGAACGCCGCCGGTGTGGGCGTGATGTTCTACGTGCTCACCGCGCTTCGCAAATACCTGCGCGACAACAACCGGCTGCCTAACCCAGAGCCCAACCTGGGCAATTTGCTGGACCTGGTGGCCCTGGGCACGGTGGCCGATGTGGTGCCGCTGGACCACAACAACCGTATCTTCGTAGAGCAGGGCATCCGCCGCATCCGTAAGGGCGAAGCCCGCCCGGGCATCCTGGCCCTGCTGGAAGTGGCTGGCCGCGACTACACCGAAATCAGCGCCACCGACCTGGGCTTCGTGGTGGGCCCCCGTCTGAACGCTGCCGGCCGACTGGACGACATGAGCATCGGCATCGCCTGCCTGCTGGCCGACAGCCGGGATGAAGCCCAGCGACTGGCCCGGGAGCTGGACAACTTCAACCGGGAACGGCGCAGCATCGAAAAGGAAATGAAAACTCAGGCGCAGGACCTGCTGGCCTCCATGTCCCTGGACCTGGAAGGCCTGCCGTGGGGTCTGGCCCTGTTCGACGACGACTGGCATCAGGGCGTCATCGGCATCCTGGCAGCAAGAATCCGTGAACAGACCCACCGGCCCACCATCGCCTTCGCCCCGGACGACGACGGCGAACACCTAAAAGGCTCCGCCCGCTCCATCCCCGGCCTGCATATCCGCGACGCCCTCGCGGCCGTGGACGCCAAACACCCCGGCCTGATGAAAAAATTCGGCGGCCACGCCATGGCCGCCGGCATGAGCATTGCCCGGGATGATCTGGAACGCTTCAGCAACGCCTTCGACCAGGCCGTACGCGACACCCTGCAACCGGAAGACCTGGAAGCCGCCATCACCACCGATGGCCCCCTGGCCCCGGAAGAACTGAACCTCGACACTGCCTACCTGCTCAAACGCGCCGGCCCCTGGGGCCAGCACTTCCCCGAGCCGGTGTTCGACGGCAACTTCCGGGTGGTCAGCCAGCGCATCGTCGGCGAAAACCACCTGAAATTGGTGCTGCAACCGTTTGAGGGTGGCGGCATTATTGATGGCATCGCCTTCAACACCGGGCCGGAAGTGCCGGACTTTACCCGGAGTGGGGCGCGGGTGGTGTACAAGCCGGATGCCAATACGTTTCGTGGGCGGACCAACCTGCAATTGCTGGTGGATTATCTGGAGCCGCTGGACTGACTTTTTTGGCCACGAAATCCACGAAAGAACACGAAATAAAAAGAAGAAGGATAAAAAAGATGTTCTTTGCTACGGAAGACACGGAATAAAACGGAATGGAAAGGCTGGGGAAGTTTTCGATTACAGAGGATGCCTGCGTGAAACGAGGTTTCAGGCTGCTTAAGAATCTGGTTTGTCGAGCCAGCGGTTTGCAGGCAGTCTTGGGTGCAGGGTGAGGATTAGCTTTCCGGGAGTGTCGAAAACATGGATGTTTTCGTCAAGCACGATCGCCATGGATGGTGGGAGTGCAGATTTTGCAGGAGCAAAAATCTGCCAGGGATGTATTCACGGCGTCTCCCGGAAAGGCCATCCGCATTCTGTGCTCGCACCAAATCCAGCAAGCCAGGTGCGCCAACTCCCTACCCAAGACCAGCTGATTTAACCCGCGAATTCCGGTAGAATCCGCCCCCTGATTTCATCGCATCATTTCCCAACGCGAGAAGAGATTCCATGGAAGTTAATCCCATAGTGACGAAGATTAAAGAACTTCGCGAGCGCACCGAAGCGCTGAGGGGGTATCTTTGACTACGATCGCCGTAGTGAAAGACTGACCGAAGTCGAGCGCGAGCTCGAACAGCCCACCGTCTGGGACAACCCCGACCGGGCCCAGGCCCTGGGCAAAGAACAATCCGATCTTGAGCTGATCGTTCGCACCATCGACAACCTCTCCAACGGCCTGAGCGACGCCGAAAGCCTGCTCGACATGGCCGTGGAAGAAGAGGACGAGGGGACCGTCGAAGACATCGAAGGCGATCTTTCCTTGATGGACAAAGAGCTGGAAAAGCTCGAATTCCGCCGTATGTTTTCCGGCGAAATGGACGCCAATAACGCCTACCTGGACATCCAGGCCGGTTCCGGCGGCACCGAGGCTCAGGACTGGGCCAACATGCTGCTGCGCATGTACCTGCGCTGGGCCGAACGTCGTGGCTTCAAGGCCGAGATCGTCGAACTTCAGGAGGGCGATGTGGCGGGCATCAAGAGCGCCACCATCCACATCCAGGGTGACCATGCCTACGGCTGGCTGCGTACCGAAACCGGCGTACACCGCCTGGTGCGCAAATCACCATTCGATTCCGGCAACCGCCGGCACACCTCGTTCTCCTCCGTATTCGTATCACCGGAAGTGGACGACAGCTTCGAAATCGAAATCAACCCGGCCGACCTGCGGGTGGATGTGTACCGCGCTTCTGGCGCCGGTGGTCAGCACGTTAACCGGACCGAATCCGCCGTGCGATTGACCCACAACCCGACCGGGATTGTCGTGGCTTGTCAGGCTGGCCGAAGCCAGCACCAGAACAAAGACCAGGCCATGAAACAGCTGAAAGCCAAGCTGTTCGAGCGCGAAATGCAGGAACGCAACGCCGAGAAGCAGAAACAGGAAGATGCCAAATCCGACATCGGCTGGGGCAGCCAGATTCGTTCCTACGTTCTGGATGACAGCCGCATCAAGGATCTGCGCACCAAGGTCGAGACCAGCAACACCCAGACCGTGTTGGATGGCGACATCGACAAGTTTATTGAAGCCAGTCTGAAGATGGCGCTGTAAGCAGCGCCATTCAACCATCACGGACAACCCCGACTTCTTTAGTGAGCCAACATGACTGAACAGACCCAGAACGCCGCACAGCACGAGGAAAACAAGCTGATTGCCGAGCGCCGCGCCAAACTGGCCGCCATGCGCGAACAGGGCAATTCGTTCCCGAACGACTTCCGCCGCGATGCCACCGCTGCCGAGCTGCAGGAAAAATACGGTGATAAATCGAAGGAAGAGCTGGCGGAAATGGGCATCCAGGTGGCCATTGCCGGCCGCATGATGCTGGATCGCAAGGCGTTCAAGGTGGTTCAGGACATGACTGGCCGCATCCAGATCTACGCCTCCAAGGACGTTCAGAAAGACACCAAACACTGGGACCTGGGCGACATCGTGGGCGTGCGGGGCACCCTGTCCAAGTCCGGCAAGGGCGATCTGTACGTGACCATGGACGAATACGTTCTGCTCACCAAATCCCTGCGCCCGCTGCCGGAGAAGCACAAGGGGCTGACCGACACCGAGGCGCGCTATCGTCACCGGTACGTCGACCTGATGATGAACGAGGACAGCCGACGGGTGTTTTACGCCCGTTCGAAAATCATCAACGTGATGCGCCAGTACTTCACCGAGCGGGATTACATGGAAGTGGAAACCCCCATGCTGCAGGTGATCCCCGGTGGCGCCACCGCGCGGCCGTTTATCACCCATCACAATGCGCTGGGCATCGACATGTACCTGCGTATTGCGCCGGAACTATTCCTCAAGCGTTTGGTTGTCGGTGGTTTTGCGCGGGTATTCGCGATCAACCGCAACTTCCGTAATGAAGGGCTGTCCACCCGGCACAACCCCGAGTTCACCATGGTGGAGTTCTACCAGGCGTTTGCCGATTACAACGACCTGATGGACCTGACCGAGGAGATGCTGCGCACGATTACTGAGCAAGTACTGGGCACCACCACGGTCACTAACACCCGAGTGCTGAAAGACGGCAGCGAAGAAACCGTGGAATACGATTTCGGCAAGCCGTTCGAGCGTCTGACCGTGGTGGACGCGATTCTGCGCCATAACCCGGAAGTGACCCGTGAGCAGCTGGCGGACAAGGCCCAGGCGAGCGAGCTGGCGAAACAGCTGGGTATCCAGGCAAAAGACATCTGGGGCCTGGGCAAGATTCAGGTGGAGATCTTCGAGGAAACCGCCGAGCATCGCCTGATGCAGCCGACCTTCATTACAGATTACCCGAAAGAAGTGTCGCCGCTGGCGCGCTGCAAGGACAGTGATCCGTTCGTCACCGAACGCTTCGAGCTGTTCGTGGGTGGCCGCGAAATCGCCAATGGCTTCTCCGAGCTGAATGATGCCGAAGACCAGGCCGAGCGTTTCCGCGCCCAGGTGGCCGAGAAGGACGCCGGCGACGATGAGGCCATGTTCTACGACGAAGACTACGTGATGGCCCTGGAATACGGCCTGCCGCCGACCGCTGGCGAAGGCATCGGCATCGACCGTCTGGCCATGCTGCTGACCGATTCCCCGTCCATCCGTGACGTGATCCTGTTCCCGGCCATGCGCCCGGAGCAGAAAGCCGAGCAGGGCAACTCCGACGAGTCCTGATCGCCTTGGCAGGGCCGGGTTCTGGCCATCCAGACCCGGCTCTGCTGCCTTCCATGACAGGGAGAGCTACTTCCATGCCGCCGGTAGATGTACTTGCCAGTCAGCTCAAGCCCGGTCGAGGCTGGGATGAGTTTCTTTCCGACCAGTTCCAACAGCCCTATATGCAGCAGCTGGCCCAATTCCTCGCCGATGAGGAAGCCGCTGGTAAAGTGCTGTTCCCGCCCAGCCAGCTCTGTTTCAATGCATTGAACAGTACCCCTTTGAACGAGGTGTCTGTGGTGATTCTGGGCCAGGACCCGTACCACAGCCCGGGTCAGGCTCACGGGCTGTGCTTTTCCGTGCGCCCGGATGTACCGCCACCACCGTCGCTGGTGAATATCTTCAAGGAAATCAAGAGTGACTTGGGTATAGCTCCGCCTGATCACGGCTGTCTGCAGCCCTGGGCGGAACAGGGAGTGTTGCTACTGAACAGTGTGCTGACGGTGGAGCAGGGCAATGCCGGGGCGCACCAGAACAAGGGTTGGGAAGTCTTTACCGACAAGGTGATTGACACCATCAACCAGCAGCGGGAAAACGTGGTGTTTCTACTCTGGGGCGGTTATGCCCGCAAGAAGGGCAAGCACATTGACCGGCAGCGGCATCTGGTGCTGGAAGGGCCGCACCCGTCACCATTGAGCGCCTACCGTGGTTTTTTTGGCTGCCGGCATTTCTCGCAGGCAAATCAGTGGTTGGAATCGCGGGGGCAACGCCCGGTGAACTGGGCGCTGCCGCCAAAAGCTGACTTGCTCGCCCGCTACACCCGGAAGTGACCCACCACATTCTGTAACTGATCGGCCAGTTGAGCGAGTTCGCTGCTGGATTTGCGGGTTTGCTCGGAGCCGGTCTGCACGTGTGCGGTAATGTCGTTGATGCTGGTGATGTTGCGGTTGATCTCTTCGGCCACCGAGGACTGTTCTTCCGCCGCGCTGGCGATGCTGGCGTTCATGTCGCTGATACGCCCCACTGCATCTGTAATTCGGGTCAGCGCTTCCCTTGCCTGGGCGGCGGCTTCCACGCTCTGTGTGGCCTGATCGCGGCCCTTGCGCATGGTGGTCACGGCCCGTGCGGTGCCTTTCTGTAGCCGTTCGATCATGCCCTGGATGTCTTCAGTGGATTTCTGGGTGCGCTGCGCCAGACCCCGTACTTCGTCCGCCACTACGGCAAAGCCTCGCCCCTGTTCGCCGGCCCGTGCGGCTTCGATGGCGGCGTTCAGGGCCAGCAGGTTGGTCTGGTCGGCGATTTCCCGGATCACATCCAGCACCGTGCCGATTTCGTCGCTGTCTTTGCTTACCTCTTCCATCATGTCGGCGGCATTCTGAACCTCGCCTGCCAGCGCATCGATGCTTTGCTCGCTGTCGGCGACCACGGTGCTGCCGGTTCTGGACTGCTCGTTTGCCTCCTGGGCTGCTTCAGAGGCGCTCAGGGCATGTTGAGCCACGTCCTGCACGGTCGCAGTCATCTCATTCATGGCGGTGGCAACCTGCTCGGTTTGCTGCTGCTCCTGATTGACGGCCTGGCTGGATTGATCGGTAATGGTAGCCAGCTGTTCGGCCGCCGCCGCCACCTGATGGGTGGAGTCCGTCACTTCACGCACCAGTTTGTGTACCTTGTCGATGAACTGGTTGATGCTGCCGGACATCTGGGCAATTTCATCCTTGCCCTGGATGTCCAGCCGGCGGGTTAGATCACCCTCGCCGGCAGCCAGGTCTCTGACCATGTCGCGGGTGTGGTTGATGCGTTTGATGACCATGCCAATGATCACAAGATTCACCACCAGCACCGCCAGAATGGCAAGCGCGCCCACCACCAGGCCGCTGGCCCAGGTTTGCGAGACTTTATCCTGCACCTGGCTGCGGGCAGCGGCGGTGGCCTGTTTTTCGGCCTGCATTAACTCGTCCAGGGCGATACGGATTTCCCGCCAGGCCGGGTTTTCGGTATTGGCGAGAATTTGCGCCGCCTGTTCGGTTTGCCGGTTATCGGCCAGCTCCAGCACGCGCTCGCGGGCCTGGCGGGTGGTTTGCCACTGTTTACCGATCTGGTTGAGGGTGGCCTGGGTGTCGGGTTGGCCGGTGAAGGAGTCTTGCAGGAAGCTCAGCGATGCCTGGAAATTCTCGTCGGTACGCTGGACGATTTTGAACGGCAGTTCCAGCGTCGGATTGAAGATCTTGTTGCGCGAGGCAACGCCGCCGAGCAGGCCTTCGCCATACATGGTGTTGAGCGCATCGATGCGGGCCTGGTTGGTTTCCAGGTACTGCACGAATTCGTCGCCTACCTGCTCGACCCCGCGCAGGGTGAAGCCCAGGGCGATCAGGATGAGGGCAATGGTCAGGGCAATAGAGGCCAGCATCCGGGCCTTGATGGTAACGGGCATGCGGTCGACATCCTTAATCCGGCAAGTGTTTTACGGGTTTACGGCGGCAGGTAGAGAAACTTGAGGGTATGGCTCTGGCGGCCGGGAGGGCGGCCGCCAGGCAGGAGAGTTACTGGCTGAGATTATTTCAGCAGAGCCATGGCCGCTTCCATCTGGGCGTTGAGGTCTTCTTCTTCGGTCATGTCCGTTTCCGGGTCCAGGCCCAGACGCTGGAAGGCGGAGATCTTGGTCAGATCCATCTCGTTCCACGGGTGGTCGGTGCCGGTCACAATTTGCAGGTTGGCGACCATGACCAGGTCGGCGTAATCGGCAGTCGGAACCTCTCGGCTGAAATTGGCGTATTCCATGGGAACGTTCTGCAGGTCTTTCGGGAAATCCCATTTCTTTAGAATCAGAGTGCCGATTTTGGAGTGCAGTTCGTCGATTACCTTGTCCAGCATGATGCTGCTGATCTGCAGATCCTGATCTTCTACGTAGCGCAGAATGGGCAGCACGCCAATCAGATGCACCAGGCCGGCGAGAGTTGCCTGGTCGGCTTTCAGGCCAGTGTAGTGCTGGGCCAATACGTGGCAGATGCCGGCCACTTCCGTGCTCACTTGCCAGGTGTGGCGCAGGCGCCGGTCGATCATGTCGGAGGTTGCCTGGAACATCTGCTCCATGGCCAGACCCATGGCCAGGTTGCTGGTGTAGGCCATACCCAACCGGCTGACCGCCATGTTCAGGTTTTCAATGCTGCGGGTGCCCCTGAACAGGGGGCTGTTGCACACGCGGATAATTCGTGCCGACAGGGCCGTGTCGTTGCTGATGACCTTGACCAGGTCAGCAATGGCCGAGTCTTCGGCTTCGGCAATTTCGCGAACCTTCAGGGCCACTTCCGGCAAAGTGGGGAGCACCAGTTTGTCGTTGTCGATGGCCTGGGTCAGGTCCGCCTTAATGGTTTCAATAATGTTTGCCATGATCCGTTACATTCCGCTTGTCTTGAGAGCGATTGGGCGAAAGCCCTCTAAAATAGCTATCTGCCTTATTCTATAGCAAATTTCATCAGTTTGTGTGGTTGGCTCAGGTGTCTTCCCGTTCGGGGACCGGGTAGGGAAGCGCAACCGGTGTCAGGGCAACGGCTGCATCTGCTTCCAGCTGTAAGGGTTTGGTGGCGGCATCGTGCCGGATTACCGCCAACAGGGTGCCCTGGTCAGCCGTGGTCATCACCGAGTTGACCACTTCGCCCACGGCCTTGCCGTCTGCCACCAGTTTGCTGCCCGGAGCTGGTGCCTGTTGGGTGCCGGCGAAATTCATCCGGAACAGGCTTTTTTTCAGTTGCCCGAGAAAGTGCATGCGCGCTACCACTTCCTGCCCGGTGTAGCAGCCTTTCTTGAAATGCACGCCCTGCAGGTGCTGCAGATTCAGCATCTGGGGTACATAGGCTTGAACCGTGGCCGGTGTCAGCCAGGGTACCCCGGCGGCAATGCTGGCGGCCTGCCATTGTTCGGCTGTTAACGGTTCAGGGCCTTCCAGGGCCGGAGGCTGATCACCGGTCTGCCAAAATTCGAAGCGCGGGATTTCGCCGGGCAGGCTCTCAAGCCGTAACAAATAGCCGTTATCGAGGGCGGCTACCTGGCCGACCTCGGTCAGTGAGCGGCCGGCATCACCGGCCAGTTCGGCGGCGGCCTGTTCACCTATTACGCCGAATATTCGGGCCTGTGGTTCAGTTTCCATGGTCGTGCCCCGGAACAGCATCAGGTATTTCTTCAGCTGGCCCAGGGCCTCGTCTGCCAGGTCGTCTTCAACGTCCATCAGCAGGTCGTCGCCGTCGCGCACCAGGCGGGTTAGCAGGTAGGCGCGGCCTTTCGGGGTGCAGGCCGCGGCGCGCAGAGACTGAGAGCTGGTCACTTCCTCTACGTTCTGGCTGAACTGGCCCTGGACAAACTTGTCGGCACCCGGCCCGCTGATCCGAACCACATGCCTGTGGGGCAGGGGGGCGTAGCCGGCCAGTGCCGGAATGCTCTGCTCGAGTGTGTTGGTGTTCATGATGTTCTCCGGTTGGATCGGTGAACGTCAGCGCGGGATGAGGGTGTGGCCGGCCCGGAGCCACATCTTCAGGCGCCGGCAGTCGTCGGCCGGGGCATTGGCCGGCAATAATCCCGGTTTGCTGATAATCACGGTAAACAGTCTTCCGGACATGGTGCCGGCAGGCCGGAATTTCAAGGTCAGCAGGGAGCAGCCCAGGCTGCTCGCGCCGTCTAGTGTCACCGGTGTTTCCGTGCCATTGGCCAGCGCGCAGTGAAGCCCCTGGCTATCGGCCTTCAGGCCGATCACGGCCCGTTTGCCCAGCAGCAGGCCGTAGCGCCGGTAGGCGCGCCAACCGCCAAGTATCAGTGGTGGTAATCCAATCAATAACAGGGCGCTGCCAGACATGCCCGCCATGACCACAAAGCCGCTCAGCAACGCCCAGGGCAGGGCGCTCAGCAGGCCGGCGGTGACCGAGGGCGTCAGAGCCAGATCAAGCTGGCTGGACACGCTGAAGGATGATGTCGACGATGCGCTGCAAATCCGGATCTTCCGGGCGACCCTGTTGCATGAACCACTGGAACATATCCGCGTCTTCGCAGTTGATCAGTTTCCGGTACCGCGCCTGGTCGGCTGGCTCCAGATCCCGGTAGGCTTCTTCCAGAAAGGGGATCAACAGGTTGTCCAGCTCCAGCATGCCACGGCGGCTGTGCCACCAGAGCCGATGGTATTCAGTGCGTGCTTTTTCGTCAGTGAACTCGGACATAATGGTTTCCGTTTTAAAAAAACTGAGTGAAGGTCTCTGTTCAGGGAGACTGCGTTCGATAAGTCGTCGGCACCAGTACGGTGTCCTGGCTGTCGTGGTTCAGGCCCGGGTAGTCCAGGGTGTAGTGCAGGCCCCGGCTTTCCTTGCGCTGCAGCGCCGAGCAGATGATCAGGTCAGACACCGTCACCAGATTACGCAACTCGATCAGGTCGTTACTGACCCGGTAGTTGCTGTAAAACTCGTTGATCTCGCTGTGTAGAAGGTCCACCCGGTGTTTGGCCCGCTGCAAGCGTTTGGTGGTGCGCACGATGCCGACATAATCCCACATGAAGTGGCGCAATTCATCCCAGTTGTGGGAAATCACCACGTCTTCGTCGCTGTCCCGGACCTGGCTTTCATCCCAGCCGGGGACCTGCGGTGGGGCCGGAATGTCGGCTTCCCGGCGGGTAATGTCGGCGGCGGCAGCCCGGCCGTAGACCAGGCATTCGAGCAGCGAATTACTGGCCATGCGGTTGGCTCCGTGCAGGCCGGTGAATGCCGCTTCGCCCACCACATACAGCTGGTTTACATCGGTTCGTGCGCGTTCGTCGCTGATAATGCCGCCACAGGTATAGTGAGCAGCCGGTACCACCGGGATGGGGTCTTTGGTGATGTCGATGCCAAAGCCCAGGCACTTCTCGTAAATGGTCGGGAAGTGGTGTTTCACGAATTCCGTCGGCTTGTGGCTGATATCGAGGTACAGATGATCGGCGCCCAGGCGTTTCATTTCATGGTCGATGGCGCGGGCGACGATGTCCCGAGGCGCCAGTTCGGCCCGGTCGTCGAAACGGTCCATGAACCGGCTGCCGTCCGGCAGCTTGAGCACACCGCCTTCACCGCGCACCGCTTCGGTAATCAGAAACGATTTGGCATGGGGGTGGTACAGGCAGGTGGGGTGGAACTGGTTGAATTCCATGTTGGCCACCCGGCAACCCGCGCGCCAGGCCATGGCAATGCCGTCGCCGGAGGCGCCGTCCGGGTTGGTGGTGTACCGGTAGGCCTTGGAGGCACCGCCGGTGGCCACCACGGTAAAGCGCGCCTGGTACAGCTCCACATGGTTGTCATCCAGGTTCAGGATGTAGGCGCCCACGCACCGGTTGCCGGGTAGGGACAGCTTGCGATTGGTGGTCAGATCCACCGCCACCCGGCCGGATTTCAGCTCGATGTTGGGCCGGGCTATGGCCTGGCTGGCCAGGGTGGTGGACACGGCCCGGCCGGTGGCGTCTGCGGAGTGAATAATGCGCCGGTGGCTGTGGCCGCCCTCGCGGGTCAGGTGATAGTGTTGCTGGTCTTCCTCGCGGGTGAAGTCCACCCCCGAGTCAATCAGCCAGTCGATGCTTTCCTTGCCGTGTTCCACGGTAAAGCGCACGGCGTCTTCGTGGCACAGGCCGCCGCCGGCTTTCAGGGTGTCCTGAATGTGGTCTTCCACCGAATCGGTGGCGTCCATCACCGCGGCAATGCCGCCCTGGGCCCAGAGTGTGGCGCCGGAGCTGATGTCAGCCTTGCTGACCACGCACACGCGCAAGTGTTCGGGCAGATTAAGCGCGACCGTCAGGCCGGCGGCGCCGCTGCCGATGATCAGAACGTCGTATTCGTAGGAGTGTGGCATTGGGTCGTTGTCGCGGGCCATAATGTGAGCGTGTATTGAACTAAACTTTGCGCCCGCTGTCTATTTGGCCTGACGGTTGATGCCGGACCCTTTCGGGGCCGGCCCGGAACCCGGTTCAGGAGCAAGGGGCGAATGACAGCAGCGGCGCAGGTGAAATTGATCAAACAAGGGCCGGCCTCGGCCGAAACCCCGGGACATCGTGTTGCTTCGTCCATGAACCCTGATAACAGCCACCAATCGACCGGTCAGGCGGATAGCCAGACCGATCTGCAACTGTTGCGTAAAGTGCGCAACGGTGATCGGGCAGCGTTTGATTTGCTGGTGGTAAAGTATCAGTCCCGTGTGGCGTCGATCATCAGTCGTTATGTGTACGACTCCCAGGAAGTCATGGACCTGACCCAGGACACCTTCGTGAAAGCCTACCGGGCGATAGACCGGTTTCGGGGTGACAGCGCCTTCTATACCTGGCTTTACCGGATTGCCGTGAATACCGCCAAGAATTTTCTCGAAGCCAGGGGGCGACGGCCTCAGGGTTCGGCCGATGTCGCGGATGCCGAGAATTTCGATGACGGCGGCCGCCTGCGTGATGTGGCCTCGCCGGAAAAGCTGCTGCAGCGCGAACAGTTGCAGCAGGCTCTCAATACCGCCATCGCCGGCTTGCCGGAGGAACTTCGGTCGGCCTTCCTGCTGCGGGAATACGACGGTTTGAGTTATGAAGATATTGCCCGGATTCTGGAGTGCCCGATCGGCACCGTCCGTTCCAGAATCTTCCGGGCCCGGGATGCGGTGGATCGCCATCTTGGGCCGTTGCTCAATCATTCATCGACGTAAGTGAGGTTGCCCCCGATGGACGAGCGTCTCAGAGAAACCCTGTCCGCCATGATGGACGACGAAGCCGACGAGTTGTCGGTACGCCGGCTGCTGTCCCGTGGTGACCAGGAAGACGTACGTGGCCAGTGGCAACGCTGGCAGCAAATCCGCGACCTGATGCACGAGAATCATGGCCCCATGGCGGGCGAGGATATGGCATCACGGGTGCAGGCAACCCTGAATGGCCAGCCGGCGCAACCGGAAACGGCGCCGCTCCGGCCAGTCAGCCGCAGTTGGCAATGGCCGGTAGCGGCCATGGTAGCCCTGGCTTTGGTGGTGGGATTTGGCGCCGGCACCGGCTGGCAGAACGAAGCGCCGGTGCCCGGCGGCGATCAGCTGGCCTCGGCTCCGGCCGACAACGAAGCCGACCAGGTGGCGGTTACTCAGGCGTCACCGGTATTGCCAGCCAGTATTCAGGAAGTGACCCTGCAGGGGTTGGACGAGGAGCAGCGTCGGCAGATGCGCCAGTACATGCTTGAGCATGCCCAGCACAACAGTGTGGGTGCCGGGCGTGGCTCCATGGGCTATGCGCGGATGGTCAGTGTGAACGGTGGTTATTGAATGGCGGGAGTATCCGGCATGAACGATCGGATGGCGGTCAGGGTCTGGTTTGCCGCCCTGGTGCTGATGGCTATGGCGTTGGCTTTGCCGGTGCAGGCGGGGCCCGATGCTGGGCAGTCCGAAAACCAGCCGGAGACCGCCGATGAGTGGCTGGAAAAACTGGGCCCGGCGCTGAACATGACCTCTTATCGCGGGGTGTTCGTCTACGCCCGTGGCGACCAGGTGCATTCGATGCGCATCGCCCATCGCTACCGTGACGGCCAGGTGGAAGAACGGCTGGTGTTGCAGGACGGTGGCAGCGGCGAAATTGTCCGCAAGGGCATGGACGTGGTGTGCGTGTTACCCGACCAGGGGCGTATTCGCCTGGATGATGTGATTCCCTCCGGCCCCTTTGCTGAAGCGTTTTCCGCCCAGCAGACCCCGATGGTGCAGTGGTACACCCCTGAGTTGCTCGGTGATGATCGGGTTGCCGGTTATGATGTGGTAACCATTGCCTTGCGCGCGCGGGATGAACATCGCCATAGCCACCGTTTGTGGCTGGAAAAAAATACCGGTTTGCTGGTCAAGAGCCAGGTACGCGACCCGGCGGGCGAGGTGCTGGAACAGTTCCAGTTTACCAGTCTGGAAATTGGCGACAAGATTCCGGATGAAGAATTCGAGATCCAGACCCGGGGCCGTGAGATTGCCCGGACCCTGGGAGCCCCGCACAAGGGCGAATCGCCCGCCAATCGCACCAGTGGCTGGGCTCTGGGCTGGCGTCCCGAGGGCTTTGTGCCGGCCGCCGCGCCCCGTTCCCGTCGGGGCCATGTGGTGGCATTTTCGGACGGTCTGGCGGCTTTCTCGGTGTTTGTCGAACCGGCCGGCAAACTGCAAATGCCCACCGGCGCGTCCCGCATTGGTGCCACCACCATCTACATGCGCCAGGTGGATGTTCAGAGCCGGCCTTTCCTGATCGCCGTGGTGGGTGAAATTCCGCCGCAGACGGCACGCCAGCTGGCGGACTCGGTTGAGATTGCCGATGCCAGTGCTGTGGAGTGGCTGGGCCATGATTACTGAAACCGGCAAAGTGGTGGCCATTGACGGCAACAGCGCCTGGGTGCAAACCATTCGTACCAGCGCCTGCCAGAGTTGCTCGGCCCGGGCTGGTTGCGGCCAGAGGGCGTTGGCATCGGTTAGTGGCGGGCGAGCCAATCAGGTGCGCGTGCTTAACAGCGCGTTGGCCCGGGTGGGCGACGAAGTGGTACTGGGTATCGACGAGCGCTCGCTGCTGACCGCTTCGTTGCGGGTCTACGGTATTCCGCTGCTGGCCATGGTGTTTGGTTGTATTGCCGGCTTTCGCTGGTTTGGGGGCAACGATCTGGCGGCGGTGCTGGGCGCCGGTGCCGGGTTAGCGGCGGGTTTTGCCCTGTTGCGATTCCGTCAGGGCCGTGATGGCGAGGCCTGCCAGCCGCGGATGTTGCGGGTCAACCGTATTGCTGCCGTCAGTGGCTTGTAATGCCTACCATTTTGTAAGTTGAAAATGGCGTGCCTGGCCCCAGAATATCTGCAGAGTCCGACGACAGAGGGGTGACTATGAAGAGCACGAAAGTTCAAGCGGCGGCGCTACCCGTTGCATTCGAACCGGTTCGGTTTGCGGCGGGCGCCTTGTTACTGGCAGCCACGATCGCCTTGCTCTGGAGCCCTCCCGCTTCGGCGCAGTTGCCGGATTTCACCGATCTGGTTGAAGATAATGCCAGCGCGGTGGTGAACATCAGTACCACCAGCGAACCGGCCAGTCGCAACTCAGGCTTCCATGGCTCCCCGTTTGACGAGCGGCAGCTCGAGCAGCTGCCGCCGTTTCTGCGCGACTTCTTTCGTGGGCCGCAATCGCCCTTCGGCGATTCCCCCCATTCCCGCCAACAGCCTCGCCGCTCCATGGGGTCGGGCTTTATCGTGTCCGCCGACGGCTATGTGCTGACCAACAACCACGTAGTGGAAGGTGCCGACGAAGTGATTGTCCGGCTCAGCGACCGTCGGGAATTCAGCGCCACCATTGTCGGTACCGATCCCCGCTCCGATATGGCGGTGCTGAAAATCGAGAATGGTGAAGATTTACCCGTGGTCAGTATCGGCCGCTCCCGTGACCTGGAAGTGGGTGAATGGGTGTTTGCCATCGGCTCGCCGTTCGGTTTTGACTACACGGTAACCGCGGGCATCGTCAGTGCGCTGGGGCGGTCGCTTCCCTCGGAGAACTATGTGCCGTTCATCCAGACCGACGTCGCCATCAACCCGGGCAACTCCGGTGGCCCCTTGTTCAACCTCGATGGTGAAGTGGTCGGTATCAACTCTCAGATCTACACCCGCTCAGGTGGTTTTATGGGAGTTTCATTTGCCATCCCCATCGACGACGCCATGAACGTGTTCCGGCAGCTGCGCGATGACGGCTCGGTGGCCCGTGGCTGGCTGGGCGTCCTGATTCAGGAAGTGAACCGCGATCTGGCCGAAACCTTTGGCCTTGACCGCCCCCGGGGCGCACTGATTGCCGAGGTAATGGAAGACTCGCCCGCAGCTGCCGGTGGGTTGCGCTCCGGCGATATTGTTCTGGAGTTTGACGGCATGACCGTGGAAACCTCCGCCGACCTGCCGCCCATGGTCGGGCGTACGCCGGTGGGCGAGTCCGTACCTTTGACGGTTCTGCGCGAAGGTGACGAAATGACTCTGAACGTTGAAATCGGCCAGTTACCGGAAGACGGTGAGCGCTCCCCAACCACCAGTGGCCAGGAGCCGGACAGCAGCGCCGGTAATGCGCTGGGCTTGAGCGTCGAGCCGCTGCCGGAAGAGGCCGCCCGCTCGCTGGGAATTGAAGGCGGTGTGGTGGTCACCGACATGGAACGTGGTCCTGCTTACCAGGCCGGTATTCGGGTGCGGGACGTGATCACCGAGCTCAATCGCCGGCCGGTGACTTCGCTGGCGGACTTCCGGGCAGCGGTGGAACGGCTGCCGGATAACCGGGCCGTGTCGGTGCGCATCATCCGGGAAGGCCGCGCCAGCTATCTGGTGATGCGGCCCTGATCCTGCCTTTACTGGCAAGGTCGGCGAGGTTCTGCCGACCTTGCCGGATCACCTTAAACTCGCGCCACCTGCGGCGTTCAGGGCGACAGCGCCCTCTGTTCGCGTTACAATGCCTGCCGTTTTTAATTTCCGCACCGGATGACTCTCAGCATCCTTGCATCCGAGTGTTCATATCATCTGGGTTTTGATGCATGTCTGAAGCCGAAAAAGATAACGACATCAGTCGTATACGAAATTTTTCCATCATCGCGCACATTGACCACGGTAAATCCACCCTGGCCGACCGCTTTATCCAGATCTGCGGTGGCCTGACTGACCGTGAAATGGCCGAGCAGGTTCTCGATTCAATGGATCTGGAGCGTGAACGCGGGATCACCATCAAGGCCCAGAGCGTTACGCTTGATTACAAGGCCCGCGACGGGCAGATCTACAAGCTCAACTTTATCGACACCCCCGGCCACGTGGACTTTTCCTATGAAGTGTCCCGCTCGCTGTACGCTTGTGAAGGCGCGCTGCTGGTGGTCGACGCCGGCCAGGGCGTGGAAGCTCAGTCGGTCGCGAATTGCTACACCGCCATCGAGCAGGGCCTGGAAGTGGTGCCGGTGCTGAACAAGATGGACCTGCCCCAGGCCGAGCCGGACCGGGTGTCTGAAGAAATCGAAGACGTGATCGGCATCGAGGCCACCGACGCCGTGCGCTGCAGTGCCAAGAGTGGCATGGGTGTGGAAGATGTGCTGGAAGACCTGATCCACCGCATCCCGCCGCCCAAAGGCGACCGCAAGGCACCGTTGCAAGCGTTGATCATCGATTCCTGGTTCGACAACTACCTGGGCGTGGTGTCGCTGGTGCGGATTACCGAAGGCACCCTGCGCAAGGGTGACAAGATCGTGATCAAGTCCACCGGCAAGGCCTGGAATGCCGACAAGGTGGGTATTTTCAACCCGAAGCCGAAAGACACCAACATTCTCGAGGCCGGCGACGTTGGCTTCGTGGTGGCCGGTATCAAGGACATCCACGGCGCGCCGGTGGGCGACACCATCGTGCATCAGAAGTATGCCGAGGAAACCCCGATGCTGCCGGGCTTCAAGAAAGTGAAGCCGCAGGTCTACGCCGGCCTATTCCCGGTCAGCTCGGATGACTACGACGATTTCCGGGATGCGCTGGAAAAGCTCACCCTGAACGACGCCTCTTTGTTCTTCGAGCCGGAAAACTCCGACGCCCTGGGATTCGGCTTCCGTTGTGGTTTCCTGGGCATGCTGCACATGGAAATTATCCAGGAGCGGCTGGAACGGGAATACGGCATTGATCTGATCACCACCGCGCCCACCGTTATCTATGAAGTGGTGACCACTCAGGGTGAGACCCTGTCGGTGGACAACCCTTCGCGCTTGCCGGATATTGGCTCCATCGAAGAAATGCGCGAGCCAATCGTCGAGGCCAGCATCCTGGTGCCACAGGAGCATCTGGGTAATGTGATTGCCTTGTGTGAGGAAAAGCGCGGTGTGCAGAAGAACATGCACTTCATGTCCAACCAGGTGCAGGTGGTGTACGAGCTGCCCATGGCCGAGGTGGTGCTGGATTTCTTTGACCGCGTGAAATCGGCCAGTCGTGGTTTTGCCTCGCTGGATTATCAGTTCGTGCGCTTCCAGCCGGCCAAGCTGGTGCGCCTGGATGTGTTGATCAACGGCGAGCGGGTGGATGCTCTGGCGCTGATCGTTCACAAGGATCAGGCCCACTATAAAGGCCGTCAGCTGATCGACAAGATGAAAGAGCTGATTCCCCGCCAGATGTTCGATATTGCCATTCAGGCGGCCATCGGCACTCAGGTGGTGGCGCGGGTCACGGTCAAGGCGCTGCGCAAGAACGTGACCGCGAAGTGCTACGGCGGCGAGGTGAGCCGTAAGTAAAAACTGATGCAGAAGCAGAAGGAGGGCAAGAAACGCATGACACAGCCGGGCAACGTGGATGTGCCCGAGGATGCGCTCCGAGCCGCGCTACAGGTCTATCAATAGGCCACATTACGTGA
>JABXHG010000130.1 GCA_013393545.1 Alteromonadaceae bacterium | reverse complement strand
GGGGAGTATGAAGGGAGTGGGAGTAAACACAACAGGTAAGAAAATTAGCGGAGGAAGGCACAACAGTGTTGTAGGAGAGCGAAAGACGGGTGATGGAGTCCAGAAGGATGATAACATCTTTTTAGTGTTCAACAAGGAGCGTGGCATTCTCGATAACAATATCAGCAAAATGAACGTGACGGGCCGGCGGCTCGTCAAAGGTGGAGGCGACCACCTCACCGCGCACGGTGCGCTGCATCTCGGTCACTTCTTCCGGGCGCTCGTCGATCAGCAACACCATCAAATGACACTCGGGATTGTTGCGAGTGATCGACTGAGCAATCCCCTGCATCAGCAGCGTTTTACCGGCCTTGGGCGGCGACACGATCAGGCCACGCTGCCCCTTGCCAATCGGCGCCACCAGATCCAGCACCCGGGCTGACAGATCTTCGGTACTGCCGTTACCCGCTTCCAGCACCAGCCGCTCCTGCGGGAACAGCGGTGTCAGATTCTCAAACAGGATCTTGTTACGGGCGTTGTCCGGCTTGTCGAAATTGATTTCGTTGACTTTCAGCAGGGCAAAATAGCGCTCGCCGTCTTTCGGCGGGCGGATCTTGCCGGCTACCGTGTCGCCGGTACGCAGGTTGAAACGGCGGATCTGGCTGGGGGAAACGTAGATGTCATCCGGGCCGGCCAGGTAAGAGGCATCGGCAGAACGAAGAAAGCCGAAGCCATCCTGCAGAATCTCCAGTACACCGTCGCCGTAGATGTCTTCGCCGCTTTTGGCGTGCTTTTTCAGGATGGTAAAGATGACATCATGTTTGCGCGAACGGGCGAGGTTATCGAGGCCCATTTCTTGCGCGATATCGAGCTATTCGGGGACAGATTTTTGCTTGTGTTCAGTCAGATTCATAGTTTGTTGGATTTTCAGGAATGGAAGTAAACGTCTGTTGGAATGACAGGGGTGCCCCTGAACGCATTGAACTGGTTAAAACGCTAAATACTGAGTGCTGGCTGAAATGAGCAACCGGTGATGGTGGAAGCCGGAAAGTACGCCAAAGCCAGAGAGTGGGAACAAACGTTCGCCGGGTAACCGTGATCATCGACCACCTTGCTGGCGCGTGTCAAGGGCTGAGAGCCGAAACCAATAAAAAACCGCCCGCGAGCATGACTCGGAGGCGGTTTCAGACAATCAACCGGTTTCACAGGTTGCTGTCGAGGAATGCTGCCAACTGGGATTTGGACAGTGCGCCCACCTTGGTGGCATCCACGTTACCGTTCTTGAACAGCATCAGTGTCGGAATGCCACGAATATTGAACTTGGGCGGAGTCTGCTCGTTTTCGTCAATGTTGAGCTTGCAGATTTTGAGCTTGCCTTCGTATTCATCGGCGATTTCTTCCAGAACCGGTGCGATCATTTTGCAGGGTCCGCACCATTCGGCCCAGTAATCCACCAGTACCGGAACGTCGGATTTCAGCACATCCTGTTCAAAGGAAGCGTCGGTGACATTAACGATATTTCCGCTCATTACCTTTTCCTGATTCAGGCGCTCCGGGGCCAAAAGACAGCCAAGCCGGAGTCGCTGTGGACTGAAGCAGGCGACCATTCCGGTTTGCCGGAAGGCGCCCACCCGATTTACAACAGAGCATTACTTTACGCGATTGCCATTCGATCTGTGAAGTAGCTTGTCGGCGGTTGGCGCCAATCCGCATCCGTAATGACCGCAGGCTTGTACTGACAGCTGTAACAAATTTCCCTTATAGTACCGCCAAGTTCACGCCACACAGGATGCCAATCAACGTGACGGCCACAACGAACGCCGGCAAAACTCCACCCAAGACCCTTGCCGCCATAGACATGGGGTCCAACAGTTTTCACATGGTGGTCGCCCGCCTGGTACACGGAGAAATCCGGACCATCGAGAAAATGGGCGAGAAAGTCCAGCTCGGCGCCGGTCTGGACCAGTACAACCGCCTGACCGAGGAAAGCCAGCAACGAGCCCTCGAGTGCCTGGGCCGGTTTGCCCAACGGTTACAGGGCATGCCCGACGAGGCCGTGCAGATTGTCGGCACCAACGCTCTGCGGGTGGCGCGCAACAAACAGGAATTCATCACCCGGGCCGAACAGGTGCTAGGATACCCGGTGGAAATCATCGCCGGGCGTGAAGAAGCCCGTCTGGTGTACCTGGGCGTATCCCACACCCTCTCCGATGACCGGGGCAAACGCCTTGTGATCGACATTGGCGGTGGCAGTACCGAGTTCATTATCGGCCAGCGTTTTGAGCCCGACGAAATGGAAAGCCTGCACATGGGCTGTGTGTCGTTCCGCAACCGGTATTTCCCGGACGGCAAGATCACCAAACGGCAAATGGACAAGGCGATCACCCACGCCGAGCAGGAACTGCTGAACATTCGCCAGCACTACCGCTCCATCGGCTGGCAGAGCACCGTGGGCTCGTCGGGCTCCATCAAGGCCATTGCCAATGTGCTGGCGATGCTGAAGATCACCGACGGCACCATCACCCGCGAAGCCATGGAAGAGCTGCGCAAACGGCTGATCAGCCTGGGCAAGGCGGAGAAACTGGCGGATCTGGGCGTGCGCACCGAACGCCAGAGCATTTTCCCCGCCGGCTTTGCCATTCTGCTGGCTGCCTTCCGCTCTCTGGAGATAGACACCATGACCTTTGCCGATGGCGCCCTGCGTGAAGGGCTGCTGTACGACATTGTCGGCCGCATCCAGCACGAAGACGTGCGTGAACGCACCATCGCCGCACTGCAGGAACGCTACCACGTGGATCAAACCCAGGGCGCGGTGGTGGAGAACACCGCCATTGCCGCCTGGGAGCAAATGGCGGACAAGTGGGACCTGCGCACCGCCAACGACGAAGACCTGCTGCGCTGGGCCTGCCGGCTGCACGAAATCGGCCTGACCATCGCTCACAGCCAGTACCACAAGCACGGCGCCTACCTGTTGCGCTACTCGGATCTGCCGGGCTTTACCCAGCAGTTCCAGAAGGACCTGGCCACCCTGGTGCGCGGCCACCGGCGCAAGTTCTCGCCGGCGGTGTTTCAGGACATCGAGCCGGAAGAGAAATCCCGGCTGCGCCATTTGTGTGTACTGGTTCGCCTGGCGGTACTGCTGCAGCACCCGCGTAATTACGAGGCGCCACCAGAAATGGTGCTGGACGGGCGACAGAATCACCTGGTGGTGGAACTACCGAAAGACTGGCTGGACGAACGCCCCCTGACCCTGGCCGACCTGAAAAACGAGCAGGATTATCTGCGCCGACAGGATTTCACCCTGGAAATCCGTACCCGGTAAACAACGGGGCCGGCCCCGTTACTCTCCCTCTTAGCCTCTACTCTAATCGGCCAGGGCAGCTTCCATCTCTTCCACTGTTTCGCTGACTTCCAGCCACTGGCCTTCCGTCGTTTCCAGCTGCTGTTTGAGAGACGCCTGCTCGCCCAACAGCTCTTTCAACCGGTTTTTCTGGCTGTCCTGGTACAGATCCGGCTCCGCCAGCCGCTGCTCCACCTCTGCCAGATCCGCCTGCAACCGGTCCATGTCTTTCTCCAGCGCCGCCTGCTGCTTGCGGAACGGGCTCAGCTGTTTGCGCAATTCCGCTTCACGGCGTTTACGCGCCTTACGCTCATCCGCACTCAGGGCGGTTGTCGACGTACTAGCCGGGACCGGGTCCGGCTGTTCCGCCACTTCCCGCTTCGGCGGTGTTTCCTCGTCCTTGCGGCGCTCGGCCAGCCAGCGCTCGTAGTCTTCCAGGTCGCCGTCGTATTCGCTCACCGTGCCGTCACACACCAGCCAGAAATCGTCCACCGTGTTGCGTAGCAGGTGCCGGTCGTGGGAGACCACGACAATAGCGCCGTCGAAATTCTGCAAGGCCATGGTCAGCGCCTGGCGCATTTCCAGATCCAGGTGGTTGGTGGGTTCGTCCAGCAGCAACAGGTTCGGCCGCTGCCAGGCAATCACCGCCCGGGCGACCCGGGCTTTCCCGCCCCCGGAGAACGAGCGAATCGGCGTTAACGCTTCGTCGCCGTGGAAATCAAAGCCACCCAGGAAATTGCGCACACTCTGTTCAGACGCCGTCGGCGCGAGCCGCTGCAGAGGCAGAAACGGGCTGGCATCCAGATCCAGGGCTTCGAGCTGGTGCTGAGCAAAGTAGCCAATAGCCAGGTGCTCGCCGCAGGTGCGCTCACCCGACAATAGAGTACCGGCGCCTCGCAGTGCATCCATGAAGGTGGACTTACCAGCACCGTTGGGCCCCAGCAAACCGATACGGGAACCGGGCAACAGCGTCACATTCACGTCTTGCAGGATGGGCACCTGGCCATGCCCGGCCACGCCCTGGCGAATGGACAGCAAGGGGTTGGAAACCTTCTCCGCCACCGGAAACTCGAAACTGAACGGAGAATCCACGTGGGCCGGGGCAATTTTTTCCATGCGCTCCAGGGCCTTGACCCGGCTCTGTGCCTGCTTGGCCTTGGTGGCCTTGGCCTTGAACCGGTCAATGAAGCTCTGAATCTCGGCGATACGAGCCTGCTGGCGCTCATAGTTGGCCTGCTGCAAAGCCAGACGCTCACTACGCTGAGTCTCGAAGGCGGTGTAATTACCGGTATAGAGCTCCAGTTTGCGGTTATCGAAATGCACCAGATGAGTGGCCACTCGGTCCATGAAGTCCCGGTCGTGGGAGATGAACAACAGGGTGCCTTGATAGCGGCGCAGCCAGTTCTCCAGCCATAGACAAGCGTCCAGATCCAGGTGGTTGGTGGGTTCGTCCAGCAGCAACAGATCCGACGGGCGCATCAGTGCCTGAGCCAGGTTCAGCCGAATGCGCCAGCCACCGGAGAACGCCGACACCAGCCGGTCGGTGTCGCTGTCGGCAAAACCGAGCCCGCGTAACAAGGTCTCGGCCCGCCGCGGCGCCGACCAGGCCTCGTGGACATCCAGCTCTCCGTGAATCCGGGCCGCTTCATGGTCGTCGCCACTGGCCTCGGCTTCAGCCAGTGCCTGTTCCATGCGCCGCAGCTCGAAATCGCCATCCAGAACAAAATCCCGGGCCGAACGGCCAGAGGCCTCGAATTCCTGGGCCATGTGCGCAATCCGGCAGCCACCGGGCAGCGAGGCGCTGCCCTGTTCCGGCGCCAGCTGGCCCAACAATAGCTGAAACAGGCTGGATTTACCGGCACCGTTGGCACCGACGATGGCCACTCGCTGGCCGGGCTGAACAGTCAGGTTGACGCTGTCTAGTAACCAGACGCCACCTCGTTGTAAACTGAGATCGGTTATCGTTAGCATAGATTTCTTTTATCAATAGATTGTCGCCAGGGATGCGCCCTGCCATGAACCAACGGGAACCCGAGCCACTGACCTTACCGGATGCATTGACAACCGATAACCCGCTATGGCGTTATGCACTGCAACAGTGGCGCAATCCGACCGTGGTCGAGACCTGTCTGGCTTTACAGTCCGTTGGCTGGAGCGTCACCCGCATTCTGTGCGCCGGCTGGCTGGGACAAAACGGGCAGCGTTTAACTGGCGAAGAAAGCGCTAAGGTAACAGAGTGGCGCAGCCGTGTAACCGGTGCGGTTCGAAGTGCCCGAAAATCAATTCCGAAAGACTGCCAGGCACTGGCTGGCCTGAGAGACACACTGGCCCGGGCCGAGCTGGAAGCCGAGCAAACCGAGCTGGCTCTGGCGTGGCAAGCCTTCAATTCCAGCACACCCGAGAGCCCTGATATGCCCGACCCGGCCAGACTCATCCGGCAGAACCTGCAGGCAGCAGCCCCAGACACAAACCGGCGCTCGGCCAATCACGATCTATTGGACCAGCTGGCCGGCCAGCTGGCCGGTTGCCAGGGGACCGGGCCATGATGATGAAATGGCTGATCCGGCTGGCGTTTCCCGCGCTCGCCCTGCTGCTGTTGCTGATCTTCTTCGGGCTGGGTGACCCTGACCAGGTGACCGAACCCGACACCATGCTCGAACCCCGGGAAATTCCGGATTTCGAAGGCCTGCTGCCCTCCCCGATTGAAACCGACGGCCCGGACATTGTCTTCAAGTGGCAGGACACCGAGGGTAACTGGCATTATGCCGACAAGCCTCCGGCACAGGGCCCCTGGAACGCCCTGGCAATTGACCGGCACTACACGGGCGCACCGGACAACCTGCCCAAGGCCCCGGAGGAAGACTGGCAGTCTCCGTATCGCGCGCCCTTCTCGCTGGACGAGCAACCGGCGGCCAACGATTCCTGACCTCCAAACCCGATAAAAAGGAAAGCTCACATTATGAAGAAGACACTATTGGCAATTGCCATGACCGGCCTGGTGGCCGGCTGCAGCACCGCCCAGGAAGAGCCCGCTCAGCCGACGCTGGACACCACCACCGAGAAAGTCAGCTACGGCATGGGCCTGGTGATGGGTGAGCGCATGACCAATGACCTGCCCGACCTGCAAATGGAGCAGTTCCTGCAGGGCATCCAGCATGGCCATTCCGGTGACGAAGCCCAGCAGCGCCTGAACCGCGAGGAAATCCGCGAAGCCCTGATGGCCTATCAGCAACAGTTGCAGGAAAAGCAGCAACAGCAAGTTGACGAACTGGCACAGAAAAACCAGGAAGCCGGCGAAGCCTTCCTGGCGGAAAATGCCGAACGTGAAGGCGTGGAAGTCACCGAATCCGGCCTGCAATACGAAGTGCTGGAAGAAGGCAATGGTGACAGCCCGGCCGCGACTGATCAGGTTGAAGTGCACTACACCGGCGAGCTGATCAACGGCGAGGTTTTCGACAGCTCCCGTGAGCGGGGCGAGCCGGTTACATTCGGTCTGAACCAGGTAATTCCGGGCTGGACCGAAGGCCTGCAACTGATGAGCGAAGGTGCCCGTTACAAGCTCTACATTCCGTCTGAGCTGGCCTACGGCGCCGGCGGCAACCAGGCTATCGGCCCCAACGAAACGCTGGTTTTTGACGTGGAGCTGCTGGCGATCAACCCGGACGCCGAATAACCGCCCTCACACATTCCGCCAACAAAAATGGCCCGGATGATCACTCATCCGGGCCATTTTTTCAGGAGCACCTTTCCAGGCGTACTTTTCAGGGGTGCTTTTCTCAGGGGTGCTTTTTCGAGGATGCCTTTTCGGGAGATACCTGCCGAATCCGGCCTCAGACCGACTCCAGCTTGCTGGCATGGGCGTTATGCAGCTGATCAATCAACACGTCTTCCATCTCGAAGCGACTTTCCAGAGCCTCACCCAGCCGGGACAATTCCCCGAACAGCTGTTCAGCGTCTTCCCCGGTCAGAGTGCCACCGTCCAGCCGGTCATTGAAATTCAGCGCAATTTCCGTGGTTTTCTCGATTTCCGGATACACCCGGGCCGCCAACTCCAAACCGCCGTCATTGAACTCCCGGGCTTCCTGTATCAACTGCTCGTAAACCTCGAAATGCCCAGCCGACACGTAATCCATCAACACTTCACACAGGCGGACAAATTTGGGCTGCAGGGCCTCGGTGTCGCTCCTGTCGGTTTCGCCGGAGAGGGCGCAATAGTGAACCAGAAGTTCCTGGCGTTCTTTCAGCCAGCGGTCGATCAATTCACTGACGCCACCCCAACGTTCCCTGGCGTTCTGGCAATTCTCCAACATGACACCCGTCTCCTGTTCGTGGCTGCTGCCGCTCTATTGTGAGCCTCACTGGCCCGACAACACCGGCAACTGATTGCATTGTGCCAGCTCAAGTTACCCCAAGCCGCGCGGGCACCGCAACTGTTTCAGCGCAGCAACCAGCTTTTCGGCCGGTACCGGCGAAACAGCATCACCAGTCCGATCACCACCAGCACGGCGAAGAACAGCGCGGTCCAGCCCGGAATACTTACACCCATGAAGCGCCAAACCACTTCGGCACAATCGCCGGTGCCCTGCAGGGCCGTTTTCAGCACTTCAAACCAGGGCAGCACATCCAGCATGTAATCCACCGATGGGCCACAGGCCGGCGCCTGGTCCGCCGGCAGGCTCTGCAACCAGAGCTGGCGGCCAGCCACACCCAGACCCGCGCCGGCGGTCAGCGCCAGGAAAAAGCCGTAAATCCGGTTGCCCACCGCTTTCGGGTTGTGCAGAAAACCGACCAGTGCCACCACGCCGGCACCGGCAAAGGCAAAACGTTGCAGCCAGCATAACGGGCAGGGTTCCAGCCCCATGATTTTTTCCATATAAAGCGCGGTCGCCAACAGTGCTGCACACACCAGAAAAACGAGCCCGTACACCCATCTGCTTGTCAAAACGTCACCCCGGAATCATTATGTGGACTGCAGAAATGAACCAACCAATCGTACCCTATGAAGAACGCCAATCCTATGACCATTGCCAGAACCCGACTGCTGAGCCTGATACTCCTGTTGTGCACCGCCATCACCTTGCCAGTACAGGCCCAGGACGAGGAAGAACAGGAAGCCGCCAGCGAGGAAGAAGCCGAGAAAATCGTCGATTACATTGAGATGGACCCGGCGTTTGTCACCCACATTGGCCAGCCGGGCAGCAAGATCAACTACCTGAAAGCTGCGGTGACCCTGCGCGCCTCATCGGAAGGCACCCGTGAAGCCGTCGAGGCTCACATGCCCAGACTACGCCACGAACTGGTGATGCTGTTCGGCGAACAGACCGACCCGGGCCATGTTGACTCCAATGAAGGCAAACAGGCGCTGACCGAAGCGGCCACCCAGCGTATCAACCAGGTGCTGGAAGAGCAGCAAACCGGCGAGCAAATTACCAGCGTATTCTTCACCGAGTATGTGGTCCAGCGCTAACCGCGCAAGACCCCATACCCGACGCCATCAGGCCTTCAGATAGGCCTCCAGAAACTCGGCGAAAGGCCGGGTTTCTGAGGCCTCGATGTCGGCCTGTTCGGCCAGTGAATCCCGGCTCATGGCCTGGTAATCGGCCAGCACATCGGCCGGCAGGGTTTCCGCCAACAGGGTTTGCTGGTGCTGGCGGGAAACGGCCTGCACCCAGTCCCGGTGGCCCAGCCCGGAAGCGCTCATGGCTTCCAGCACCCGGGCCGACGGCACCGCCCATTCCTCGCCCTGCAGTTTGTCCGACTGCGCCTTCAGCGCTGAACAATAGGTATCGTCGCCCGCCCAGTTGTCCAGCAACTCCGCCAGCGGCTGCAGCTGCTCCAGCAGGTCCCGGGCTGCCTGCCCGGCCGGCACTCTCTCACCGGCACGGCACAAAGTCAGATCCCGCCATCGGCCGCTGGCAATCACGTCCTTGTAGTTGTCGTCCAGGCGCTCGCACTCTTCATCACTGATGATGGGCGAGTCCGACAACAGGCAATCGAGCAGGAACAGGTCGAGAAAATCGATTTGCTCCCGGGTTACGCCCACCGGCGAGAACGGATCCAGATCCAGACAACGGACTTCCACATATTCCACTCCCCGGGCATCCAGTGCCTGAATCGGCTTCTCGCCGGAGCGGGTGGTGCGTTTCGGCCGAACAGCGCTGTAATACTCGTTTTCAATCTGCAGCACGTTGGTGTTGAGCTGGACAAACTGGCCGTCGCGGCGAGTGCCGATGGCCTCGTAGGCCGGCCAGTTGGTGTGAATGGCCCGTTCCAGGGTGCGGCTGTAGGAATCCAGCTCGTTGAAGCAGATGTTCAGGGAGGCCTGGGCATTGTTGTGGTAGCCCAGGTCGCCCATACGCAGGGAGGTGGCGTGCTCGCCATACCAGGTGCGGTCATCCAGCCGGCGCAGGTCGTGTTTGACCCCGGCAACAAAGCTGTCGTCCAGCGCCGGTGAGGCCCCGAACAGCAGCATCAACAGCCAGCTGCGGCGGCGGAAGTTTCGGATCAGCCAGAAGTACTGATCCGATTTGAAGTCCTGCAGGCTGTCGGTGTTGCCGGTCGCCTGCTGCCAGGTTTGCCAAAAACGATCCGGGAACGAGAGATTGTAGTGGGCACCGGCAATGCTCTGCATGATCCGCCCATAACGCACCGCCAGGCCCTGGCGGTACACGTGTTTGAGCATACCGGTGTTGGAGCTGCCGTATTCAGCAATGGGAATGCTCTCATCACCGTCAATCTCACACGGCATGCTGGCCGCCCAGAACACCTCGTCGCCCAGGTTCTGCTGGACAAACCGATGAATATTGCGCAGCGACTCCAGCATCTCGTCAGTGCTTTCACAAACCGGGGTAATCAGCTCCAGCAGCGCTTCGGAGTAATCGGTGGTGATGCGCGGATGGGTCAGCGTTGAGCCCAGCGCTTTCGGGTGCGGGGTCTGGGCAATGAAACCATTGGCATCCACCCGCAACCCTTCTTTCTCAACCCCTTTCAAAAAGCCGTGCCAGTCGGTAGCGGCGAACCGATGGAACAGGGCGTGGCGGGATTGTGCCATGTTGAACTCCTTCAAAATTCGGATTAACGGCCTTTGCGCGCCGAAGCCATGGCTTCGGCCAGCGCCCCGGCCATGGCACCCTGCGGTGCTTTTGCGTTGTTCTGACTGCGGGTCTTGCCCGCCCCCGGGTTACCGCTGCGACGGTTATCCTTGCCGGATCCCCGGCCGGCTTTCGACGGTGCCTCGGCGCCTGGCTCGTCGTCCAGACGCATGGAAAGGCCGATGCGCTTGCGGGGAATATCTACTTCCATTACCTTCACCTTGACGATGTCGCCGGCCTTGACCACTTCCCGCGGGTCTTTCACGAAGGTGTTGGACAGAGCAGAAATATGCACCAGGCCGTCCTGGTGCACACCGATGTCGACAAACGCCCCGAAATTGGTGACGTTGGTCACCGACCCTTCGAGGATCATGCCCGGCTTCAGGTCGCTCAGGGTTTCCACCCCATCCTCGAAATTAGCAAAGCGGAATTCCGGACGCGGGTCGCGGCCCGGTTTTTCCAGCTCGGCCAGAATGTCCTTTACCGTCGGCAGGCCAAACTGTTCGGTCACGTAATCCTCAGGCTTCAAACCACGCAAGAAATGGCTGTCGCCAATGATCGACGCCACCTCCCAGCCGTTTTTCGCAGCGATGGCTTCCACCACGCCGTAGGCCTCCGGGTGCACCGAGGAGCGGTCCAACGGGTTCTCGCCGCCAGCCACGCGCAGGAAGCCGGCCGCCTGCTCAAAGGTGCGATCGCCCAGGCGGGACACTTTCAGCAGCTGCTTGCGGTTGGTGAACATGCCATTCTGGGCGCGAAAGTCGACGATATTACGGGCAATGGTGGCGTTCAGACCAGACACCCGGGTCAGCAGCGGAATGGAAGCGGTATTCAGATCCACCCCCACGCCGTTTACACAGTCTTCCACCACGGCGTCCAGGCTGCGGGACAGCTGCACCTGTGAAACGTCGTGCTGGTACTGGCCCACACCGATGGATTTGGGCTCGATTTTGACCAGTTCCGCCAGCGGGTCCTGCAAGCGACGGGCGATGGACACGGCGCCACGGATGGTCACGTCCAGGTCCGGCAGTTCGCGGGACGCGAATTCCGAGGCGGAATACACCGAGGCGCCGGATTCGCTGACGATGATCCGGGCCAGCTTCAATTCCGGGTAACGCTTACACAGATCGGCCACCAGTTTCTCGGTCTCCCGGGAAGCGGTGCCGTTGCCTATGGCCACCAATTCAATCTTGTACTTCCGGCACCAGGCCGCCAGTTGCTCGATGGATCGGTCCCACTGGTTTTTCGGGGCATGGGGGTAAATGGCGCCATGGTCGGACACGCCGCCGGTACCATCAATCACCGCCACTTTCACGCCGGTGCGCAGCCCCGGGTCCAGGCCCAGGGTGGGCCGTGGGCCGGCGGGTGCCAGCAACAGTAGATCCTTGAGGTTAGCGGCGAACACGTTAATGGCCTCGCCTTCAGCCGCCTCCCGCACCTGTGACATCAAATCGGTTTCAATCTGGGTGGACAGCTTAACCCGCCAGGTCCAGCGCACCACATCCGATAGCCACTTATCCGCCGGCCGGCCGTTGTCACGGATGTTCCAGTGGGCGGCAATACGCTGCTCGGCCGGATGCGGCTGGCGACGGTCGGCTTCACCGTCACCCACCACCAGAGCGTAGGACAGCACCCCTTCATTGCGGCCGCGCAGAATCGCCAGGGCGCGATGCGAGGGCACTTTTTTCAGAGGCTCAACGTGGTCGAAGTAGTCCCGGAACTTGGCACCTTCGGTTTCCTTGCCCGGCACCACGGTGACCTTCAGGTTGGCCTGCTGCCAGATGAAGTCCCGCAGGAGGCCCAACAATTCGGCGTCTTCGGCGAAACGCTCCATCAGGATGTAACGGGCGCCATCCAGAGCCGCTTTCGTGTCCTCAATGCCAGCTTCAGCATTCAGGTAGTCCGCAGCAGTGGTTTCCGGGTCCAGCGCTGGATCGTCAAACAGCGCATCGGCCAGCGGCTCCAGTCCCGCTTCCCGGGCAATCTGTGCCTTGGTGCGGCGCTTGGGCTTGTAGGGCAGGTACAGATCTTCCAGACGGTTCTTGGTGTCTGCCGCCTCAATGGCCGCGCGCAGCTCGTCGGTCAGTTTGCCCTGCTCGTCGATGCTGCCAAGGATGGTGCTGCGCCGGTCTTCCAGCTCCCGCAGGTAGCGCACCCGGTCTTCCAGGGTCCGTAACTGGCTGTCGTCCAGCGAGCCGGTTACCTCCTTTCGGTAACGGGCAATAAACGGCACGGTGGCGCCCTCGTCCAGCAGGGTAATGGTGGCGTTCACCTGTTGTTCGCGCACACCCAGTTCTTCGGCAATACGGCTGGCAATACTGTTCATGCAACCTCGGTCAGTCACTCGGGTTTCAGATTAACGGAGAAAGGTACAGCGCCTCAGTTCTGCAAGCAAGCGAACTGATTCTGCCGTTCAATGAATTGCATCAGATCCTGCCAGGGCATGGGGCGGGCGTAGTAGTAGCCCTGGATCTCGTCGCAATGTTGGTGGCGCAGGAATTCCAGCTGGCCTTCGGTTTCCACGCCTTCGGCCACCACGCTGATGCGCAGGCTGTGGGCCAGACTGATGATGGCGCGGATGATGTGCTCGGCGTCAGCCGACTCGCCCAGATCCTGCACGAAGGACTTGTCGATTTTCACCAGAGAGATGGGCAGATGTTGCAGGTTGCTGAGGGACGAAAAGCCGGTGCCGAAATCGTCCAGGGCGAAACTTACCCCCAACTGGCTCAGCTCGCGCAGACAGCGCTGGGCGTAGTCGGGGTCGTGCATCATGGCGCTTTCCGTCAATTCCAGCTCGAGAAGGCTGGTATCCACGTTGCTGTTGAAGATGATGCGGAAGATGGTTTCGGTCATCTTGCGGTCGTGGAACTGGCGGAACGACAGATTCACCGCGAACACCATCGGCGGCACGCCCCGCTCCTCGCATTCCTGCAGCCGCTGGCAGGCCTGCTCAATCACCCAGTAGCCGATGGGCACGATCAAACCGCTGCGCTCGGCCACCGGAATAAACTGATCGGGCATGACCAGCCCCTGTCCCGGGTGATTCCAGCGCAACAGGCATTCTACCCCCCGCACTTCCTCGGTGGCCAGATCAATGCGCGGCTGGTAGTAAAGCTCCAGTTCGCCACCGCGCAAGGCCTTGCGCAAGGCCTCTTCCATGCGCCGATCGGCCGCTACGAGGGCATCCCGGCTCCTCTGGGCCCGGGTTGATTCCGACAAACACTCCCGATACCAAAGATATTTGATGGCACGGCAAAAACTCCACTGGTCCAGCATCTGGCGACACAGGTAATCGCCAGCACCGTGCTCGAATAACCAACCGGCCTTCCGGGAGCTGGGCTCGCTGCCCATGGCCAACACTGGCTTATCCTCTCCGGCGGCGCAAAGGTGCTCCAGGAAAGCCGTTTCCGAGCTGCCGTGAACCGCACAATCCCAGACAATCACATCAAAACTGGCGTTGCGGATCAGGTCTTCACAATCCATCAGATCCGGGCACCAGATGGCGTCTGGCACCAGCTCCGGGTCTTTTACCAGCATCGCCTGCAGCCACAGAAAATCCGTGTACTCGGGGGTCAGTACCAGCAGGCGAACCGAACCGGTTCCGGGGGCTGAGGGCAAAGGCATTTAATGAAATCCGTTGTTTTATTCATTGTAAAGAGTAGCCGATACCTGACGATGTGTCTGGTGTAGAATAGCCTTCACTCGAATTCTTCCTGCCACCGTTCGGTGAACCCCAAGTGAACAAGCTCAACCCCAGACAACACGAAGCCGTTCGCTACGCCGATGGGCCGCTACTGGTACTGGCGGGTGCCGGCAGTGGCAAAACCAGCGTGATCACCCGGAAAATCGCCTACCTGATCGAACAAAAAGGCATTCCCGGACGCCACATCGCCGCCGTGACCTTCACCAACAAGGCGGCCCGGGAAATGAAAGAGCGGGTGGGCAAAATTGTCGACAAGGGTAAAACCCGCGGGCTGATCGTCTCCACCTTTCACAACCTGGGCCTGAACATGATCCGCGAGGAGCATGCACACCTGGGCTATCACCCCGGTTTTTCCATCTTCGACGCCGAAGACGCCAAGGCCCTGCTGCAGGATTTAATGATGCGCGAGGCCGCCGCCGACGCTGGCGACGAGCTTAACGACGTGCAGATGACCATTTCTTCCTGGAAAAACGCCATGCGCGGGCCGGCGGAGGCCTATAGCAAGGCCGCCGATGAACGCGAGCAGCGCATTGCTATCATTTACAAGCACTACGCCGAATACCTGAAAGCCTACAACGCGGTGGATTTTGACGATCTGATCCTGCTGCCGGTGCAGCTGTTCCGGGAATGCCCGGACATTCTGGCCAAGTGGCGGAGAAAGATCCGCTACATGCTGGTGGATGAGTACCAGGACACCAACCTGTGCCAGTACGAGCTGGTAAAACTGCTGGTGGCCGAAAGGGCTGCTTTTACCGTAGTGGGCGACGATGACCAGTCCATCTACGCCTGGCGCGGTGCCCGGCCGGAAAACCTCGCACAACTGAAAGAAGACTTTCCGAGCCTGAAAATCGTCAAACTGGAACAGAACTACCGCTCCACCAGCCGGATTCTGCGCTGTGCCAACACCGTGATCGCCAACAACCCCCACGTCTTTGAAAAGGCCCTGTGGAGTGACCACACCATCGGCGAGGAAATCCGTATCATCCGCTGTCGCAACGAGGACGCAGAGGCCGAACGCATAGCCACAGAGATCATCGACCAGAAACTGAAAAACGGCCTGGGTTTCCGCGATTTCGCCGTGCTCTACCGGGGCAATCACCAGGCCCGACTACTGGAACTGAAACTGCAGGCTTACCAGATTCCCTACCGCATCTCCGGCGGCCAGTCGTTTTTCTCGAAAAACGAGATCAAGGACGCCATGTCGTATCTGCGGCTGATGATCAATCCGGACGATGACGCTGCGTTTTTACGGGTGGTGAACGTGCCACGCCGGGAAATCGGCCCGCGCACTCTTGAACAGCTGAGCCATTACGCCCGCTCCCGCAATGTCAGCCTGTTCAAAGCACTGGGCGATCTGGGAGCGCAAAGCCAGGTGACCGAAAAGGGCCTGGACAAGCTACGACGCTTTGCCCATTGGGTAGACGGCACCTGCGAGCGGTTGTTCGCGGAAGACCCAATTCCGGTGATCAAACAGCTGTTCACCGATATCGAATACGAAGAATGGTTACACCAGCATTCCGGCACGCCCAAGCAGGCGGAACGGCGCATGGAAAACATCTGGTATCTGGTGGAAGGCCTGCAGCGCATGCTGGACAACGACAAGGGCACGGCGGATGAAATCGGCATCGAAGACGCCATCACCAAGATGATTCTGCGGGACATGATGGAGCAGAAAGAGGAAGAGGATGACAGCGACAAGGTGCAACTGCTGACCCTGCATGCCTCCAAGGGCCTGGAGTTTCCCCATGTGTTTGTCATGGGCCTGGAGGAGGAAATCCTGCCCCACCGCAGCAGTATCGAAGAAGGCAACATCGAAGAGGAGCGGCGGCTGATGTACGTGGGCATTACCCGGGCGCGGGAGACCCTGTCGCTGACCTACGCCGCCTCACGCAAACAATACGGGGAAAAGCTGGAAACCATTCCGAGCCGGTTTCTGGATGAATTACCGGAAGACGATCTTAAATGGGAAGGCACCGGCGATCTGGATCAGGAAGCCAATCAGAAAAAAGGCAAAGCCACACTGAGCGCCCTGCTGGGCGATCTGCGCGTATAAAAAAGCCCCACTCAGAGGTGGGGCTTTATCAAGACAGTGCTTACTGGCTTTCGTCGATCATGTACTCGATAGCCGCGACGATTTCTTCGTCGGAGCAGTCGGCACAGGCACCGCGCGCCGGCATGGCGTTGAAACCGTTCAGAGCGTGGTCAGTCAGGGTTTCCATGCCCTTGTCGATGCGAGGCGCCCAGGCACCGGTATCACCCAGAATCGGCGCGCCGGCAACACCCGCGGCGTGGCAGGCTGAGCAAGCTGCGTCGTAAACGGCGCTACCAGAACGGGGGCCGGAGCTGGCCGCAGCAGCCGGAGCGGCGGAGGCCGAACCACAATCTTCACCCTGCAGGCAGACTTCACCTACCGGCGCAATACGTGCGCGAATTTCATCTTCGACACTTGCCAGCGCAGTGCCGGCCGCCAGGCCAAAACCAAGCAGAAATACAGCCAGGACTCTCTTCATCTTCACAATGCACCTCGCATCTGAGCGTTATAATCTTTGGGACGCCGCATTATAGCGGCTGAGCCTGCGCAAAAAAACCAAAGCCCCGAACAGAAATTGATTTCAACCAGATTAATGACAATTTCGTAGAGCTCCGGCAAACGGATCGGTTTTACGGTTACCATGAACAGACATTTACTCGAAAACGAGCCTGAAATGCGCAAGTCACTGCTAATTACCGAGTTTTCCAGCCTGGCCGTACTATTGGCATCCATGGCCTGGTTCGGCAACCAGCAAGACGCCGGGCAACCGATTGGTGCGGGCTGGCTGCTGATTCCCGCCCTGGCCAGCCTGGCTTTGTTCCTGAGTTTTATCGGCCTGATGTATCTGCGCTGGGTCGCTGCGGCTGCGCCTGAGCGACAAACCCGCCACCGGATTGTCTTCGCTCTGCTGACTCTGACCCTGCTCGGCGTGTGGCTGTACGCCGTTGGCAACACCTGGGTCAGCCTGAACGCCAGTGCCTGAGGAAATGCCATGAAACCTGCACAAAGAATGGCTCCGGTCGCCCTGACCACGACCCTGTTGCTTGTCGCCGGCTCCGGAACAGCCAAAGCAGCCACGCCGGAAGACACCAAGCAAGGCCTGGCTCGTTGCGCGGAACTGAAAGATGACACTGAGCGACTAACCTGCTTCGACACGCTAAGCATTGCCGAAAGCGCTGATCCAGCGCCTGTTGAGGGAAAGGAAAACACCACAAATGACAACAGTGCAGGCAAGCTGATTGATAACAGCCTGGCGGCCGAGCGGGCGATTTTTTCCTTTACCAACAGTTTTGTTACCCACCGCCCCAATTACATTCTGCCGGTGAGCTGGGTCAACGAGCCCAACCCGGACCCGACCAGCCCACGTCTGGGGCAGGCAGGCTACGACTACTTCCTGGAGAACGAAGAGGCCAAGTACCAGATCAGTTTCAAACTGCCGCTGCTAACCGGCCTGTTTGATGACGACACCACGCTCTGGTTCGGTTATACCCAGAAATCGTTCTGGCAGGTGTACAACCAGAATGAGTCCGCCCCTTTCCGGGAAACCAACTACGAGCCGGAGATCTTTTTTCGCCACAAGCTGGACTGGCAGCTCGGCCCCGGCACCCTCAATGGCGTGACGCTCGGTTTCAATCATCAATCCAACGGTCAATCGGAGCCCCGCTCACGTAGCTGGAACCGGATCATGGGTAGCCTGGCCTACAGCTACGACCGTTGGCTGTTCATGGTCAAACCCTGGTACCGCATTCCGGAAAAGGAAAGCAATGACGATAATGCAGATATCGAAAAGTACCTGGGGCACGCCAGCTACCACGCGGTTTACAAACTGTCGGAAGATCAGACGCTGTCGCTGAAGCTGATGAACAACCTGCGTTCGGAAGACAACCATACGTCGGTGGAGTTTGGCTACAGCTTTCCGCTGGGGGATACGGTCAAAGGATTTGTGCAGTATTACAACGGTTACGGGGAGAGTCTGATTGACTACAACCACCGCATCGAGCGGGTGGGGCTGGGGATCATGATTAACGACTGGCTTTGAGGCTCAGTGCCAACCAGTCCCCAGCAGCCTTATTATTCCGCTGACGACTGCAGTTGGATGTAGTTCTGGATGCCCATTTGGGAAATCTTTTCCAGCGGGGTTTCCAGCCAGTCGATGTGCTCTTCTTCGCTGGACAGGATGCTGCGGAACAGTTCGCGGCTGGTGTAATCACCGATTTCATCGCAGTAGGCAACCGCTTCCTTGTAATCGGCGTGGCCGTCGATTTCCAGTTTCAAGTCGCACTGGAGCATTTCTTCCACGTTTTCACCGATCAGCAGCTTGTTCAGATCCTGCAGGTTCGGCAGGCCTTCGAGGAACAGAATACGTTCGATGAGCATGTCGGCATGCTTCATTTCATCGATGGATTCTTCATATTCCTTGTCAGCCAGCTTGGTGATGCCCCAGTCCTTGTACATGCGTGAGTGCAGGAAGTACTGGTTGATGGCTGTCAGCTCATTGGCCAGAGCTTTGTTGAGGTACTGGATTACTTTCTTGTCGCCTTTCATAACCGGTTTCCTTATTAACTGAGGAGTTGGTTAACAAGGATAGACGGTTTTGCCGCGATAAAAAATCACCGCTGCAAAGCAGACGCAATTGTTAATGAGATAACAGATATGAGTGGTTACGCCGGCTGAGCAAGCAGATTCGCCAGTGCCAGGTAATCCGGCTGACGGGCTTCGCGCAGAATTTCCCGAGCGCTGCAGGCGCAACGGCCACATTGGCGGCCCACACCCAGCTCTTTACCCAGCTGGCGCATGGAGCTGATGCCGTTATCCGCCGCTTCGCGGATTTCCCGATCGGTCACACCCTGGCAGAGGCATACGTACATAAGGCTTTACTCACCAACGACATTAACGTTAGTGATAAGTATTGCCATTTGCACATCGGTTTTCAACCCTTCGTGCCGGTTTTTTTTCGTCTCAGGACATCTTTTTTCTCAGGATACCAACGCAAACGCCAACGGCAGAAACAGCGCGGTAAAAACTCCCGTCAGCCCCATGCCTAGGGACGAAAAGGCGCCAGCCATCGGGCTGATTTCAAACGCACGGGCAGTGGCAATGGCGTGGCCGTTCAGTCCGAGGGTAAAGCCGATAATTCGCTCGTCGGTGATCTTCAGCCACCGGGTCAACCAATCCACAAACAGGGTCGCCAAAACCCCGGTGATTAGCAGCCCACCGAGAGTCAGGGACACGGAGCCGCCCAATTCGTTGGCAATACCAATGGCAATCGGCGCGGTCACGGATTTAGGCGCCAGAGACGCCAGCACCAGCGGCGAGGCCCCCATCAGCCAGGCGATGCCCAGCGCGTAGCCGGCCGCCAATGTGGCCGCGACCGGCAGAGTGAACAGAATTGGCCGCCACAAGGCGCGAATGTGGTGCATCTGCTGATAAAGAGGCACACCCAACGCCACGGTGGCTGGCCCCAGCAAGACAGTCAGCCAGCGGGCGCCCTGTTCATATCGGGCAAAGCCGATGCCAGACACCCAGACAATCACCGCCAAAATAACCGCCGCAATCAGTACCGGCGGCATCCACAACGGGCGCCGTAATTTGGCAAACAGCCACTGGGCGGCGATAAAGGCTGCCAGCGTAAGGCCGATCGACAGCATCGGGCCAGACAGCCATACCTCCATCAGGCGGGCGAAGCGATCACTGGATTCAATCATGGTCGGCCCCCGGCTCGTCGGTCTTTGCCACCGTATTCATCAACCAGAGAGTAGTCGCCACACTGAGAAAGGTGCCGACCACCAGCGCCACGGCCACAATCAGCCACTCCCCGGCAAACTGATCGGCAATGAAGAACACGCCCACTACCCCGGGTGTGATCAGCAACACCAGCACGGAAATCAGGCCCTGACTGGCCGATGCCAGGCTGTCGGTAATAGCGCCCCGAATCATCAGTTTAAACGTTATCAGCACCATGCCGATGACCCCGCCACTGACCGGCAAACCCGCGAGCACGCGAATGGCCTCACCCAAAAGGAAAAACAGTACCAGAACGAAAAAACCCCATAACCAGCCCATGGTTAAGCTCCGCCATGCTCCAAATACATTACACTTACCCCGTTACCGCCACTGTTAACAGGACACTCTATGGCCCTGAAAGCCACCATCTTCAAAGTCACACTGCATATCGCCGATATGGACCGGCAATATTACGCCGATCATTCACTGACCATCGCCCGGCATCCGTCGGAAACCGATGAACGCATGATGATACGCCTCCTGGCCTTCGCCCTGAATGCCAACGATGACCTCGCCTTCACCAAAGGACTGAGCACCGACGACGAACCGGAACTGTGGGTCAGAACACTGACCAACGACATCGATTTATGGATAGAACTGGGCCTGCCCGAGGAAGACCGCCTGCGCAAAGCCTGCAACCGGTCCCGGCAGGTGATTCTCTACACCTATGGTGGCCGCGCCGTACCCGTGTGGTGGGAGAAACACCATAGCAAGCTGGCCCGATTTGGCAACCTTCAGGTTGTGGATCTGCCCGACGAACAGACCGCAGAGCTGGCCAAAATGGCTCAACGCTCCATGGAGCTGCAGATCAACATTCTGGATGGCGACGTGACGGTCACCGAAGGCGATGCGATTGCCGTTGTCACACCCAGGCAAAAACTGCCGGCCGAAGCGTGATTGAAACCACAGCAGGGCTGGACAGACGCCGCCGGCCAACGTAACATTGCGCACTCGAAATTGACGCCACCGGCGTTCTGTTTCACCCGCCCGTAGCTCAGCTGGATAGAGCGTCGCCCTCCGGAGGCAAGGGTCAGGAGAAAAATCCGGAACCGAAGGCAACGGTCAAACATGCCAATTTTGTTGAAAACCGCCCGTAGCTCAGCTGTATAGAGCGCCGCCCTCCGAATCCGGAGGTCGAAGGTTCAAATCCTCTCGGGCGTCCAATTTCCCAATACATTCATCCCGTTACCTCCCCAAACTTTTTAACCCCCACTTCCCTCGCAACTGCCCCCAATTAACCGCCTAACTCGGCAATAACTCCTGCCCCCGCTCGCACATTTTATTCTTTGAAACATACATCGACGC
>JABXHG010000013.1 GCA_013393545.1 Alteromonadaceae bacterium | reverse complement strand
ACCAGGCTAGCTGCTTCCTGCTTAAACTCAGGAGTAAAAGAACGTTGTTTTCTGGTCATCAGACACCTCGTTTATGGTGGTAATCTTACCACCTACGTTGGTGTCCGGAATCATTGAACCACTACAAGGTGCACGCTGGGCTTATCTGGCGGTGGTCATCGATTTGTTCTCTCGTAAACCGGTAGGCTGGGCGATGTCTTTATCGCCCAATACGGAGCTGGTAAAAAAGGCTTTGACGATTGCCTACGAATCACGCGGAGAGCCGTCGGAAGTCATTGATCGGTTATTACAGCTCGCGGCGACCACATAAGCACAACGACGGACTGCCGCCGAATGTGGCAGAGCAAGCCTACTGGAAAACTCAAAAGACGGTGGCCTAAATCACTTGACCACTACACCTGGCCGATCAACAAGATTGTCGAAAATCGAAATAGACCCTCAGAACCCGCTTCGGCGGGTTATTTCTTGGGCTCGATGCCTCATGCTTCCATTGATTAGCAGCTCTTAAACAAAAGCGAACATTCGTAAATCCTTTTTAAAGATCCACGCTTCCATTGGAAAGCAGACCTTTTTGCCGCGCCGAGTCCGGTCATTTAGGGCAACCTAGACAGTGCTTCAAAGAGCAAATTGCTCGATTTAACGCCTCAAGCAGAGACGCGCTTTAGCGCGTCCTTCTGACTTGAATTGTTATATGCTTTGAATACTTCGAATGAGGCGTCAGCTGTTCTGAAAAAAACTCTCCGCCACGTCTATAATCTTCTCGAAGTACGGCAGTTCACAGACCAGAGTGTCGTCAGGTTTTAGCCGCAGTCCATCGGTACTCTCTATTATGTTTGATAACTTTTTTGAGGATCGTGATTTACCAACATCCCCTTCACTGTGGACGATTGACCGAGATCGTCAGCGAGTAGAGGTTGAAGATCGTGTCTCCACGATCATCAAGGATACGCGCAAAATCATCGATATCCTCGATCAATAGACTCGAAAGAACTTTTTGGGCATTCGCTAAGCGGAACGACATTGTCACGTTGCGTTGAGGGCTTCCCACACTTCGATGGCGGCGGCCAGGTCTTCCAGCGAGGCACCCACAGATTTGAACAGGGTGATGGCCTCATCGCTGGTGCGTCCCGGTTTTTCGCCGCGCAGCAGCTCAGCCAGCTCGGCACGCAGATCGGTTTCATTGAACTTTCCTTCATCCATGGCCTGGAGGATGTCGCCCCCCTCGCCGAGGGCGCCAGCGTAGGTGTCGACAAAGACCTCGCTGCGGGCCAGGCAATGGCTGTCGGTTTCCCGCATGGTTGGCCGGAATGCGCCCACCAGATCCAGGTGGCTGCCAGATTTCAGCCATTCCCCCTGGATCAGCGGTTCAGTTGACAGGGTTGCGCAGCTGATGATGTCTGCCTCTGGCACTGCGGTTTCCAGATCGGTTACCGCCTGGCAGTCGAATCGATCTCTGAATTTTTCTGCCAGGGCTTCTGCCTTGTCCGGATTTCGGCCCCAGATCCGCACGGTGTGGATGGGGCGAACGGCCGCGTGTGCTTCAATCAGCATTGGCGCCAGTTTGCCGGTGCCGACCACCAGTAACGATGCGGCGTCCTGCCGTGCCAGTTCCCGGGCGGCCAGGGCTGAGGCCGCTGCGGTCCGCCGGCTGGTCAGGGCGCTGCCGTCAATACAGGCGAGCGGCGTGCCATGCTGGCCCTCGCAGAGAATGTACAGACCCGAAATAGCGGGCAGGCCGGCGTTGGCATTCTGGGGGAACACGTTGACCATTTTCATGCCGATGTAACCTGCCTCATCCCAGGCCGGCATCAGGAGCATGGTGGCCTCACCGTCGGAGCGGTGCATAGCGTGATGGTGTCTGGGTGGCGATTCCACGCCTTCGCGGAAGGTGGTTGCCAGCCGCTCGATCAGTGCCGGCCATGCCAGTGCGCCGGCTACCTCCTGTGTAGAAATAACACGCATGGTTTTCAACCCTTTTTTCGATTGACCAGCCGATGTAGCTCACCGATGATGCCGCGACGGAAGACCATAGTATGCAGACCAACTATCCTGCCAGAGGGGGTGACCCTGGTTCCTACAAAAAGGAACCAGGGTAGCAAACGGTTGAATGGACAATATTCCAAGACTAATTCTGGTTGAACGTGAACACCGATTCCGGAAATCCTGAAAAGTATTCATCTTCAGCCGGAATGGGTGTTCATGATGGGTCAGAATATGCACATTCCTCAAGTTCCGCATGTTTTGGAGCGCCATCACCTTGGCAAGGTGTTTTTCGAGAAACCCGATAGGGCCATCACAGCCCCTGACCTGCTATATTCAAAGGTAGGTCTCGATATTGCTCAGTTTCAGAATCAGTTCCCGGATAGTCAGCAGAAGGCCCGGAAACTGAACACCCAGACCTTGATGCCGTCATTATTCATCTGGTTTGTTGGTAGATAACTGACCGGTCAGTATACCCAAACAGTGCAGCAGAAAGTAGTCGCCCCAGATCAGCTCATGCTCAATGGCGACACCGCGCATTGGGTCGAAGCAGCCTCGTGTTAGCATAGCGGGCGGGATGGTACCAGTGCTCCCTGGCGCGGCCACAACATAGTCACGACAAAGGGTCTTGACGGTGTTACGAGCCTTGCGTTGATAATCCTGCGCGGTTTCGCGGTCATCAAGGACGGTAGCCAGTGTCAGCAGGGCATAGCAGGCGATGGAGGTGGCAGAGGTGTCCTTCGGAGTGTCGGCTTCCTGGGGCGCATCGAAATCCCAGTAGGCCACCCCGTCATCGGGTACATTCTGAGTCCACCATCCGCAGACTTTTTCGGCGTAGTCACGGATTTCACGATTCTCCGGATACAGTGCCGATAGATAAGCGTAGCTCATCATAGCCCAAGCCTGAGCACGGCCCCAGGTAGAGTTCGGGCCGTAGCCCTTATGGGTATAGGTTTTGATCAACTTCCCGGTCTGGTTGTCAAAGCTAGCGGATTGGCATACTGAGCCATCGTCGCGTACGCAAAAGTCGGCGTTGGTCAGGGCATGGCGGATGGCCACATCCCTGAATTTATCGTCGCCAGTCTTCTCCGCAGCCCAAGCCAAAACCAGGCTGGCTGATAAGCTGTCGATGTTAGTTTCATTCTCCCCGACTGTATGAGCTTCCTCCGCCGTTGTGCCCAGGGGCATCAGACCGATATTGGGGCGAAAGGTAGCGCAGAGACTCCTGGCAGCGTCTAACGCCAAGGTCTCGGCTTTCCTGCTATCCGCAAGATCTGCCCCGACAGAACATCCGAAATAGAACAGGAAGCCCCGAAACACCGAATCAGAGTCGACCCTCGGTTCTAGACGTTCCACCCACTCCTCGGCCGCTTCCCATAGTGACGAATCGCCGGAATAATATCCGCTCAGCCAGAGTACGCCGGGCCAGAATCCTCCTGTCCAGAAACCATCTACCGTGGTAGTCCACTCACCGGTCTTCGTGTCGGCGTAGTGAGGGAACCCCGTTAACGGTTGCTTAAGCGTTTGACGCGCCCGTTCAGTCAGTCCTTCAATAGTTTGGTCAAACAAGCGTTTTTCATCACTGGTGTATGTAGACTTTTCGTTCATTATTTAATACCTCTCGGTTCTTTTTGCTTGCCAATCAGCTAACGATGCCGCGCGCCTGAAAATCCCTGATTTCACTTTCGGAATATCCGAAGTCACTTAGAATCTCACTCGAAAATTCGCCTAGAGCGGCCGGTGGCCGTGGCCTTTCTTTACCCTGGCCCGCCAGTTTTACAGGGTTGCCAATCAGTTGAACGGGTCCGTGGCCGGGGATGTCCACCTCCCGCAAAATATCGTTTTGCCGGGTTTGCGGGTGTCTCAGGGTGTCATCCAGATCCATCACCGGGGCACAGAGGATGTCGGTTTTAGATAACCGCTCTACACATTCGTCAGTGGTATAACGCTCCATTACCGGCCCGAATTTTTCCTGTACCAGGCCGACGTTTTTGCGTTGCAGGGTTGCATTGGCCAACAGCGGGTCCCAACTCATGTCCTCTTCGTTAAACGCCTTGCACATCAGTTGCAGGGGATTGTCCCGAAATAACGTGAGAACAGTGATCCAGCCGTCCTGGGTCTTGAAGAGCATGGCGTACTGAACCCAATCGGTGCGGTAGCCGTACATTGCGCGACTGGACGTCTCAAGCATTTGCATCGCAATGGCGACATCAAACAGAGAGGTGGTGACCAGATCGCCCTTGCCGGTACGTTCCCGGCCCATGAGGGCCGCCAGCACTCCCTGCGATAACGATGCCGCCGTGGCATAGTCGACCGTCGGGGTAGCAGTAAGGCGGGGGCGACCACCGGACTCAACCCCATTCATGGCAAAGCCGCTGAGAGACTGCGCCAGCATATCCTGGCCCGGCATACCTGATAACGGGCCCTTTGCGCCAAAGGCGTAACCAACCGCATACACCAGCCGGGGATTGCGCTTAGAAACTTCCTCGTAACCAAAGCCGAGTCGCTCCATGGCACCGGGCCGAAAGTTATGAATCAGCACGTCGGCTTTATCAATCAGCTTGCCAAGGACTTCGCGGCCTTCATCCTGCTTGAGGTCGAGGCACAGGGTCCGCTTATTACAACCAACCGCAGCGTAATAGCAGCTCATATCTTTGCGGGCGGTGCCGACCTCGTCGAGGTCCCGCATAATATCGCCTCGGGGCGGCCGTTCAATCTTAATCACGTCGGCGCCGTAATCCCCAAGCATCTGCCCGGCAAGTGGCACCTGCATAACCATGCCAAGCTCTAGCACGGTGACCCCAGAAAGTGGTTTCATTGGCTTCCTCCATCATTCCATTTTACTTACTGACCGTATAGTATTTTAATAATATACACAAACTGGTTTGACAAGTACTGACCGGTAATTTATACCTCAAGGCACGCCACAATGGCCGGAGACGCTTTATGGTTTTACAAAAACAAATACCTGCATCCGCAATACCCGATTCGCTCTCTGAGTGGACATTACCTCAAGTAGCTGCACGGCGTGTGGAGGCCTCACCCGAGGCAGTTTTCGTCCGCGAGGTGTCGGGTAATCAGGAAACGTATAGCCAGTTCATGACCCATGCCGAAGCTCTAGCGGCGCATTTCCTTGAGGTAGGCGTCGGGCCAGGTGATCGTATCCTCATATTTGCCGCCAATAGTATTGCTGCACTGCACGCCTGGATGGCCGCAGCCCTGGTCGGCGCAGTCGATGTTTCGGCAAATACCGGCTACCGCGGCAACTCGCTGGCCCACGTCCTCAACTTGGCCAAGCCCAGCCTGATTGTCAGCGACGCTGATCTATTTCCGTACATTGACGAGCTTACCTGGGACTTTTCCGGCGTCCGGCAGCTAGTCGTTATCGACAACTCGGAAGCTAAGCCTACCGACTTGCTCAAAGGTGGTATCGGCGTATCACATCACCATGAAGTCATCGCCAAGCCAACACCACGGAAAAAGCCATGGCCAGAGATCCAGCCCGCCGATGCGGCGTCCGTGGTGTTCACATCTGGCACCACCGGTCCTGCCAAGGGTGTGGTAATGCCCCATGGCCATATCTGCCTGTTGGCCCACACCACGGCTGTGGAAACCGACATGACCGCGTCTGACGTGTTCTACAGTGCACACCCGTTGTTTCACATTGCCGGCAAGTTCATGGGAGTGCTCGCCATCTTTGCGGCTGGCGGAACATTGGTTCTTGATCGAAAGTTTGACGCTAAAAGCTGGCTGGATCGTATCCGGGAAAGTGAAGCAACTTTAAGCATTGCCCATGGACCTATGATCGAAATGATCCAGGCAGAACCAGCACGACAGGAAGATTCAGACAACTTTCTTACACGCCTCATGTGCTGCCCATTGCCAAAACGCCATGGCCACGCCTTCTTAGAGCGGTTTGGGGTCAAAGGTATTGAAATGTGGGGAATGAGTGAAGTTGGCTGCCCATGTTGGACGTCGCGGCAACGCCCGGAGGTAGCCGGCTCGTGCGGCAAAGTGTTAACCGACTGGTATGACGTGGAAGTCGTCGATCCGGAAACTGACCGGCCGGTACCGGACGGCACCGCAGGTGAAATCGTGGTCAGGCCCCGGCACCCCTGGACGACCATGTTGTACTACATGGGTATGCCGGAGGAAACGGTGAATGCGTGGCGAAACCTTTGGTTTCATACCGGAGATATCGCCTTCAGGGATAACAGCGGCAACATGTTCTACATTGATCGCAAAGGCGACCGCATCCGCCGCCGGGCGGAGAATATCTCCTCGTTTGATATCGAAGCTGCAGTGGCAGACTTTCCTGGTGTGAAGGAATGCGTGGCGGTGGGTGTTCCGTCGGGCTATGAGAACGACGACGATATTCTGGTTTATATCGTAACCATGGAGGACGCAGTAGTTGAACCACCGGCGCTGTTGAGTTTCCTGGCACGCGCACTGCCCCATTTCATGGTGCCACGCTATATAGAAATCATCGACGAACTACCGAGAACACCCACCAACAAGGTGAAGAAAAAGCAGCTATCACAGCGCGGCATTCAAATCAGCACCTGGGACCGCAAAGGCGCCGGCGTCAGCCTAAAGGAGCTTATCTCCCAGAGATAAACAGCATTAGGTAAACCCAATGGGATAGCTTAGCCGATACCGTTCAACAACATGCGCCGCACATTTTTGACGAGATCGGGGCCGCTAATTTCAGCGCCATGCAGGTGCCACTCCAGCATCATGCCATCGTGGACCGCCACGATCATGGAGGCGAACGAGCGTGCGTCAATGTCTGACGACATCGAACCAACGGCCTGGGCCTCGCTGACCACTGCCTCGACAGCGGCGTGTACATCTCCGTATAGCTCCCTGATTGCCGTGGCGATGAAATTCTCCTGGCGAGCGAATTCGATGGCTATCTGGATCATGAAGAGCAGCTCGTTGGGCCGTTCCGCGCCAAAATCAGCACCCTTGTGGATATAGCGGATGATGCGGTCCACATGGCTGCCGACAGGATTTCTCAGAGTGGCCACCAGACCATCCACAAGATCCTCACGAAGAACTTCAAACATGTGCAGGATCAGCTTTTCCTTGCTGCCAAAGTAAAAATAAACCGAGCCTTTAGTGAGGCCGGCTTTTGATGAAATAGCCTCCAGGCTGGTGGCATGGTATCCGCGTATCACAAACAATTCGAATGCAGCCTGTATCAACCGATTCATGCTGCGTTCACGAGATATTTCGTTTTTGTTAAGTTTCTTGCCCATCTTAGTCAACTTTGTTTCCTCAATGAATTCAAACTCTCGAATAAATGGTTTCCAGCTTGCGCATAGGTTCATTCGTATATAATTGTAGTGGTCAACTAATCCCGGACAGTATTTTAAGGTTTTCCTCAGCCACAACAGGCGAAATGCCGTCATTGAATGTATGAGGTCGTTGCCGGTTGTAGTAGTCCATCAGATAGCCACCTACATCTTTTTTGGCCTCGGGCAGGTTTCGATATCCAAAGGCCGGTATCCATTCAGATTTCAGGCTTCGGAACAGCCTTTCCATCGGTGCGTTATCCCAGCAGTTGCCGCGCCGGCTCATGCTTTGGGTCATTCGATAGCGCCAGAGCCTCTGACGGAACTTACGGCTGGCATACTGGCTTCCCTGATCCGAGTGGAACATGACTTTCTCTGGCTGACCACGCAGCCCCCAGGCGTGGTCCAGAGCTTTGATAACCAAGTCTGCATCCGGACTGGATGACATCGCCCAACCAACAACGCGTCGGGCGTACAGATCCAGCACGACTGCCAGATAACTCCACCGTTGGCCGCTCCAGATGAAGGTAATATCACCACACCACGCCTGATTGGGCCGGTCTACAGTGAACTCACGAGCCAGGTGGTTCGGAATATCCGGTCGCTCAACGGTGGCCTGCTTGTAGGCATGCGGACCCGGCTGCTTACAGATCAACCCCAGCTCATTCATCAATCGTCGAACCTTGAAGCGACCAATGGCAACGCCGTCGTCATTGAGCATGCCCTTGATCGTTCTACTGCCGGCAGAACTGCGGCTCTTGGTAAATAGACGGTTTACCTGAGCCTTCAGGTCCAGACGCTCAACATCCACGTACTTACGCCGTTGACGGTAGTCGTAATAGTTGGAGCGGCTGATATCGAACGCATTGCAGACCATTTCGACAGGCACTTGCTCACTCAACTGGTCTATCAGCGCGTACGATTCATGTCGTCCGACATCAAGAGAGCGGTAGCCTTTTTTAGTATGTCTTTCTCCATCTCAAGGCGTTTACAGCGGGCTTCCAGTTCCTGAATCCGGCGCTGCTCCGGCGTCAAGGCTTTACCCTTTGGGGTAACGCCTTCACGCTCATCCGTCAGTTGCTGAACCCAGCGTCGTAGAGCACTTTCTCCAACCCCCAAGGACGTACAAGCCTGGGCGATGGTGTAATCTTGATCCAGCACCAGGCTAGCTGCTTCCTGCTTAAACTCAGGAGTAAAAGAACGTTGTTTTCTGGTCATCAGACACCTCGTTTATGGTGGTAATCTTACCACCTACGTTGGTGTCCGGAATCATTGAACCACTACAAATACAGTAAATGGAAAGTGCCGCTAAATCGTGCTTTTTATCTGCTCGGCACGCTCTAGCGGCCGGGCCCATCACCCTAGCTTGTCACATCTATGCTTCCCGCTCACCATCCAACAAGCGGTGCAGCCTATAAGGGTTTGCCTCCTTCAGGGCATGCGGGCGCAGGGCGTCGGGGAAATTCTGATAACATACAGGCCGGAGAAAGCGTCGAATAGCCGCGCTGCCTACCGATGTGGTGCGGCTATCAGAGGTGGCCGGGAAAGGCCCCCCATGAACCATGGCATGGCAGACTTCTACACCTGTCGGCCAGCCATTGACCAATATCCGGCCAACCTTCGTTTCCAATATTGGGAGTAGTGATTGTGCAGCCCCCATGTCGTCCTCATCCATGTGCAGAGTGGCTGTGAGCTGTCCTTCGAGGCTCTCGGCAACGCGCTGCATCTCCTCCAGTCCCTCACACTCGATAATCAAGGACGCGGCCCCAAAAACCTCCTGTTGCAATGTTTCATCTGTGAGAAAATCGCTGGCTCGGGCGGAAAACAACTGGGGTTGGCAGGTGTTGGAGGCTACGCCTTGCTGTCCACTCGCTAGACACTGAACAGCGGCATGGCCGGACAACCGCTCGATGCCCTGCGTATAGGCTGCGTGTATATCCGGTGTCAGCATGGTCTGAGCATCCGCTTGCGCCACGGCATCCGTGGCAGCTTGTTGGAAGGCGTCAAGGGCTTTGCCGCGACAGCCAATTATCAGCCCTGGGTTGGTGCAGAATTGACCTGCGCCCATATTAAGGGATGCCGCAAAATCCTTGGCAATACTGCTAGCCCGGGTCGCAACAGCTTCAGGCAGGAGAAATACGGGGTTAATGCTGCTCATTTCAGCGAAGACCGGGATCGGTACGCTGCGCTGTTGCGCAATCGCTGTCAGGGCTAACCCGCCACGCCGCGATCCTGTAAAGCCAACCGCCCGGATGCAGGGGTTCGCCACCAGAGCCTGGCCGATCTCGTTACCGACACCGAACAACAGTGAAAATACGCCATTCGGCATCTGACAGGCTTTGGCCGCTTGTTGGATTGCCCGGCCGACCAACTCCGATGTGCCAGGGTGGGCTGGGTGGCCCTTGACCACCACCGGGCAGCCTGCTGCCAGCGCGGATGCAGTATCGCCGCCTGCAACCGAGAACGCTAGCGGGAAATTACTAGCCCCGAAAACCGCAACTGGCCCGACAGCAATGTGCCGCTGGCGCAGGTCAAGCCGGGGCATCGGCTGGCGCTCAGGCAGCGCCGGGTCCACCCTGACGTCCAGCCACTCACCGTCACGCACTACCGAGGCAAACAACCGGAGCTGACCACAGGTACGACCACGTTCGCCTTCAATCCGGCTCTTCGGTAGGCCAGTTTCAGCCATCGCTCGCTCAATCAGTCTAGGGCCAAGAGCCTCGATTTCCGTGGCAATAGTTTCGAGAAAGCTGGCTCGCGCTTCCAGAGAAGTTTCGCGGTACTCACCAAAGGCCTCCAGGGCCAGGCTGCAGGCTTGTTCGATATCTCTTTTACTGGCGCCGGGGAAGTCTGGCTCCAGGCGCTCTCTGGTGGCAGGGTCAATCGGTTCAAGGGCAGCTTGATCACCCCGGTAGCTGATCTGACCAATCAATTGATGTCCTAATACAGTCATGATGATCTCCTTCTTATGTTCCGGTGGCGGATCGCCACCGGTGGTCGAATTATTTTCAACGTTTAGCCTCGGCCATTTAACCCAGCAGTACTTCTGGCAACCAAGTTGCTAGCTCCGGGAATACCAACACCACCGCCAAGGTAATGATCTGAAGGGTGATGAACGGAATAACACCGCTGTACATATGCCGTAGGGTGATCTCCGGCGGCGCCACTGCTCGAAGATAGAAGATCGATGGCGCCATGGGTGGAGTCAGGTAGCTGGTTTGCAGAACCACCAGGAAGGCAACACAGAACCAAATAGGGTCGAAGCCAAGGTTCAGCACCAGAGGCATGGCGATCGGGATGACGATCAGCACCACCGAAATCAAGTCAAGGACAAAGCCAGCTCCGAATGTCAGAAGCAGAATTAACGCAATCACACCCCAAGCTGGGATTCCCAGGTCATTCAGCAGGGTCTGGATTGCCAACATCCCGCCTGATGCAAAGAAGACACCCGCAAACATACTGCCGCCCAGAACAATGAGCAGGATCATTGTAGTAATAAGCAGGGTTTTCATCAGGGCGTTACCGAACAAGTCCCAGGTAAACGTGCGATAGATAGCGGATAAACCAACCGCTCCCAGTGCACCCCATGCAGCTGCCTCCGTGGGTGTGGCAACGCCCATAAGGATGCTACCGAGCACGGCGAAGATAAGTATCGAAGGCGGAATTAGCGCCACTGCAGTTATTCTCAGTTTCTGCCCAAGGCTATACTCGGGGCTTCCCTCTATCGCGCGTGGAGCCATAGCCGGCTTTGCAATGGCAATGCCGACCACGTAAAGACCGAAAAGCACAGCCATTATCAGCCCAGGCAGCAGCAGACCGGCAAAGAGTTCACCCACCGAAACGTTGGCAACCGGCCCCAGCACGATCACTGTTATGGAAGGCGGAATTACCGTACCTAGCGACCCACTTGCGCACACGGTCCCGGAAATCAATCGCTTGTCATAGGCATGTTTCAACATAACCGGTACAGTTAGTAAGCCAATCACAGCTTCTGTGGCACCGACTACACCACTGATGGCAGCAAAGATAGCTCCCATAATTATAGTGCTGAGGGCCATGCCTCCGGGTAGTCGCCAGGTCCAGATATGAATAGCCTCAAGCAACTTCGATGCGATGCCACTTTTCTCCAGGAAGGCTCCCATGAAGACAAATAACGGTACTGCGGCCAGCACCGAATTGCCCGCGACGCTATCAATCTGGGAAATCAGCTGGAACGATGCAGAACCGCCGAACTGAATCACACCGAAAATAAACGCGGTGGAAATCATCGACAATGCAATGGGGAAACCGCCCAACAGGAAAATCAGGAGAACCGGGAACATCCAGAATCCGATGTATTCACTCATGCCACACCTCCGGCCCCTCGTCGCCCGTAATTAGGATGGCAATGGAGCGCACCAGCTCGACGGCGGTTTGCGCCGTTAATATACCGAACCCGATAACCCAGACGGTTCGGAACGGCCAGATCACGGGATTCCAGCCTGAAGCGCCGGAGGTTTCCTGGTACTCGTATGCCTCCAGCGCATACTGAAATAACGCGTCAACGATCCAGATCAGTGCCACTAACAATATTGCCAAGCCAATCATGTCCATGGTCGCTTTGCCTCGTGGCGGCAAGATCCCATAAAAGATATCGACGTTGACATGTTGGCGGACCTTCAGCGCGTACGCCATGCCCAACAGAAAAGTTGATCCCATGAACATGTAGCTCATTTCATACGCCCAGAATGTTGGCGTGTTCAGGATGTAGCGGCTAACGACCTCATAGGTCAACGAACCAATCAGCGGCACGATCAGTAATGCACCGATCAGCGCAGCTGCTTTCGACAACGCATCCACGGCTTTTCCGAAGTAGCTGAAAACATTCATCATGCATACCCTAATGCCGATGCCCCGGGCAAGAACCAAGGTTGGGCCGAGAGCATCGTGTCTTTGATAAAGCCGGGCCTCTCACAGAGATAGAGGCCCGCTTCACACCCTGCTTTTACTGCTCTCCGCCGATGGGGAAGCGATACTGAGGCCAGACAGCGAGTTGACCCTCAAAATCCCTCAGAGAATTCAGTACTCTGGCGAACCACTTATTGTCCTCAGCCTGCTTGTCTTCCCAATTAGTTGTGGCCTCTTCAATTGTCGCCATGAAGTCCCGATCAAGGTGCACAACTTCATTGTCACCCTCGGTCATCTCCTTGAATGCTGAAAGGTCAGCATTGGCACCAGCACTCCAGCTTTCGTACATGGAGAGCTTTGCAGCTGTGGCGATTGCCTGCTGGTCTTCTTTGGAAAGACCCGCCCAGACCTTCTTGTTGATTTCGCACTCCAGGACCCCCCCAGGCTGGTGCATGCCGGGTACAACTACATACTTAGCTATATCGACGAAACCTGTCGGCTTGTTGATCTCTGGGCTCCCCCATTCAGTGGCATCGATTACACCCCGGTCAAGCGACGTATACACTTCGGCTCCCGGCATCACAACAGTGGAAGCGCCAAGGTCGGACGCAATCTCAGCCCAGGCGCCGGAAGTGCGAAGCTTCAGACCTTTGAAGTCTTCGTGGGTCTGAACTTTCTTATTTGAATGCAGGAAAATCTCTGTACTGATTACCGCGCAGGGGAATGACACTACATTGAACTCTTCATCGCGGTACTCTTGCCAGAGTTCCAAGCCGCCCCCCTCATAGAGCCACATCAGGTAACCTTCTGGGGTTGGGGAGCCCGCATAGCCTGAAAAAAGCGCGGTGGTTCGATCCCTGCCCCAGTCATAGGCCATCCAATTGTGGCCAATCTCAACAACACCACGGTTGACAGCCTCGGTGATTTTCAGGGCGTTGGAAAGCGTACCGCCCGGAAAGACATTGATTTTTATGCGTCCACCGGTAAGGTCCTCCACATTCTTGGCAAAGCCTTTAGCATCCCTCTCCAGCCAGGGGCCGCCGCCCCAGGGCGTGGCCATCTTCCAGGTTACTTCCTCGGCCATGGCATTACCGGCAGCAAGGGTTAGGCTGGCGGCAATAATAGCCACCTTGATAGGGTTTTTAAGCGTTTTCATTATTGAACTCCTCTCAGTCTTGCGTAATTGGCCGGTTCACCCTGGCGATGATCCGTCCAGTTCTTGTTGTTATGGGCTGTTGTGACGGCTTGGCTCTGCAGCCTCAGGGTTGACTGGGTTTAACCGGTGGCCACTCCAGCCCTGTCACGTTCGAGGTTTCAGGAACAGCTTTGTTGATCTTCGCTTCTGACAGACCTAACGCTCGGAGGACCGCATACGAATCGTCCGTGCCATCAGCAACACCCGGCATGGTCGGGGTTCGGGAATAGTGGGGAATAGCCGGAGTAGCGTAGCTGTCGCTGCCAGGAAATCGAGCCTGCACATGCGGGTGTTCGAACACCTCATCTGGCGCTAACACCGGTGAAACGCAGGCATCCCGGCCCTCGAAGTGCTTCACCCAGGCGTCCCGGGACCGGCTGGCGAATAGTCGCTCGAACTGCTCAGTCATGGCGGGCCAAGTATCCGGGCGCATGTGATCTGGCATTGGTTGCTCAAGGTTCAGCCCCCGCCACAGATTTGTGAAAAACGCACTTTCCAAAGCCCCAACTGCCAGGTACTTGCCGTCGCTACAGACGTAACACCTATAAAAAGGGGCCTCTCCAGTCAGCAGGCCTTTGCCACGAGAAGGCAACACCGCCTTACCCCAATCCTGGTAGTGCATCATCATCAAGGAAAGACAGCCATCTACCATAGCAACGTCCAGGAACTGCCCCAGTCCCGAGCGCTCCCTTTCCAGTAGGGCTCCAAGGATAGAATAGGCGGCATAGAGTCCACCAGCGGCAAAATCCGCAATAATGTTTAATGGCAGTGCCGGTGGTCCCTCGACCGGGCCCATGGCGCCAAGGGCACCGGACAGACCTACATAGTTGATATCGTGACCTGCCTCTTGAGCGAGCGGACCATCCTGTCCGTAGCCTGTCAGAGAGCAGTACACTAGTCTCGGGTTGTATTGCCTGAGGGAGTCATAGTCGAGGCCCAGGCGGCGCATAACACCAGGACGAAAGCCTTCCATCAAAACATCTGCATCGGCAACCAACAGGCGGAAGGCTTCCAGACCTTCTTGGCTTTTAAGGTCAAGGCTTATAAAGCGCTTGCCACGACGGTAGCTGTCAATTGGTAAGCCGGAACGACCTCCGCCGATGACAATAACCTCTGCCCCCATATCTGCTAGCAACATTGAGCCGTACGGACCTGGCGCAAGACGAGTTAAATCCAAAACGCGGGTGCCCTTCAGGATTGAGTTCTGCTCAGTCATATCAAACTCCTCACAGTCACAACTTCAGTCCATGGTTTCTTTCAGCATGGCGAGGAAGTCCTCAGCCGACGCTGGACGCGGATTGGTGGCGGTGGAGTGGTCTTCCTTGGAAAACTGGGCCATATCCTCTAGCACATTGTCGGGCACACCCATTTCGCGAAGATTCTTTGGCATGCCAAGCTCAGCATTCAGACGCTCGAATTCAGCTGGCAGATCGGCATCGGCCGGCAGGCCCATGGCGGCCTTGAGGTGGTCGAACTTGTCACCGCAATGGCTCTGGTTAAAACGCAATACCGGGGGCAGCAATACCGCGTTCAGGGTGCCATGGTGAAGTTTAAGCTCCTTCAGGCCACCAAGAGCGTGGGACATGGAGTGCACTCCCCCCAAACCCTTCTGGAATGCCAGCGCGCCTTCCAGAGCCGCAATCATCATTTCACTGCGTGCTTCCATATCGGTTCCGTCGTTGACGGCACGAATCAGATACTTCGAAGCTCGGCGCAGGCCGTCCAGCGCAATGGCATCGGCCGGCGGATTAACCTTGGGACTCAGGTAAGTTTCAACGCAGTGGGCAATGGCATCCATCCCGGTTGCGGCGGTTAGCCCGGCCGGAAGTGAGCGGGTCAGTTCGGCGTCGCAGATGGCCAAGTCCGGGATCAAGTAAGGGGATAAAAATCCGAGCTTACGGCCATCGTGTAGCGTTATAAGGGACGCCCTGCCTACCTCGCTTCCAGTTCCTGCAGTAGTTGGTACTGCCACGAGGGGAACGGTTGGGCCGATTCTGGCAACGCCACCATTAATCGCTGCATATTGGCGCAATGGCCGCTCATGAGTTGCGAGCAACGCAACAGCTTTGGCAAGGTCTATGCTGGAACCGCCACCGATTGCAACGATGCCATCACAGTTGTCGCAACGATAGGCGTGTAGAGCATCCTCTACAGCCGCTTCAGTCGGGTTAGCTGGAGTGCCATCATAAATAGCAACGCTGTCCGAAAGCTTGGCAGTTGCCCTGACCTTATCAAGGAGACCGCTGGAAACTAGGCCAGCATCCGTAATGATCAGCGGCTTACTCACATTCATACTTGCCAATTCATCATTCAGTGAAGCTATTGCGCCTGCTCCCAAGCGAATATTGGTCAGATAGTTAATTTGAGCAATCATGTTTTTCGTCTCAATCAGAAAGCATGGCTTTTGCGACGATCAATTTCTGGATCTCGCTGGTTCCTTCGTATATCTGGGTGATTTTCGCGTCGCGCATCATGCGCTCCACGGGAAAATCAGTCAGATAACCCGCACCGCCATGAAGCTGCACTGACTCGGTGGCCACTTTCATGGCGACATTGCTGCAGAATAGCTTGGCCATGGAGGCTAGGGTGCGGGCATCGGGCTCCTTGTTTTCGACCGCTTGACACGACCGATAGAGCAGTTGGCGAGCAGCTTCAATCTCCGTTGCCAAATCGGCAATAGTGCCGCGGATCATCTGAAAACGCGCCACCTGCTGGCCAAACACTTCTCTTTCTTTCACGTACTTGATGGCAGCATCAAGCGCCCCTTGGGCAATACCAAGCGCCTGAGCTCCTATCAACGGTCGAGTGTAGGCCAGAGAATCAGTGATGTACTGTCGGCCCTCTTTCGAATCACCAAGTAGCCGGTAACCCTCAACGCGGCAATCTTCGAAAATCACATCGGCGGTGGGACTGCCCCTTACACCCATCTTCGATTCCAGCTTGCCAAAGGAAAGACCAGGGTCAGATTTATGCACTGCGAACACGCCAAAACTGTCTTCACCGGTGCGCGCCAGGACCGAGTACCAGTCGGAGCGAGTGGCATTGGTGATGTAGCGCTTCTGGCCATTGATCACCCACTGGCCATCCTTGTATTGGGCGCGAGTGCGAGCACCCCAGACATCAGAGCCGCCGTGAATTTCGGTCAAACAGATGGAGGCAACGGTATTGCCATTAATGGCCGGTTCCATTACCTCTTCGATCAACTGTGGCGAACCAAGTGAGGCTATCGGACCAAGCCCGGCCCAGATCACCATCAGCGTTAATGATGAGGTGGCACAGACACGGGCGATTTCCTCCAAACAAATGCATTGGGCCAGTACATCCCCAGACTGACCACCAATACTTTCATCAAAGGGCAGCGCAATCAGTTGTAATTCCTTGAATGCCGCAAGTGCTTCTTCGGGAAATCGCTTCTTTTCGTCAACGTCCGCGGCATGAGGCTGAATTTTTGTTTCGGCCAGTCGCCTCACCGCCTTGCGAAACTCTTCGTAATCCTGTCGTTCAAGCATCGTTCTTTCTCCCACGTTTTTTGTTGGTAGTGAGTGCGTGTTTTGACCAATAAAGCACATACTATCCGGATGGTCAATATAAATTTAGAGCCAGATTGGTCGCAAGCTAACTAAATTTTGGCGGTATGAGGAAGGCTTTTTGAATCCCACTATGAAGAGTTATGGTGATTTCTGGTGTATGGAAGCAGGCTGAAGAGGAGGCGTTGCATATTCCGGCCCATCATGAACACCCATTCCGGGCGAACGTGAACACCTATTCTGGTTTAACGTGAACAGCCATTCCGGCTGAAGATGAACACTTTTTGGTGATTTTCCGGAATCGGTGTTCACCATGCCGGAATCCGCGTTCACATTCCCGGAACCGGTGTTCACGTTAAACCGGAATCTTTCTTAACGCATTGTTTATTCAACCGTTTGCTACTCTGATTCCTTTTTTGGGGTCCAGAGTCATGGCAGCAAAGAGAATACCAATGCGTAAAATCAGAGAAGTCCTTCGCCTGAGGCTGGAAGCCGGGCTTTCGATCCGGCAGATCAGCGCCGGCACTAAGACCAGTGTCGGATCCATACAGAAGCTCTTGTCTCGGGCCAATGCTTTAGAGGTCACTTGGCCGTTGCCGGAGGATCTGGACGATGGCCGCTTGGCGGCCATGTTCTATCCCGGCTCAGACCCCACCTCATCGTCACGCTATCAGGTGCCTGACTGGACAACGGTTTATCAGGAACTTAAGCGTAAAACTGTCACCAAACAGTTGCTGTGGGAGGAGTACACTGCCCGGTACCCCAACCGGTGTTACAGCTACTCACAATACTGCGATCGCTACCGCCACTGGCTGAAGCAGCAAAAGCGCTCCATGCGTCAGACTCACAAGGCCGGTGAAAAATGCTTCATTGATTACTGCGGCCCCACGGTCCCCATCACCAACCCGCAAACCGGCGAAATCCGCACGGCTCAGGTGTTTGTCGCCGTACTGGGTGCCTCCAATTACACCTATGCAGAAGCCACCTGGACTCAGGAGTTGCAGAACTGGCTGTTGAGTCACGTGCGCACGTTTGAGTTCTTTGGCGGTGTTCCGGAGATGGTGGTGCCGGACAACCTGCGCAGCGGCGTCAACAAAGCCTGTCGGTACGATCCGGATCTGAACCCCAGCTACCAACAACTGGCAGCCCACTATCAGGTCGCGGTGATGCCAGCGCGGCCCTACAAGCCCAAGGACAAATCCAAAGCAGAAGTGGGCGTGCAGATCGTTGAGCGATGGATACTGGCTCGGTTGCGTCACCACACCTTCTTCACTCTGGCAGATCTGAATCAGTGCATCCGATCGCTATTGGAAGATCTGAACAGCCGACCGTTCAAGCGTCTGCCGGGCAACCGTCAAGACGCCTTTAAGATGCTGGATCAGCCCGCCCTGAGAGCGTTACCGAAACACCCCTATGAGTACATCGACATCCGGCGCTGCCGAGTTAATATCGATTACCACATCGAGTTCAGCCAGCATCATTACTCGGTACCGCACCAGTATGTGGGGGAGCGGGTGGAGATCCATGCCAGTGAGCGTCTGGTGCAGGTTTACTTCCGGCAACGGCAGATTGCCAGTCATCCTCGCAGCCATCAGTTCGGTATCACCACCGAGCCAGGGCACATGCCCACCCGCCACCGAAAGCAACAACAGTGGACTCCCGGACGCCTCAAAAACTGGGCCCGGGACATAGGGCCAGACACCCTGATCTGGGTCAGTGACCGACTGGATGAACGGGAGCATCCGGAACAGGCCTACCGGGTCTGTCTCGGGCTGCTCAATCTGAGTAAGGCCTACCCCGGTTCACGCCTGAACGCCAGTTGCCGTATCGCCAATCGGGAGGGCCTGAACCGGCTGAAACACATCAAGGCCATTCTCCAGAGCAACCGCGACAAGCTGCCGGAACAACTGCCCTTGCACGCAGAGCTGCCCCAACACCACGAGAACATCCGTGGCCCGAAGAGCTTCCACTAGGAGACACCACCATGAGTACGATCAAGACCCTGACACGGCTGCGAGACCTCAAACTGGGCGGCATGGCCGCCGCCCTGGAACATCAACAAAACCAGCCGGGCACCTATGACGAGTTGTCGTTCACCGAACGTCTGGAGTTGTTACTCGACCGGGAGTGCCAGACCCGGGAGCACCGAAAACAGGGTCGCCTGGTTCGCCAGGCCCGCTTCAAGCTCCGGGCCTCTGTTCAGGACATCGATTACCAGCACCGGCGTAATCTCAAGAAAGCCCAAGTGGCGCAACTGGCTCAGACCGACTGGTTGGAGCGAGGGCAGAACCTGCTGATTACCGGACCCTGCGGCAGCGGCAAAACATACTTGGGCTGTGCCATTGGCCATCAGGCCTGCCTGAACGGTCTCAGTGCCCGCTACTATCGAATCTCCCGATTAATGCTGGAGCTGACGCAGGCCAAAGCGGACGGTACTTACCAGAAAACTCTGAACCAGCTGAGCAAAATAAACCTGCTGATCCTGGACGACTGGGGACTGGAAGCCCTGAGTCCGGCGCATCGAAACGACCTGATGGAGATCATGGATGACCGGCACGGTACTCACTCAACGATGATCATCAGCCAATTGCCCACCGATCAGTGGTACGCCGCTATCGGTGACAACACCCTGGCCGATGCCATTCTGGATCGGCTGATGCACAACGCCCATCGCTGGGCCCTGAACGGAGAATCCATGAGAAAACGACTTCAGGAAATTGACTGAACGTGAACACCCGGGGTACAAACCTCGGTGGGTAATGCGTTAAGAAAAAAGGTGTTCACGTTCAGCCGGAATGAGTGTTCACGTTCGCCGGAATACGCAGAAAGATATTTGTGCAACGAGTCGTGCGGACGAAAATTATCTGAATAATGGCCCGAGGAGATATTCGTCAACTGCTTACCCAGCTTCCAGAGTAGAGTCTTCTCAACCAGCAGCGCATCATGTTCAGATAGATTGCGAGCGATAACTCTGATGATCGGCTCCAATCCTTCTTTCTTGATGGCCTTTATGCGCCGAGATTTTTCACTATCTGAATCGT
>JABXHG010000129.1 GCA_013393545.1 Alteromonadaceae bacterium | reverse complement strand
CGGCGGTACCGGAACCGGTGAGTTCTACTTCCAGGGTCAGCTCGACGTGCTTTTCGCCCGCCAGAGACTGGGCGTTGCCGTAGTAGGCCCGCAGCAGGTTGCGCTCGATGTCGTTACCCGCCAACGGCGTTACCTGTATGGAGCGGGTGAGGATGGCGTTGGCCTCCGGCGTTGGGGCCGCATCGGTGCCGTAGGTGGTTTCGATGGCGGCCAGCAACAGGCGCCGGCGCATTTTGAATCCAGCCATGATTTACTCCTTTTCCTTGCGCTCGGCCTTGGCCGGGGCGGTGGATTTTGGCGCCCGGCGCGGTACCGGGTTGCCGTTGCTGTCTCGCTCGTATTGGCCGCCGGCTTGCGGCAGCTTTGGCTTTGCCTTTTTACTCATGAGGTCCACCAGTACTCCGTTGTCAGTACGTCCACCCAGAACAGTGACTGAGCGTCCATGTTTAAGAGCTCTCCGCTTTGCCATCGCACTTCAATGTCAGAGGCAGGCGGCATCCAGTTGATGAGTTCTTGCAGCAGGGGTTGCCGCAAGGCGTTGAGTTGGTCCCGGCTGGCGCCTGAAAACCGCCGCTTGCTGCGAGACACGGAGGTGATCAGCCCGACTTCTGCCCGGATTCTGTGGCGAGCCCCATCGCTCAACTCGCTGTGAGTTACGTTTTCTCTCATGGGGACCAACAAAACCGCTGCGGATGCTCTGGAGGTCAGGGCTTCCTGCACATCGGCAGCGATTTCCACTGGGCAGGGTGCTGCGCCTTCCAGGCGTTTGGCCCAAGGCTCCAGATTGAGCATCAGTAGTCCCCCAGGTTGTCACGGAAAACACTCTTACCCTTGGTGAAAGACGGGGCGCCGGTACCGCTGGCTTTCACGGGGTCATCAAAGCCCAGGCTGAACTTGCCATCGGCGGTCAGCTGCAGCAGCTTGATGGCGTCCCGGTAGTCCCGCAGTACCGGGTCTTTGTCGTCGTTACCAACACGGTCCTTGTGCAGGTAGTAGCGGGCAATGATGCGCGTCCAGTTCGCAACAATGCCCGGGACGTTTTCCAGCGGTACATAGCCACGCTTTGCCAGGAAGCCGTTGATCAGTGCCTCGGCATCGGCCACCGCTTGATCAATCCGGGAAAGGGCTTCATCTGCCACGTCCACTTCTTCATCCGGCCAGGCCGAGCGATCCTTGCCCAGCAAGGTAGCTTCCATCAGTTCGAAATCCACGACCCAGAGGTGCTGGGGCGAAGCGACTTCTGCCAGTTCCCTGGCACCCGGTCGGTCCTGGAGTTCAGCATGACTGATGTACGGCATGTTCAGTCCTTAGTCTGCTTGGCTTTGGCGGTGGACTTGGCGGCCGGCTTTTGTGCCGGTGCCTTCTCGCCCGAGGCCTTGTTCTGCTCGCCGGCTTCATCCGCACCCTGTGTGGCGTGCTGTGAACCGCCTTCACCGGAGCCGGAGTCTGAATCGGTGTCACTCGATGAACTTCCGTCCGTGTTGGGCGCTTCACCACCGCTGGTGGCAGCAGGAGAGGAAGCCGGCTTCTGTGCCGGTTCCTTATCGCCAGAGCCCGAAGACTGGCTCTGCTGCGAGTCCTCGGTCGGCAGCAGCGCTCCGGACTCCAGCAACGGCTCCGCCACTTCTGAATCCAGCGACACCACGCCGCTTTTCATGATTCGCCCGCGCACTTTGACGGGCGAGCAGATTTTGTAGCTCGGCATAATTGCCCCCTTTAACCTGCGTTCTGGAACAGGAACCCGGCGGTGATGCCGGTCAACACCGGGCTGCGCTCCATGGTGACCGGATAAATCCAGGACTTGGCGGAATTGTCGTAGTAGGCCTGCTCAACCAGCGGGTGCCCTTCCAGGGTGTAGGTGTACCCGAAAGAGGGCTCTTCGATGCTGGTCGCTTCCGGTGCCACATACGCCAGCACGGCATCCGCTCCCCAAACATCGCTGAAGTTGCCCTGCGCATCGGCAGAGACGGCTTTGCCCACCACCACACGGTCCACATCCATCAGGCGAGCCAGCATCTCAGCGGTTACCGAGTCACTGGAGGTGTACTTGAATCGTTCCAGAACCTTCGGGTTTTCCGACGCTGCGGAGAATGCCTTGGCGGAGATCAGCAAGGTGTTGGGATACACACCGATCGTCTCCCGAATGGCCTCGCGACCGGCACGTACATCCTTGGCAGGGTCACCGCTTTCGGAAGACCACTTGGCGGCAGACAAATCCACTTTGTGGTCGGTGTCATAGTTGTTGGGGTTGCGGGCAATGCCTGCCTGTTCCACCTCCAGGGCCAGCATCAGCGAGCGCATCACCGTGTTTACAGAGCGCTGGCCCAGCTGGATGTTGGGCACCTGATTGGCGTTACGAATGTGCTCGATTGGCAGCTTGCCTTCCAGGGCGTCCTGTACCAGGGCAAACGGCTTGCCCAGATAGCCAAAATCGATACGTTTGGTATTGGCACCGGGCGCGCGGCGGGCGTTATACAGGCGGAACGCCTCTTTGCCGAATTCCAGCACCTGGCCACCGGAAACACCCACCGGCACGCGGGGGAACAGTGCACTGCCCACCATCTCCTGTTGGCGATAGCCCTGGGCGTGCGTGGTCAGGATCGGGTCAATCACCCGAACCGCTTTATTGGTCATTGTCATAACGAAATCCTCAGTTCGGGATGATGAATACTTCGATCAGGTCGCCATCTGCGGCGCTCTGAAGTGCTCGGGCAACCACGGTGCCGGCTGAGGCAGCCACCGCCACGCCGTTGGCACCCACCTCAATTTCACCGCCCAGGGAGATTGCGCCAGAGGCTTCAACGATTGAGGAGCCCAGGCAATCAACCGCGAGCTGGTCACCAATGCCGGCATCGGTGGTAGATACACCGAATGCAGCTCCGGCGGCCGTTGCGTGGGCACCGGTCAAGTCCACAAACCGGTGGCGGGTAATCGCGGCCGTTGCCTCAACGGTGTGCGTCATCACTGGGGAGCTCTGCATAACCTCAGCCTCCTACAGCCGCCAGGGCTGTGTTGTAGTCGCAATTGTGTTCCGCCTGGTAGGCCAGCGTTTTCTGGTGCAGCTCCAGGCGTTCCGGGTCTACTGAGAAGCCGGCAGGCGCAGCGAAACTGGCTGCGGATGCGGTGTTGGTGGTATCCGCGCCGAGCTCGTTGAAATCCACGCGCGGGGGGAGGCCCTTCAGGAAACCCCGGAACCAGGTTGAGGCCGGTTTTTTGATCTCGCCCTCGCTGGAAGCGAAACAGACCTCAGCTTCTTCGTCCTGGGCGGCCATGAAGTCCACCAGCGCTTCTTTCTCAGCGGGCAAGACCTTTCCATCATTCACCAGTTGTTCGGCGAAGCTGGCGATTTCATCCTTGCGCTGCTGCGCTTCCAGCTGGGCGAGGGCCTGTTCGCGGGCTTCCAGAGCAGACTCCCGGGCAGCGAAGTCCGCCGCCTCATCACCCGCCTTGGGTTTGTTTTCAGGTTTCACGGTTGTCACCTCCTCAGGTGGGTTATTTGGGGCGGAGAACCCCGGTTGATCAGCGTTGTACTCTTCTTCCATCGCCTCGCGCTGGGCCGCTTCAGCCTCCTGCGCCAGGTAGGCGGGTACCACGCGGTCGGCGGCCTCCTGACCAAACTGGGCCAGCATCCAGTCGCGCATACGGCGAGCCAGATCGGCCAGCGTGGAGCGTGAATCCAGATCTGAAGCGGCAAACTCGACGGTCACCAGGCCGTCTTCCGCGCCGGAGAAACTGGCAGGCTTGAGCCCCGGAATTGCCGGAGCCGCAGCCCCCAAAAAGCCAACGTGGCGCAAATACCAAACGCCTGGCTTTGGGTTGGAAGGATGATTGGGGGGAAACCAGGATGCGGACATCTTCGGAAAGCGGCCTTCGTTCACCAGGGCGGCGAACTGGGGTTCTACCCGGTCGGGCCGGGCTTTGACGACATCGCCTTCCAGGGTGATGGATTCCACCCAGCCGTAGGCCGGATCTTCCATCTTCGGATGGCCAACCACCAAAGGCGCGGAGAACACAGCGGGGTCATACGCCGCCACGGAGGCCTCCATGTCTTCACGAGAAAAGGCCCACTCGCGGCCCTGGCTATCGGTGTGGTCACCAGATTTGAAAATTTCTAACAGGCTCATGCCTACCTCGTGCCCCGTTTGTGAATAACGTGGGCTCAGATTGGCATGGTTCAGAGGGGGTGTATTTTGAAGGGAGACAAAACAAACCGGGCTGGCATTGCACCAGTGGAAACAGGGTATCAAGTGGCGTTATGTGGCTCCAGTACTTTGGAGCCTCGACGTTTCAAAAGATGATACCCAGAACCCGCCTCAGGCGCGTTTAAACACGATAAGAGAGAGAAAACCGTGCATCCGGTGCCTGAGCCCCGTAAATACGATTACAGAGGCCCTGAGGGGGCAAGCAAATATTCCCGGACGATATCGAGCACAGCATCCCTGTCGATGGTGGATAATCCCAGGAAGGGACGCGCCGGAATCCTGCCCCAGGGCAATGGCGTGCCGCGCTTTGACCGGCCAAATGCACCTTGCTTTGCGCCAAAGTGCTGAACGGCTGCGTACTTCATCGGGCTGCCGAACTCCAGGGAGCCACTGCTTGCGTTGTAACTGAAGTAACGGCTGAGGCTTTTGCTTTCACCAATCAGTGGATCGTCGCTGCCCTTGAGGGCCTGGGTGAGCGGGCTGTTACTGGGCCAGGGTGTGCCGTCTGGCGCTTTTTTGTCCAGGAATCGCTGACGAGTGGCAACGATCAGGTATTCACCGATGTCTTCGAACACCGGTTTCAGGTCGCCGCTTTTGTCTTCCAGTTGTTGAAGCTCGGCCTCTATTTCCCTGGAATCGATCTTCACTTCAATCATTTGCTAAACTCCTGGTGTCCGGCCAGGCACATCTGATCGCCGTGCTCATACCACGGATCGTTTCGGACGTTGTGATCGGGGGGCAGGCCGGGCTCATTCCGCCCGGCTCTGAATGTAGAGCGTCTCCAGTGCCAGCATCTTGCGCTTCTTCCGGATTTCGAACACAGCCACCAGGGTTTCTCCTCCCACCGTCAGGCGCCGCTTTACCAACGGGTGCCCGGTTAACCGGGCGTGCCCCGCGTCTTCCCAGCCTTCACCGTTGTTCAGCAGCTCCGGCAGAAGAGCGTAGTCTGCCGATGTGACGGCCCGCTGGCCCCGGCTGCGCTCGGTTTTGTCGGTGCCGTGGCTTTTGCGTATGTGCCGCACCGCTGATGTATCGATCACAAAATCGAACCCACTCACATCCACCTTTTTGAGCGATTGGACGATTGCTGCGTCCATCTGAGTGAGCAGCCCCATTGTTTGGTACGGCGGCGTGTCAACCTCTTTCAGCTCCTGCAGCACCCGGCGTGCATAGCGGCGGGCATCATCGGCAACCGAGGGCAGCGCACGGTAGCTTTGAGCAAGCTGGTCTCGCACAGCTTCCGGCACCCCCTGCATGTATGCCTTGGCCAGCTCGTAGTCCCACTGGCGGGTTTTCTCGGCCATGGTGTTAACCACCTGAGTAACACGGCCGCCCGGGGCGTAATCCCAGTTCTTGCTGATACCAGGGGGAGCCCCCGTTTTGGGGTCGATCGCGTCCCATCCTTCGGGCAGGGGCTTGGTGGGGTCCCCGCCCAGGCGACGGGCGCCTGCCTCGCTGCGAGCGCCCACCACGTAACAGCTGCAACCCCAGCCATTGGGTGCAAAGTGGGTTCGCCAGAAGGGGTGGCCCGGGGGCAGTGTCAACCCGTTCCAGGCCAGGTGTTGAATGCGAGGCTCCAGACTGCCGCCATGCTTGTATATCCAGAAGGCAAAGCCGCCTTGCACAAGCTGGGCGTGGCGGCCCGCAGAATAGGAGGTGGCCATGTTGGTCTGGTAGATCACGCGGGTGCGCCAGGCCTCGCCTTTCTTGCTGCCTTCGCCGGTCCAGCCGTGCCAGCCACGGCGCTCTACAGTGGCTTTGAAGTCCTTGCGGAAGGCTTGCAACGTTTCGCCTTCGCTGATGGAGCGGCCCACCGCTGATGCCAGGTCGGCCAGCAGGTCAGCCTTGTTAGCACCCGCCACCATAAAGCCAATGTCATGCTCGCCCCGGCGTAAATCGTCCCAGCGCGCGGTGGGTACGAGGTTGCCGAGCTTGTTCCGGAAGAACGCCACCTGTTCCTTGAATGGCTGGCGCAACGTGCCGGTGATGGCAGATGGGCGCTTACTCATGGCCGTGCTCCACGTCGTACCGGCCGGCGGCGTGGGCAGCCAGGGCGGCATCGCCCAACAACGTACCGAGCTCTTCCTGGGGCAGGTCATCAAAGGCTGCCAGCAGCATGGTGCGGAACTCTTCAAGGCTTTCGGCCTGTTCCAGCATCACCTCAATCTGATCAAGCCACTGGCCTGTCATAGGCTCCGCCTCGTTCGCCAAGCGATCCGCCAGCACTTCCGCCGGGGTTCTTTCCTCGCTTTCCACGGCGGTGAACTGGGCAAAGCTGGCTGGCGCTGGCTTGGGCATTTCCTGGCCGGGTATCGCTTCCCACTCACCGCCGTAGGTATCGGTGATGTGCTTGAGAGTCGGGCGGAAGCCCATGTCGAAGATGGTTTTGTCACGCTCGGCACGGCTGTTCTGGTCTTCGCTGGGCTCCACATCCCGGTACACCGTCGGTACGGCCGCCCCCGGGAAGTTCCACTCGGTCAACCAGGTGCCAATGGTGCGGTTGAAGCTCTCGCACACCAGGTCGGCATCGGCTTTAACCAGATCCAGCCGCACGTCGGCCTGAAGATCGTCATTGCCCAGCCGGCCGGGCGTGCCCTGGGTACTGGCGGTTTGGCCCAGCACCACCTTGGCTATGGCGGCATCCATGCGGTCGTACACGGCGGCGTAATCAGCGGTACCGGAGCGGGCCGCTTCCAGCAGATCAATGACCATGCCATCCGGCACGGCAACGCCGGAATCCGTGCTGATGGCTGACAGTGCCTGTAGCAACCGCTGCTTCTCTTCCGGGGTGGCATCTTTCCCATAGGTGCCCTTGGCCGTGGGCTGCCCGAATTTCTCCAGGAACAGCAGCCAGTACTTCAGGCCCTGGCGCTTGAAGAACGCCGGCCAGTACAACCAATGGCCAAGGCCCACGCCGTAAGGCTCATCGTCATGATCAGCACCGGTGTTGAAACTCCAGAACTTGCGCCCCGGCAGCAACTCGCCGTCCGGCTTTTGCATCGTCTTCATGCGAAGGCGGCCGGCACCATCGAAGCCAAACCGGCGGCGATCCCGTACCTTGATCTCTGGCATCACCACATGGCGGCTGTCCCTGTCCCACAGGGGTTCCGCTACGGCAAAGCCGTAATAGACGCCATAGAGCATGAGGTCTGTTACCCGGTCAAAGCCCACGGTGCGGATCTGTTCCTGCAGGAAATCGGCGGCAGCCTTGTCTTTACGGGTCTTGCCGCCCGGGTCTACCTTGTATTCCTTGCCGATCACCGCCAGGCGGCGCTGGTTGAAGCAGGCCGATACCTGGTCATCGCGCAGCACTTCCTTGTAGATCCGGTAGTCGCCGGCACCACGGATTCTCAGCACCTCGTCACTGGCGGGCTGGATGCTCAGTGGGTCCAGATAGCCCCGGGTGATGTCGCGGCCATCGGCGGTGGTGGCCACCTCGGTCATTTCTGGGCGGGTGTTCTCTGCCATGGTCAAAAGCCTCGAAAGTCGTTGGTGCCGGCCACCGTGCCAAACCCGGCATCGGTGATGTTGGCCACGGGGCGCTCATCGCCCAGCCCGGCCATGCTCGGGCGTGGCCCGGTGCTCAGAAAATCAATGGGAATTGGTTGTTGCTGGTTCAGGCTGGCATAGCAGGCCAGTGCCAGGGCGATGGCAAAGTCCCCGTGGCGGTACAGCTCCGGCTCTTTCAGGTCGGCCTTGCGCACGCCGGGGATCATCGGTATGCCGTCCACGTCGACGATGGCCCGCAGGTCGGATTCCAGGTTGGCGTCGCGTGGGAGGTCGATCACCCCATCTTCAAACCACTGGATCATCTTGGGCATCCATAGGCCGTACCAGGCGCGGCTCAGCATGATCTGGTGCACGGCGTCATGGCCGAACCTGTCTGCCGTGTATTCGGCCAGAATCTGCCCGGAGCCGGTGGCATCCATGGCACCGCCGCGCCAGTTTGGCAGGCGTTCAATGATGTGCCATTTGATTTGCTCTTGCTGGCGCGTGGGTACGTTCTGAAGCTCCAGCACCCAGGGACAGTACCGCTTGAGCGTACCGGTAATGCCCAACGGCACGAAGATGGAAAAATCTCGGTGGCGGGCGAAGTCGTCGCCAAACACCCAGCGGTAACGTGGGTCCAGCTCTTCCAGTAATGGGTCCAGGTGCTGGGTGATCCATGCCTGGCACCAGCCCCGGCGTTCCTCGTCAGACTTCCTCACGAAGTCGTCATCCAACACCAGGCGTAATACCGGCCGTTCCTCGCGCATACCCGCATCAATCCACACGCCGGGCAGGCACACGCCTGAACCGTCACGCGGTATTGCGTCAAGCTCTTCACGCATGGCCGCCTTGCGAGGCCCGTAGGAATTGCGGATGCGGCTGTACCACTTGAGCTTGCCCTCGGCAGTGGGCTGCTCGCGCTTCATCATGCACACACGCTCGTAAAGCCCGTTTTCGACGGCATCATCAAAGGTGACAGTATGCACGGCCGCATCGTCGCCGTAGCGGCCTTCCTCGATGTCTTTACAGAACTGGTTGAACGGGTTGGACTTGCCGTTGTGGGAGCTGATGACCACGATTTTGCCGCCCCAGATCAGCAGAGCGGTGGCGGCATCGAGCACGCCCTGGACATCCTGGTGGAAGGCGGCCTCATCAATCACCACAATGCCCTGCAAGCCCCGAATGTTGGCCGGGCGCGACGACAAGGCCGTTACCTGGAACCCGGAACTGAAGCGGATGCGGTAGGCGGTGATGTGCTTGCTGTTGCCCCGGTCGTCCTGGTCTTCGAACAGGAACTCCTCGATGCCAGACACACCCTGGCCCTGGGCCTCGGCAATCACGCGGGCAAACTTGGCGCAGTAACCGATAAACTCCAGGCCTTTTTCCTTGGTATCACCGATGTAGAACACGTTGTCGCCGCCGGCGCTACGGCGGGAGGCGGCGATCAGGGTGGAGTCCAGCCCCTTGGCGAAGGTCATGCCCGTACGGCGGCCCTTCGGGATTGCCACAATGGACTGGGGCATCTTCAGAAACTCGGACTGGTGACGCATCAACACGCCCTCGTCCAGGGGGTTGAAACCGTCGGGGATATCCCGGGCCCGGGCGGGGAGCTCCTCCCAGTCCAGCACCCGCACGGTGCTGCTCAGCGGTTTGATGGCCATCAGCGAATCCCCAGTACTTTTTCGCGCCAGAAGGTAACCTGGTCTGCGTCCATGCCCTGGGCCTGTGCCACCTCTTCCAGGTTCTTTTCCTGCTCAGCCAGGCGGGCGGCCACGGCTTCTTCCTGGTATTTCTTCAGGGCAACGGAGGAGCGTGTCAGGGTGGCGACGTTCTTGGCGGCCTTGGATAACAGGCCCACGCGGTCCTGTGGGTCCATGTCCTGGGCTTCCTGCATGTCCATGATGGACTCGAACAGCTCAGACTGGATCATGGCCGTCAGCGCTTCGGAGCGGGCATCTTCCCGGTCTCCGGCCTGGGCGCGAATGATTTTTGCTGCCTCGGTGCTGGCCCGGATGGCGGCCAGCCGGCGGTCCAGTTGCTGGCCGTAGCGGTGCACGGCCGACCGGCTGGGTAGCTCCTCTTCATGCGCAGGAAATCGCTCCCGCAGGAGGTCAATCAGCTCATCCAGGGTGTGCTGCCCGGACGCCAGTTCGCCTTCCAGGAAGTGCCGCACCTCTTCCGGCAAGCGGCGAATAGACGATTTTCTACCCATGGCAGTCACCAGTACCGTTCAGGGCGGACAATGCCCGGCAGGCAATCCACCGTGTACTCGGCCACGTCTACGCCGTAGCGGGTGAGCTCGCAGAACCAGCGGCCTGTGGGCTCGCGCTTCACTTCAACCAGCTTTCGGTCGTGCAGGTAATCCAGCTCACGGCGCAGCTCCAACTGGGTGGCATCGGGAAATTCACTGTGCGCCACGGTCAGCACGGTGGTTTCGTAGGCCCCAATGGGCCTGGCGTTGTTCAGTGTCAGCAGTACCAGCCAGCGCAGCCCTTCACGCCGTGCACGCTCCATATCAACCTTCATGTGTCACCCCTGTTTTTAACTGCACGTTTTCCAGCTTCATTGCCAGGCTATCGAGCTTCGCCTCTATAATGCTCTGGCCCCTTATGTAGTCTTCCCGGCGCACGTAGTGCACGGGCAGGTCTGCCCGAAGATCCATCAGCTCACGCTCCACGCGGCGCCATTCGTCGGTGTCTTTCTCCTGGGCCGCCACCATCCGGTCCAACCGCAGATCCAGATCCCTCGTCACCCGGGCCAGCAGTGCCCGGATCACCATGATGAGAAAACCGCTCCAGGCCCCCAGCAACGTCACAAATACCGATATCGCCTTCCAATCCAAATTCACCTCCATCATGGCTTTGTCTCTTCCGGGTTGAGCGCCTCAATCAACGCTGTCAGTTGCTCTGTATTGGCCTGGCACCAGCGCCCGTATCGTTGGGCGTGGCGCAGCAGGTCTCGCTGGCTGATGTCGCTGTTGTCGAATTCGGCAGCAACTCCGGGGGCTGGCCAGGGCGCTGCATCAGGCTTCCCGGCACGGGCTGCTGTGGCTCGCATACCGCCAAGGGCGGCGTTGTAGTCGCGCAGCCAGCCAACAGTAAACACGCACTGAGGCACAGGCTGGGGATCTTCACCCGGGCTGGCGCGATAGTGGTTGGTGTAGGCTTCATCGAGGGCATCCTCCAGCTCGGTAATTCGGGTGTGCAGCGCCCGGCGTTTTGCCAGGTACGCTTGTTCAATCTCGCGCGCCATTCGCTCCTTCCGGGCTTGTTCCGCTTCGAATGCCTGCGCCTGGGCCAACAGCTTCTCGGCATGCTCCCGTTTCAAGGCTTCCAGGGCTTTGTCTCCCTCCGCCTCCGCTGCGCTGTAGCCTTGATCCCAGGCGGCTTGCCGTTCCGTTGCCAGGTAGTTGTAGGCTCCGAACAGGGCGGCGCCGGCCACCAGTGCGATGAGCAATGCCTTCATTGGCCCCACCGCTTTTGGCACGCGCCTGGACCCCAGCCCGCGTGGTGGTACAAAGGCTCCCAGCGCAACAAGATGGCTCGCGGGTAGTGTCGGTTCTCGCGGAAGTTGGCAGTGGAGCGGCCGGCATTGAACCGCTCCACCGAGTTAAACCAGGCCAGCGGGTCCGCCCCCTCAGCGGAAGCCAGCCGTTTGTCTCGGTATACCCATCCCAGCCCGCCGTTATAGGCGGACAAGATAAAGGCCCACTGCTCACAGGGGCCCGCGGCCTGGATTCGGGCATTCAGCCATTCGGTGTAGCGCACCATGGCGCGGATGGCCCAGCGGGGGTCGAAGGGCTGGGCATCAGACAGTTCAGGGTACAGAGAGGCCATCCAGGTGGTGGTGTCAGGCATGAACTGGGTGAGGCCCTGCGCGCCTACCGGGCTGACGGCATCGGCCTGCCAGCGGCTTTCCTGGTGAATCAGCCCGGCCAGGGTGGCTACTGGTGCCTGCAAGCCGTAATGGAAACGGGCTACCCGGGTCAGCTCTGCCTGGTAGGCCGCAGCGGCTCGTGGTACTGCCTCGGCCGGCTTGGCGCCGATGGCACAGGACCCGAGCAATAAAACCACCAGGCACAGTAGAGCCCAGGGGGGCAGAAGGAATTGACGGGACGTTATGACGGCGCTCATATCACAGCCCCATGGTCAGGCCGAGCACGCAGGCGATAACGATCAGAGCGCGGCGCAACATGGCGATGTTGGCCGACCAGCGGACGCTGCTCCCGCGAATACGTTCCTCTCTGTCCGGGCTTTGCTGGTAGTCAGTCGCGCAGCGGAACATGACATGAGGCCGCGCATACGGAAACAGCGCCCGGTCCAGCCAGTAGGCCAGTACAACGGCAATCGTTACCAGCGCCAGCTTGTAGGCAACTACCGGCAGTTGCTGCGGCGCCAGCCAGGCCAGCGCCAACACCAATACCAGGGCAACGATGCCCCAGCCAAACAGGCGTGGCATGGGTAAGCGGAAAGAGAAACGGTGGCTGTCAAACATGTTGGCATCCTTGTGGTCACAGGTGATAAACCAGTTAAGTGACCTTCAGAATGCACTCAATCAAAGGGGCTGTATTTTGAAGGGCAGCATAAGCCGCCCGGGGGAGAAATGCGGAGAGTGGGAAGGGTAAAACCATTCACCGGAAAAGAAAAGGCACGACCATGAGCGAAAAGAATCCGCCAGTTTACATCCCGCCCCTTGATGCCTCCGCCCAACTGAATGTTGTTAGCCCAGGGCGCGGCTATACCGGTTGCGAGCTACTGATCTACGCTCCAGGCTGGACCGAACAAGAGTTTTGGCTACCCGTGCAAATGGCAGAGGGCGACTTTCCAATGGTGCACATGCTGTTCCGCCAGGACGGCCGAAGCTCTTATAGGTTGGTTAAATGCCATAACTGGGATCAAAACCCGGAATCCGCCAAAGCCATGTCTGAACAGGCTCAGAAGCTCTCAGAAGAGATCGGCGGCCAGTTCAGATCAGCGCTGGCAGAAGCGTTATCAGGCTTGGTCTCGGAGCGAGCCCCCGATGCTAGGGCCTCAATCGACGAACAGTCTCCTCTACGAGCGCAAGGGGGTCCAGGCCCGCACCTAGGATAGTATTGCAATACGACGGGCAGGCATACGCGCCACCCTTTGTTTTGAGTCCAGCCTGAAGCTAGCCAGGAGCCACACTATGAATCACCGCCAGAAGATTTATCACCAGCGCCGCCAGCAGGCTTTAGCTGATCAAGCAGTTCACGCAGCTCATCAGAGAGCTCTTCGCCGGTCGCTTGAGACAACCAGGTGTATAGTGCATCTTGCCGATCAGGTCCGGCGATTCTCGCCTGAACAGCGAGCAATGCTAGGGTGTCTAACGGATCGGCTCCTGAACCAGCCAGGGTATCCACTTTCTCAAACAGGTGGAGAATGAAACCGCCAACTCCCTTACCTTCCGTGGCCTGGCCGAGCTCTGCCAGGATGGCCAGCAGCTTACGAGTGCGCCCTGATCCCTCAGGCTCAAGCTCATAAAGCCGGAGCGCCAGGCCCTCAACCACGGACTGGAGCGCAGTCACCTGTTGCTTCAGAACTTCCAGCTCTGCTTCCAATTCGTTCATTTCCAATGCCCCGTATCGTTCTACCTACCTGTTAATCTTTGAATGCCTCCCAGCCCCCAAACGGCAAACGTCTGCCGTTTCATCAGCTCCAAAAGTTTTGAATTGCCTAAAACCGACAACGTTGTCGCTTTTGACTGGAGCGCCGGGGACAAATACCTAATAGCCGCTTTCATCATCCGCTGCGCCGCTCGCTCATGGATTCCAAGCTGGCTTTCCACCACTTCAATGAACTCTCCGTCGCTAAATGCGCGAGCGCCTGCGTTTTTCCCTCCTGTTGCGGTGGTCGTAACTAAACATCGGCTAATAGCTTCTCTGTTATTGAGGTCATTGAACAAAGGCTTTCGCCGTAGCTCTAAGCGCTTCTTTACCTTTAGTCGAACTCTCGCGGTAGTGCTTGATGAGCTCAAGCTCATCGGGAGCTAGCTCTACTCCAGCGCGAGCCTCTTGCTTGCCCGTGAGAAGCCATAGCGGCTGGACGCCAAACAAAACGTTCAGCTTCAAAATCAGATCTGCATCCAACTGCCGCTCTCCAGACTCATAACGTATGAGGGTCGTTCGCCCGATGCCCAAAAGTTGGGCAAATTCCGCCTGACGCATGTCACCACGGACCTCGCGAAGACGCGCCCCTACATTGTTTGAGCTCATACCTTTTCCCGAACCGCCCGACTCTTTCCTTCTCTCACATCCAGCAAATGCAGCGCTTCCGCAAACCGCCTTAGCTCTTCCCGGCGCTCATCCGACAACCCCATGAACACATCGATTAACGTGTTGCAGGCCTCTCGATCAGATTCAGAAACCCAAGGTGACGCAGTGCTTCGAATTCCTGTGAGTATGTAATTTACGTCCACACCAGCATCCGCCAACAAAGCCAACTGATTGGCATTTGGGAATGTCTTGCCCGTCTCCCACGAAAACAAAGTTTGTTTCGTCGTGCCTGCAATTTTGGCAAAGGCTGTTTGGCTCATATCCAAACTCTCGCGTTCACCACGAATTCGCTCCGAGATAGTCATAAAACTTTCCTTTTTTGTTTGACAGGGAAAGTTTTCTTTCCCATAATCAATTCAACATCGAATCTAGATGTTTACCAGACAACCAACGAGGCCACCGCCATGACCACCAAGAAAGTCCTGACACCTGAGCAAGTAAAAGCCAACTTCCGCGCCCAAGGCATCACCATCACCCAATGGGCCGAAGAGAACGGCTACAAGCGCAACCGGGTTTACCGGGTGCTTAATGGTTTCGACAAGGCCATCTACGGCCAGGCCCACGAAATCGCTGTGAAACTGGGCCTGAAGTCTGGCGCCAAAGAAAGCCAGGCCGCTTAAGCCTCCAAGCCCAGAGGATCACTGCCATGACCCAACAAACTCTAAATCTACCCAACCCACCGGCTGCCCGTGAAGCTCTGTTTATGAGCACCGATGGGAAGCCATTTACCACCAGCAGAGCTGTCGCCGAGCGTTTCGGTAAGCAGCACAAGGAGGTGCTACGAGGCATCAAAAAACTGCTTTCCGACATGCCCGATCCCGCGTTCACTGAGCGCAATTTTGCGCTCAGTGAATACTCTGATCCTAGCGGCCGGAAGCTCCCCCAATACGAATTAAGCCATGACGCCTTCGCGCTAGTTGTCATGGGTTTCACTGGGCGCGATGCGCTCGCCTGGAAGATAGCCTTCTTGCAAGCCTTCAATGTCATGGAAGCCGAACTCCGTGCCCGAGAACAGCGCTTCGCTAACGCCCTGGATCAGGTGCGCCCCGCACTGCGCCCCGTAGTAGAAGGCACCGAGCAGGGCCAGAGCCGCTCTGACATCGCTGGCCCGCTGGGCAAATCCCCGGCCTCCGTCACCTATCACCGCCGCCGTGCCCGCGATCTTGGCTTGCTGCCAAGCCTGCACTGAGAAGGATCACCGCCATGACACAGCAAACAATTAACAACAGCGCACGAGACGGCCACGGCTTTACTCAGCAAGCCCCGTTGATAGGTCACCATCACGAAGCCGCCGGTTCTCACGGGCAGAGGAAAGCTGGCCAACCAGGTGCTTCATCATGTGCTGTGCATGAGGTTCCAGCGCGGCACCGTTCCAATGAACGTCGAGCATCATCCGCTCCAGCCTCTGGCCGTCCAACTGCCCCTGCATTTCCATTCCGGACGCGAGGTACAGCCACGATCGCGCCAGAGCGTGAATCTGCCCCTCAACCTGTAAAAGGCGAGACTCTAAAGCCTTGTCGTCTCTCTGGGCCTCCGCCGAGGTTTCGTTGTTCATAGCTCATGACCTTGCGTTGTGAATGTACCGCAAAGCTTAGGCGAATTGAAACGCCGTTGCCCATAGGCAAACGAACGATCTTTTTGGAACACCTGAATCCGGCAAGCAACAGAGAACGTCCAATGGCTCGCAGAACCTGGAAAACCTACCAACCCAACAGCCTCCGAGACGCCCTGGAAGGCTGCAAGGTGTACGCCCGCGACAAGCACAATCTGAGCGTGGAGCGCATTGCCGATTTGATGGGCCTGGTGGACCACTGGGCCCTGTACAAGTGGCTGCAGAACGGGCGCTTCCCCACCAATCTGCTGATTCCCTACGAGCGGGCCTGCGGCATCAATCTGGTGTCCCGCTGGCTGGCCGCCAACGGCGGCAAGTTGCTGGTGGATATCCCTACCGGCCGCCAGGCAGATGCCAGCGACATCCAGGAGCTGCAGGCGCGGCTGCACGACGTTACTGGCTTGCTCATGAACTTTTACCGGGGCAGCCAGAATGCCGAAGACACATTGGCGGGCATTCAGGGTGCGATGGAGCAACTGGCCTGGCACCGGGGCAATGTGCAGCAGCACCAACAACCACAGTTTGATTTGGAGTAATGGCAGATGAGTCAGAACCAACAAACGCTGTATTCATGCAGCTTGTGCGGCACCCAGCGTCCGGCCAGTGAGCTTAATGGCCTTGACCCGATTACCGGCGATAACAGCCACGCCTACTGCAAGCGCGTTGTCGAATGCCAATCCGAGGAGGCAGAGGCCTCCCTGGACTGGGTTATCGGTGAACTGAACAACGCCGAATACGCGGCCTGACTGGAGTAAAAACGAATGACCGACATCGCGAACCCTACCCGCATCAGTCGCAGTGGCGCGAAGTGCCTGAAAGTGCTGTTCGCCCTGAGTGGCCACAGCATTACTGGCCTGAGCAACACCGAGTTGAGTAAAGCCCTGGGCGAAAGCCCGGCCACCATCAACCGGTGCCTGAACACCCTGGTGGCCGAGGGAGCGGCCATCAAGCTGGAGACCGGCCGCTACGCCCAGAGCATCCGGGTGCTGCAGATTGCCGTGCGGCATCAGCAGGAGATCGGCAAGGCGCAACAGCGGATGGATGAAATCAACCAGCGCGTCACAGCTGGTGCAAACCTTTAAAAGGAGATCGATATGGCGCGTACACCCAATACCTATGACCCGGAAATTGCACCGGAGCCAACCAACACCGAAAAGCTGGTGCAGGAGTCGCACGAGCTGGCTGCTCACTCATCGGAGATCATGGAGCGCTTTGGTGATGGCCTTCCGTACGAGCGAAGCCGCGTTGTAAACGAGGCCAAGTTCTACATGGCCCAGTCCGCTGAAGCCATGCTTGAGGCAGGAAAGCGCCTCGTGCTTTTGAAGGAGCACGAAACCCACGGAGAGTTCATTGAAGTGGTGGAAAGCCAGCTTGGAATCCATGAGCGAGCGGCACAGCGGATGATGAAAGCGGCCATTAAGTATTTGTCGCCGGCGCTCCAGTCAAAAGCGACAACGTTGTCGGTTTTAGGCAAGTCAAAGCTGTTGGAGCTGGTCAGTGAAGACGACGAGGATCTTGCCGAACTCGCCGAAGGCGGCACGGTGGCAGGCCTCACCCTGGATGACGTAGACCGGATGAGCGTCCGGGAGCTCCGCCGCTCCCTCCGCGAAGCCCGCGAAAACGCCGAGGCCCGGGCCAAAGTGCTGAGTGACAAGAACAGCAAGATCGACGCCCTGGATGCCGAGCTCACCAAGCTGAAAACCAAGCCACCCCTGGTGGAAACCCTGCCGCCCGACGAGATGGCCCAGAAGCTTTCAGAAGAGCTTACCCGGCACGCGGCCTCTGTGCTGGGCGAGATCAACCGGTGCTTGCTGCCGGCTTTGCGAGCCCTTGATGAGCACGACCAGGCCAATAGCACCCGGCACAACGTGATGGCCGCCGGCCAGGTGGCGCAGATTGAAACCCGCCTGGCCGAACTGCGCGCAGATTTTGATTTGCCTCGGCACCTGGACGGCGATGCCACGCCCGACTGGCTGCGTGACGATGCCGAGGAGGTTATCCAGCAGGCCATCGCAGAGGCGGGAGGCGCCCAGGAATGAGCGCCCTGACGGAGCAATTGGTAACCATTGCCCAGCAGGCCAGGTCGCTGCCTCATGGCGAACGAACGCCCTTTTACGACCGCTGGGCCGAGCAACTGAACATGAGCAGGACAACCCTGCTGCGAAAAATCAAAGGTGTGGCCATGACTAAAACACGCAAGCGCCGCTCGGATGCCGGGCAATGCAGCCTGGAGCTGTGGGAGGCCAAGCTGCTGTCCTCTGTGTTGGTGGAAACCATCCGCAAGAACGGCAAGCAGACCGGCACTTTGAAAGACACGTTGGAGCTGCTGCGCGCAGACGGCAAGATCCGAGCGGTTCGGGTGGATACGAGCACCGGCGAGGAAATTCCTCTGTCCGATGACGCCGTGAGCCGAGCCCTGCGCAACTATGGGCTGCACCCGGACCAACTGATGCAGCCCACACCTGCCGTGGCGCTTCGCAGTGCCCACCCGAACCACGTTTGGGAGGTAGATGCGTCCATCAGTGCCCAGTTCTACATGGACACCGATGGCTCCAAGGCACTTGATCGGGCCCAGTACTACGAGGGCAAGCCGGAGAACCTGAAGCAGATCGAGCGCCAGCGCCTTTGGCGTTATGTGATCACAGACCACACCAGCGGCTGGCTGTACGTGGAGTACGTGCTGGGTGCGGAGACGGCTGAAAACCTGATCAACGTGTTTATCAACGCCATGCAAAAGCGTGATGGCGACCCGGCTCACGGTGTGCCTTTCGTGATGATGACAGACCCCGGCGCGGCCATGAAAAGCGCAATGTTTCGCAACCTGTGCCGGGGCCTGGGGGTAGACCTGATTATCAACCAGGTGGGCAATCCCCGCGCCAAGGGGCAGGTAGAACATGCCCACAACCTGGTGGAGCGGTTGTTTGAAAGCCGGCTGGCCATCCAGAAGGCGAACAGCCTGGAGGAGATTAACCAGCTGGCCTGGCGCTGGGCGGCCTACTTCAATGCCACATCGGTTCATACCCGCACCGGGGTTTCCCGGTACGCCAAGTGGCTAACGATTACGCAGGACCAATTACGGCTGGCTCCGTCGATTGAGGTCTGCCGGGACTTGGCGGTCAGCGATCCGGAAACCCGTGTTGTGGATGGCGAGCTGTGCATCAGCTTTCGCGGGAAGCTGTTTCATGTCGCAGAGGTACCGGATGTGGGCGTGGGCCAGAAGCTACTGGTGGTGCGCAATCCATGGCGTGATGACGACTCAGCCCAGATTGTGCTGAAAGACGCGAACGGGCGGGAGTACTTCCAGGTAGTGGATCGGGTGGAGCTTGATGACCACGGCTTCAAGGTGACTGGCGCCATGATCGGCTCGGAGCACAAGGCCGTTGCGACCACGTCTGCCCAGCGCAACCGGGAGGAGTTGGAGCAGATCGCGACCGGTACCGACAGTAAAGAAGCGGCCGAAGCCGCTCGCAAGGCGAAACGCCGAGTGTTCGCCGATATCGACCCGCATGCCGATGTAAAACAACACAAACCGGTGGACTACCTGCCAAAGCGCGGCACAGCACTGGAAGTGCAGGCGCCGGAAGTCATCACCAAGCCGCTTACTCATGTGGAAGCCGCCAAGCAGCTTCGAGATCGCTTGGGCAGGCTGTGGAAAGGCGCGGAGCACTTTACCTGGCTTCAAGAAAATCACCCGGAAGGCGTGCCCTCGGAGGCGCTGAACGATATCGAGGCCCAGTTGCGAGCCAGTGAAAAGCAGCCTCAGCAAAACCCGCTGCGTGTTGTGGGAGGTGCCTGATGCTCAAGTTAAAAGGCGCTCTTGCATCGGTAGGTAAAAGCCAGGCGGATCTGGCCCGGGCGGTTGGGGTTAATCGTTCCGCCATTACCCACCTCTGCAACAACAATCTCTGGCCCAAGTCGGTTGATCGGTCAGAGTTGGAACAGCAAATCAGAGGTTTTCTGGAGAGGTGCGGTGCTGCGGCGGCAACCGTCAGCACCGCGTTTGACGACGAAATAGCGCACGACGATGCGCCTCAATCATCAATGTCCGAGGAGGACGACGAAATGTTACTACGTAAACAACGCCTGACACCAGCCGCCAGGAAAGCGTTCGGCATCTTTCGGGACCCGTTTGATGAGCTGAACTCACCGGACGAGATGTGGGTTAGCCCGGATATCCGCTACGTGCGCGATTCCATGTACGCAACCGCTCGTTATGGCGGTTTCGTGGCGGTGATTGGTGAATCCGGTTCAGGCAAAAGCACACTGCGCCGGGACCTGGTGCAGCGCATAGACGATGAACATCTGCCGGTGAAACTCATTGAGCCCTATGTGGTAGAGGCGGAAGACAACGACCGCAAGGGCAAAACGTTCAAGAGCAGTGATATTACATCGGCGTTGCTGGCAGCTGTGGCTCCGTTGGAAAAACCTCGAATCAGCCCTCAAGCCCGGTTTCGCCAGCTGCACCAGGCACTGAAAGACAGCCAGGCTGCCGGGTACCGCCACTGCCTGGTTATCGAGGAGGCGCACAGCCTGCCGATTCCGACACTCAAGCACCTGAAACGCATCCTGGAACTGGAGGTGGGCTTCACCAAGCTGGTGTCTGTGGTCTTGATTGGTCAGCCGGAGCTCGCAGACAAACTCTCGGTAAACCGCATGGACGTTCGGGAAGTGGTTCAGCGTTGTGAGGTGGTCACCCTGAACCCGATCGATCCCGCAGATCTTGCGGAGTTCCTCGCTTTTCGGTTCGAGAAGGCAGGCCGGAAAGCGGACAGCTTCCTGGATGAATCTGCTATCGATGCCATTGTTGCACGGCTGCGCTTGCCCAGCAGAAAGCGCGATGTGCGCGTTTCGAACCTTTACCCGCTCGCCGTGGGCAACCTGATGACCGCTGCCATGAATCTGGCAGCAGATCTCGGTGTGCCTCAGATCGATGCCCAAACCATCAACGGAGTTGGATGACATGGCCATGCATCCAACCGCCTACCTGGAGCACTACGCCGACCAGTACGCAAACAACATGCTGTACCGGCACGGCGTAACCCTGGACCAGTACCTGGCCGATCCGGCCCGCTACGAACACCTGCTGCACCAGCCGTTCCCGCTGATGCCGGAGCAAACCCGTGTACGGGTAACGCTCATGCGGGCCGAGATCCAGGAACAAACCGAACAGGAGCTGCAAAGCTCCCTGGCCAAGAAGGGTGGCGCGTACATGGAGCCCATGCGGCACCACCGCTACCCCAAGAAACGCGGCCGCCTGTGCGGCTTCCGCCCGGGCAACAACCCATTTCCCCAAGCGACGTGAGGTAAACCATGAGCACAGCAGAAAACCAAGACCAGTACCGGCGCAACGCCAAAGGCCACCTGGTACCCGTGGACCAGATCAAAGACATCGACCGCCTGCGCGATGACCTGGTGATGGAAGTCATTGCCAAAGTCAAAGACCTGCAGGAACAGATGATCCGCGTGAAGGCAGAGATTGCCACCGAAGTGGAAGCCTTCCTGGAACTGTCCGCCCGGGAGTACGACACCACCTACGGCGGCAAGAAAGGCAACGTCACCCTGGCCAGCTTCGACGGCCAGTACCAGGTGAAGCGGGCCGTGTCTGATCACCTCCAGTTTGATGAGCGCCTGCAGGTGGCCAAAGAGCTGATTGACCAGTGCATCCACGAATGGACGGCCGGCAGCCGCTCCGAAGTGCAGGCCCTGGTTGAACACGCCTTCCAGACCGACCGTGAAGGCAAGATCAACACCGCCCGCGTGCTGGGCCTGCGCAGCCTGGATATCAAGCACGAGAAATGGCAGCAGGCCATGCAGGCCATCATGGATTCCATCCAGGTGACTGGCAGCAAGTCCTACCTGCGCTTCTACGAGCGGAAAGGCCAAGACGGGCCTTACCGCCAGA
>JABXHG010000128.1 GCA_013393545.1 Alteromonadaceae bacterium | reverse complement strand
GATGGAAGCCACGGGGGCGGCCGCCGCCAGGGAGGACGGCACCAGACCCCGCCTGTTCCGGGAAACCCCCGCAAACGCCATCTGGGAAGCCGGCGGCAACGTCCAGGGCCTGGACACCCTGCGCGCCATCGAAAAACAACCCGAAACCCTCGAAGCCTTCTTCAAAGAAGCCGCCGAAGCCAAAGGCGCCGACCACCGCTTCGACCAATTCCTGGCGCAGCTAAAAGAAGACTTCACCAACCTCAGCGACATCCAGTACCGCGCCCGCAACCTCGTCGACCGCCTTGCCCTGGCCATGCAGGCCTCCCTGCTACTGCGCCACAGCGACAAACACGTAGCCGACGCCTTCTGCGCCACCCGCCTGGAGAGCCATGGCGGCCTGAACTATGGCAACCTGCCCACTGGCACCAACCCAGCGGCCATTATCAAACGGGCGACGCCTGTAGTAGGCTGAGCGACTCCTCGGTCGGATACCCATAAGTCCTGACTGAAGGGAAGCCAACTAAAAGGTTTACGAACCGACGGGGGATGGTTTTCCAAAAATTTGTGGAGCCAAGGGTAAAGAGCGAATAGCTCTTTACGGGCTGGCCAAGGATGGCCTGCCCTGGACCCTCAGCGCGACGCAGGAGCAATAAGCGCTGAGGGGCGGAACATAAGCGACCCATGGACGGGTTTAAGCGCTTTTTGGAAAGCCATCCCCCGGCGGTTCCCGCACCATGTCTGGAAGTAACGATGTCAGAAGCACTCAGAAAGCTATTAGCCCAAAACACCCCAGAGCAGCCAACCATCACCCCAAGCGTGGGCCTGCTCACCCTGCACTTCCAGCTCTACGCCTGCGACGACCTGAAAGCCAAACGCAAAGTCTTCACCGCCCTGAAAGCCGTCTGGGGCAAAGAACCCGATCTGGCCGTCGCCGAAACCGGCGACCACGACGCCCTCGACTGCGCCACCTGGACCATCGCCGCCCTCGGCGCCTCCCCGCAGCAAATCACGCAGCGGCTCGACCAGGTTGAAAAAGACATCCAGGGCCGAATCGACGCCGCCATCCTCGACGTACAACGGGAAATCCTGTAGCGCTCCCCGCAGCGCCACAGACATAGCGTCCCACCGACACAGGCTTTATACTACGCCGCCTTGGAGAATTGGCGCCTATGACCGGAAAGAAACCATCCGCTCAGGCCTCTATCGAGGCCATGTATCGAGTCTTCACCGTGCCCGAGGCACCAGACTCGACCCTGAGCCGCATTGACCAGAACATCTCCCGCAACCTCGCCGGCTTCCTGCAGGAACACATCGTCGCGGTTGAACGGGATCTTTCCGACGTGGAAAAAAACTTCTCCGACTCCGCCATCCCGGAAAAGCCGGTGTTTGTTTCGGACCAGACCCAGTTCCTGCTCGACAAAGTCGTGGCGGATTCCGTTCACACCGCCTCGCCCGCGTTCATCGGCCACATGACCTCGGCATTGCCCTACTTCATGCTGCCGCTGTCGAAAATCATGATCGCCCTGAACCAGAACCTGGTCAAAATCGAGACCTCCAAGGCCTTCACGCCGCTCGAACGCCAGGTGCTGGGCATGATCCACCGTCTGGTCTATAAACAGGACGGTCCTTTCTACCGCAAATGGATGCACGACCCCAGCCACGCCCTGGGCGCCATCTGCTCCGGCGGCACCGTGGCCAACCTCACCGCTCTTTGGGTCGCCCGCAACCGCGCTTTTCCACCGGAAGGCAGCTTCCGCGGCCTGCATCAGGAAGGCCTGTTCCGAGCGATGAAATATTATGGCTGCGAAGGCGCCGCCATCCTGGTGTCCGACCGGGGCCACTACTCCCTGCGCAAGGCCGCCGACATCCTGGGCCTGGGCCGTGAATCGCTGATCGCCATACCCACGGACGACGACAACCGCATCCAGATCGACGCCCTGCGCGACAAGTGCCTGGAACTGCAAAAACAGAAAATCAAAGTGATGGCTATTTGCGGTATTGCCGGCACCACCGAAACCGGCAACGTCGACAACCTCGATGCCATGGCCGATATCGCCCGGGAATTCCGCGCCCACTTCCACGTGGACGCCGCCTGGGGCGGACCCACCCTGTTCTCCCGCACCCACCAGCACCTGCTGCGGGGTATCGAACAGGCCGACTCCGTCACCTTCGACGCCCACAAGCAGCTTTATGTGCCCATGGGCGTAGGCCTGGTGGTGTTCAAAACCCCGGGCCTGGCCAGCGCCGTGGAACACCACGCCCAATACATCATCCGCAAGGGCTCCAAGGACCTGGGTAGTACTACCCTGGAAGGCTCCCGGCCGGGCATGTCCATGCTGATCCACTCCGGCCTGAAGATCATCGGCCGCGAAGGCTACGAAATCCTCATCGACGAAGGCATCAACAAGGCCCGCAACTTCGCCGACATGATCACCGAAGACCCGGACTTCGAGCTGGTCACCAAGCCAGAACTGAACATCCTCACCTACCGCTACTGCCCGGCGTTGGTTCAACAGGCCCTGGCCGTCGCCAACAAACGCCAGGCCGAGCGGCTGAATACCAGCCTGAACCGCATCACCAAATACCTGCAGAAAACCCAGCGCGAACACGGCAAGGCCTTCGTCTCCCGAACCCGCCTGACACCGGCGCGCTACAGCCACTTCCCCTGCATCGTGTTCCGCGTGGTGCTGGCCAACCCGCTGACCACCCCGGACATCCTGATGGACATCCTGGACGAACAGAAAGAACTGGCGCAGGAAAATGGCATTGCCGAGGAAATGGCGATAGTAAAGGAATTGGCAGAGACAGTGCTTAAAGAAAAGGAAACTTCGGAGAGTTAAGGCAGACTTTGGGTCTGTCTTGTGGCCTGAAAACTCGCTTGCAGCCTGCAAGATTGGGGAGTCGAGGACCTGGAGGCTCTTCTCAAAAGCGGCCCCCCACACCAGGCTGCGCTTGTGAAGTAACTCCGAAGCTCGACGCAGGAGGAGCGAGGGTTCTTCCAAAAATTTGCGGAGGCATGGATGCCGGAGCATAAGCGCCACAGGGATGTGCCGAAGGAGCGCTTTTTGGAAGAACCCTCGCTCCTCCTGCAGCCACCTACCTAATAAAGCGCTTCCTCATCATCCAGCACCTCATGCAGGATCTCCAGGAACATCTTGTCCGCCTCACTCCAGGCCTCTGGAATCCGGATCGTGGTATTGGCACTGATCTCGCGAGCCACCAGCTCGTCGGCGTTCGGCTCACCGCGATACTTGCGGGCAATTTCCATGGACTTGACGGCAATGGTCGGGTCACTCATCACCTTCTTGATGAACACCCGAAGCTCTTCAATCATCTTGGCCTGACGGCCCTCGTTGGATGTACCCATTCCCTACTCCTGAACAGTCTCTATTTGCGGGGCCGATAGCCCCGCCTGATTACCCACAGTATGGCCGAACTGGAAAAATCTCACCAGCCCCGCCACTTAGCTGACAAACAGCCCCCGCAGGGTAAAGAACAGAAACGCCGCCATAAGGCCGGAAGCCGGCACGGTGATGATCCAGGCCGCAGCAATTTTCACCAGGTGTGAGCGTTTGACCATCTCTTCCCGGTATATCTTCTTCAGGCGTTTACGCTCGGATTTCGCCAGGGGTACTTCCTGCTTGTCCTGCTTGGCCTGCTGCAGCAGCTTCTCCATTTCTTCCACGGAAGCGTTGCGGAAATCTTCCAGGAACGGGCGCAGGCGCTCACGCTCTTCCGGCTGGTGCTGCTCGATGATCTTGTGTAGCTGAGAGGCATAGTTGCGCTTGAGGTATTCACGCAGGAAACCCACACCAAACACACCACCAATGGCAATGTGGGTGGAGCTGACCGGCAAGCCCAGCTGGGACGCCAGAATCACGGTCAGCGCGGCCGAAAGGGCAATACAGAAGGCCCGGGTCTTATCCAGCTCGGTGATTTCGCTACCCACAGTCTTGATCAGGCGAGGGCCGAAGAGCATCAGCCCCACCGCCAGGCCAAGGGCGCCAACCAACATCACCCAGAGCGGAATACTGGCCGCAGTCACCACATCGCCACCGGCCCGGATGGCATCGTTAATGGCCGCCAACGGACCAATGGCGTTGGCCACGTCGTTGGCACCGTGGGCGAAACTGAGCAGCGCAGCGGCGAAGATCAGCGGCCAGGTAAACAATTCACTAACACCCTGTGGCGTACTTTCCATGGCCGCCGCTTTGCGGGACACCAGGCTGCGCATGGCAAAAAAGACCACTGCGGCAGCGGCCAGACCAATCAGGGCCGCCTGCATGAAATCCACCTTAACGACCTTTTTCACACCCTTGATCATCAGGTAGGTGCCGAACGCCCACGCCATCACCGCAACCAGCAGCGGTACGAAGCGACGGGCAGAATCGATAAGGTTCGACTGGTACAACACGGTCTTCTTGATGAAGAACAGAAACAACGCCGCCAACATACCGCCAAGAGCCGGCGAGATTACCCAGCTGGCAACAATCTTGCTCATCACCGCCCAATCGGCAATGCCCCAGCCGCCAGCGGCAATCCCGGCACCCAGTACACCACCAACAATGGAGTGGGTGGTCGAGACCGGTGCCCCCATCCAGGTGGCCAGGTTCAGCCAGAGAGCACCAGCCAGCAACGCGGCAGTCATCAACCAAACGAACGCCCGGGGATCTTCCAGGGTGGTGGGATCAATAATGCCGCCCTTGATGGTGGACACCACATCGCCACCCGCGATGATCGCACCGCCTGCTTCGAATACCGCCGCCAGCAGCACCGCCGCACCCAACGACAAGGCACCAGATCCCACGGCCGGCCCAACATTGTTAGCAACGTCGTTGGCACCAATGTTGATGGCCATATAACCGCCAATCACGGCGGCAGCCATCAGTAGCATATTATTCGGCAAATCCTGGCTGAACGCGCCGACGGTCAGCCAGACGCCAAGCAGGAAAAGAACACTGAAACCAATTCGATATCGTTCGGTGGAGGGGGCGGTAAGCAGGGTGTCCAGAAAACCGGAAGAGCGGGCCATAACCAGGAATCTCTTGTTTACGGATGAATTGAAGCAATTCAGCGCGGCGAACTATAATTTTTTTGCCACAGAATTGAAACAAAACTGCAACTAACCGGCGGCTTGAGCCGTTGGCCCGCCCCCGCTATGATCGGCCACCATTACATTTCCATCACTCATTCAAAAAAGGCGAGACCATGGCAGCAATCCGCATTCTGACGGGCAGCGTGTACGGTGGCGCGTTGATGACCGCCCGTAAAGTCAAAGAAGAATTGAACGCCGACGGCCACCAGGTAGTCGTGTTGGAGAATCCCGAGCTCTCGGATATTACGGATAACGACGACGCCCTGCTGGTTTGTACCTCCACCACCGGCGACGGTGAAATTCCAGGCAACCTGCTGCCTTTTTACATCGACCTGCGCGAGCAACTGCCCCAGCAGCCGGGGCGACCATTTGGCATTGTCGTGCTGGGTGACAGCTCCTACGGCGACACTTTCTGTGGCGCCGGTGACCTGATGGAAGAGGCGCTTCTGGAAACCGCGGCCCGGAAAGTGGGCGAAACACTGAAGATCGACGCGCTGGAAACCATGGAGCCGGAAGCCGAGGCCGCGCCCTGGGCAAAAACCTGGGCGGCGAACCTCTGAGGAAGCATTAACGCCCCGTTAGCGCGGGCGTTCGCGAATCAGGGCTTCCTGAGTGGTAGACGCCACCAGGCGACCATCCCGGGTAAAGAAGTTGCCCCGGTTGAAGCCCCGGCCGCCACTGGCACTGGGGCTGTCCTTGTCATACAACAGCCATTCGTCCATGCGAAAATCTTCATGGAACCAGATGGCATGATCCAGACTGGCCACCTGCATACCCGGGCTCAGAAAACTGCGGCCGTGAGGCGCCATGGAAGTGCCCAGGAAAGTGAAATCCGAGGCATAGGTCAGCAGGCAGCGGTGCAACACCGGGTCATCCGGCAACGGCCCCTGTGCCCGAAACCAATTCTGGTGGTGCGGCGGGTGTTTTTCCGGCTTGAACGGATTCACCAGATTCACTGGCCGGATTTCAATCGGCCGCTCGCGGGTCATCATTTCCCGTAACTGCCGGGGCGCCTGCTCCGCCAACAACTCGCCCCATTCCTGCTCGGACTTCAGTTCTTCCGGCGGCGTGGTCTCCGGCATGTCGAGCTGGTGTTCGAAACCTTGCTCCGCCACCTGAAACGACATCGAGCCAGTGAGTATTTCCTTACCCTCCTGACGGGCAATCACCCGGCGCACTGAGAAGGTACCGCCATCGCGCACGCGCTGCACTTCGTAATCAATGGGCATGCTGTGGTTACCAGGGCGCAGGAAGTAGGCGTGCAGGGAATGGCAAAGCCGATCTTCCACGGTGCGGCTGGCCGCCATCAATGCCTGGCCCAATACCTGACCGCCAAATACATGGGGGAACCCCAGGTCTTCGCTGTCGCCCTGGAAGTGGTCATCGCCGAGCGGCGAAAGATCCAGCAGTTCCACCAATTCTCGCGTTATTTGTTGCATGCCTGCCTCTTTCCGGAACCCATTTGTCTGCCCTGCCGGCAGTTCGCTTACGAACGTTTTTTACCTGAGCTGCGCAGCTTTGGCAATGAGCCGTCTACACATCCCAGCCTGCACATTTTGGAGTAAGCCCATATGCGGGCAGGCCTTTCCAAAACACGCCCGCGAGTACTTCCCTGTAGGGCTTGACTGCAGCCATCCCTGGCTGCAGACAGTTTTGGAAAGGCCTGCCCGCATATGGACGCCTCTGCCCCGACTATTCAGGGTGAATCGCCGGCACCTTCCGCGCCAATGCCTGCTTTTCCACCGCATAATCACCGGTAACGGCAAATCCAAGCGTTTCACCCGCCGGCGAACGGAATTCCGCGCGCACGTCCCTGCCGTCGCCTTCCACCTGCCACTGCCCTTCGGCATCGGCCGGTGGCGGGTAAACGGCGGTCGGGCAACACGGCGTTTTCACCATCACCGGCATCACGCCGTAGCGAACCTCGGTGCGCTCACCGGCCAAAGTCTTCGCCAGGGCCCGGGCACAGGCCATCAGCGGCAGCACGTACATCAGCACATGGCCATCCACCTCGGCGCAATCACCCAGGGCATAGATATCCGGCACCGAGGTTTCCAGCGCCCGGTTAACGGCGATAGCCTGGTTGACCTGCACCCCGGCCGTCTCGACCAGCTCCGTGCGCGGCCGAAGGCCCACGGCGGACAATACCCGGTCAGCCTGAAGAGTCTGCCCGTTGGCCAGGGCCAGTTTCACGCCCTCGCCATCACGATCGACCCGCTCCACCACCGTGCCCAGGTGGAACTCCACACCCAATTCAGTCAGTGCCGACTGCACCGCTGCCGAGGCCGATTCCGGCAACAAACCGGGCATCACCCGTTCATCCGGGGCGATGACAGCCACCTGGTATCCGCCGTTGTGCAGGTCATTGGCAAATTCACACCCAATCAACCCGGCCCCCATAATCGCGATCCGCTGCCGGCCATCCACGGCCTCGCGGAAGGCGCGGTAATCCAGCAGATCGTTGATGGAAAACACTCGATCCAGACCATCACCGGCCAGGTCCAGGTGCACCGGTTCGGCACCCCATGCCAGCACCAGCTTGCTGTAGGCCAGGCGGTATTCACCGGCGGCCTCGCTCTCCAGCACCAGTTCGTGGTTGTCTGCATCAATCGAGACCACCCGGGTGTGGGTCAGGATATCGGCGTCCAGCTGGTCTGCCATGGTTTCGGCACTGGCCTGGGCCAGCCCTCCGGCATCCTTGTTCTTGGTGAAGCCGGTGGACAACATGGGTTTGGAATAACTGGTGCCGTCGTCGGTGGTGACCATCACCACCGCTTTCCGCGTATCCTGCTTGCGCAGTTCCCGCACCAGCGAATACCCCGCCAGCCCGGTTCCCACCACCACAATCGGGGTTTGCTCCGCCATTACCTGTTCCGCCTCAATCAAACCGTGGTTGTTCAGTCAATCTCGACCATTTCAAAATCCGCCTTGCCCACGCCGCAGTCCGGGCATTCCCAATCTTCCGGCACGTCTTCCCATTTGGTACCCGGCTCGATGCCGTCTTCCGGCCAGCCTTCCGCTTCATCGTAAATAAAACCACACACGGTGCATTGCCATTTTCTCATGAGCACTCTCCAGGATTGAATTGGGTTGCGTTATGTTCGTTCCAGACTGGCGTTCAAGTTATCCTGCCAATAGCCACAAGTACAGACAACCGTTGGGCTTCGGGCACTCCCTTCGGGCCTGCCTGTCCGGTATAATCGCCCGTTTTACGACAGGACCGTCCGTTATGACCGACACCGTCGCTGAAATGAACCAGGTCATGGCAGACGCTGACTGCCTGGTCAATGAACAGCAGGTACACGCTGCCATCGACAGCCTGGCCTCACAGATCACCGACCGCCTCAAAGACAGCAACCCGCTGCTGTTCTGTGTAATGAACGGCGGGCTGATTCTGACCGGCCAGCTACTGCCCCGGCTAAAGTTTCCGGTGCAGGCGGAATACCTGCATGCCACCCGCTACCGGCAGGAAACCACCGGCGGGATTCTGGAATGGAAACTGCGCCCGGATGTCGATATGAAAGACCGTACAATACTGATCATTGACGACATTCTGGACGAAGGTACGACCCTCTGTGCCATCGCGGATTACTGCCAGACCCACGGCGCCAAAGAAGTTTTAACGGCGGTGCTGGTCGACAAACAACACGACCGCAAGGCTCAGCCGGACCTGAAAGCCGATTTCACCGGCCTGGACGTGGAAGACCGGTTCCTGTTCGGCTACGGCATGGACTACAAGGGCTACTGGCGTAACGCGCCCGGCGTTTATGCTGTCAAAGGGCTTTGATCGGACCAGCGGCCTGAACCTGCCCGCCACCCGCTGGTACCGCTCCCTGCCAGCGGCCGGGTTGCACCGGCCCGAAGCACTCGGACCGGCCCGCTACTGGCTGCAAGTGCCCGGCTCCTTTACCCGGGCGCTGAAACAACAATGCCGGTTCAGCTTCCATGTAGAGGTCTGTCGTGAAGGCTTCGGCCGGCCGTCCCGGGAAGAGGCCCGCAGCCTGCAACTGCCCGACCGGCAACTGGCCTGGATTCGGGAAGTCCGGCTGGTCGGCGACGGCCAGCCCTGGGTGTTGGCGCGCACGGTCATTCCCCTGGCCTGCCTGCGAGGCCGTGGCCGGGCCCTGCGCCACCTCGGCAACAGGCCCCTGGGCGCATTCCTGTTCAGCAGCCGGCAATGGCAAAGAGGTGACCTGGAAACCGGCCTGACCATCGCACCCGGCCCGGGCCAGCCGCGCCTGGCCCGACGCTCACTGTTCCACCGCCAGCATCACAGTTTGATGGTGTGCGAATACCTGCTGCCCGAGCTGTATCAATAGCGCAAACCAGCTCCGGCTTTCACCCCGGCCGGCGAGCTGGCTATAATCGGCGCTGCACCCGCTCCGGACCCATGGATGAAAACACTCATGCAGAATGCCGTTCCCACGCACGTGCGCACCCGCCTGATCGACTATGCTCGCCTACTGCGTATCGACCGCCCCATTGGCAGCCTGCTGCTGCTGTGGCCCACCTGGTGGTCACTGTGGCTGGCCGCCGGCGGCATGCCCTCACTGGCCAATATCGTGATTTTCACTCTCGGTGTATTTTTCATGCGCGCGGCCGGTTGCGCCATCAACGATTTCGCCGACCGGGACTGGGACCGGCACGTTGAGCGCACCAAGGAAAGACCCCTGACCACCGGCCGCATCCAGGCCTGGGAAGCCGTCGCCCTGTTTGCCGGCCTGTGCCTGGTATCCTTCCTGATGGTGGTGCTGTTCACCAACACCCTGACGCTTTATCTGTCGTTCGGCGGCGCGCTGCTGGCCTTCATCTACCCGTTCATGAAGCGCTATACCCATCTGCCCCAGCTGTTCCTGGGCGCGGCGTTTTCCTGGGCCATCCCCATGGCCTGGGCGGCCGAAGCCGGCGAACTGAGCCAACTGACCTGGCTGCTGTTCACCGCCAACGTGCTCTGGACCGTAGCCTACGACACGCTCTATGCCATGGTCGACAGGGACGACGATCTGAAAGTCGGCATCAAATCCACCGCGATCCTGTTTGGCGACGCCGACCGGGTGATCATCGGCCTGCTCCAGTCCCTGGTGGTTATCGTGCTGGTTATGGTTGGCATCCAGGCGGAACTGGGCAGTTTCTATTACCTGGGCCTGGCAGCCATGGCATCGCTATTCGTGTTCCAGCAGTTTCTGGCGCGAGAACGGGCCAGGGCCGGTTGCTTCAAGGCCTTTTTGAATAACAACTGGGCCGGCTTCGCAGTGTTCGTTGGTCTGGCGCTGGACCTGGGGCTGTAAAGAGCCAACGCTGTCATATACTTGTAACACGTACGCGCTGTAATGACCCGGCAACAAAACCCGGAATGCCTGCCGGAATTTGCAGGCCAGATACAGGTTGAAGCTCATGACTGGAAAAACCGTCCTGATCGTCGATGATGAGGCCGCCATCCGCGAAATGATTGCGGTCGCCCTCGAAATGGCCGATTACGACTACCTGGAAGCCGCCGATGCGCGCGAAGCCCACGCCCTGGTGGTGGACAAACAGCCGGATCTGATCCTGCTGGACTGGATGCTCCCGGGCACCAGTGGCGTGGAACTGGCCCGTCGCCTGAAGAAAGACGAGGCCACGGCGGATATTCCGATCATCATGCTTACCGCCAAAGTCGAGGAAGACAACAAGATCCAGGGCCTGGAGGTGGGTGCCGACGATTACATCACCAAACCCTTCAGCCCCCGCGAACTGGTGGCCCGCCTGAAAGCCGTGTTGCGACGCACCACCCCGCCCGGTGTCGACACGCCCATTGAAGTGCAGGGCCTGACCCTGGACCCGATCGGCCACCGGGTATTCACCAACGATGGTGAAATAGCCATTGGCCCCACCGAATACCGCTTGTTGCAGTTCTTCATGACTCACCAGGAGCGAGTGTACACCCGCTCCCAGCTGCTGGATCAGGTCTGGGGCGGCAACGTGTATGTGGAAGAACGCACGGTGGACGTGCACATCCGCCGCCTTCGCAAAGCACTGGGCAGCGAGTATGATCACCTGATCCAGACAGTCCGGGGTGCCGGCTACCGGTTCTCGACCAAAGCGGCCTGAACCACCGGCAAATCGCATCAACCGGAATTACCCGACAAGGTCGTTTTTGATGCAACACAACTGGTCACGATATCTGCGAGTCATCCTGGTCGGCCTGACCGGCACCACACTGGTAGGACTCATTTTCGGTTACCCCCTGTACGGACTGCTGTTCGGGCTGGTCGGCTACCTATGCTGGACCCTGGTGCAAAGTCGACGGCTGTATTACTGGCTGGCCAACCCCGCCGCTTCGGACGAGCCACCCCGCAGCATCGGCCTTTGGGGTGACATCCTCGACAAACTACACAAACTTCACCGCAACCATCTGTTGGCCGAAGACCGCCTGCGAGCGCGCATCAACCGGGTGCAGGAATCCACCAACGCCATGCGCGACGGCGTGATCATGACCAATGCCAATGGCGTGATGGGGTGGTGGAACGGCTCCGCCGAACAGTTGCTGGGTTTCAAGCGCAGCACCGACCAGGGCCAGTACATTCACAACCTGATTCGCACGCCGGCGTTCAAGGCCTATTTTGACGCCCGGGATTACCGGGAACCGCTGGAACTGAATTCACCGGCGCGCCCGCACCTGCGGCTGCAGATCCAGATCAGCCTTTTCGGTGATGACGACCGCTTGGTGGTGGCCAAGGACGTCACCCGCCTGTACCAGCTTGAGCAGATGCGCCGGGATTTCGTGGGCAACGTGTCGCACGAGATGCGCACGCCGCTTACCGTCATCAGTGGTTATCTGGAAACCCTGGTGGATCATGGCGACGAGCTACCACCGAAATGGCGCCGGGCGATCAACACCATGGCCGAGCAATCCTCGCGCATGGAAGCCCTGATTACCGACCTGATTCTGCTGTCGCGCATTGAAACCGGCGAACACACCGCCGACGACACCCTAACCGACCCCGGCGCGCTGTTACGCCAGATCTGCCAGGACGCCCGCACGCTCAGCCGCGACCAGGACCACGAAATCAGCGTGGACATCGCCGATGCCCGCCTGCTGAAAGGCGACGAAGGCCAACTACGCAGTGCGTTTTCCAACCTGATATTCAACGCGGTGAAATACACACCGGCGGGCGGTCGCATCACCGTGTCCTGGAGCGCCAACCGGGACGGCGCCCATCTGTCGGTAAAAGACACCGGCATTGGCATTGATCCGGTGCACATTCCCCGGCTGACCGAACGTTTCTACCGGGCCGATCCCAGCCGGCACAAGGACACCGGCGGCACAGGCCTGGGCCTGGCCATCGTCAAACATGTGCTGATCAACCACGACGGCAATCTGGAAATCCGCAGCCACATTGGCGAGGGCAGCGAATTCATCTGCCATTTCCCGAAAGAGCGTCTGGTGGAGAAAAGCCCGGAGCCAGCACGGGACGGAGACTGAGGCCCTGCCCGGATCAGCGGTTGCCGGCCCGGAAGGTGGCAACAAAGCGGGACAGGTCTTCCATTTTCTGCGGGTCATCGTCGACAAAACGGACGGTCACGCTGACAAAATCACTGTCCTGCCGACGATCCACCGCCTGCAGTTGGTGCACATAACCGTTCAGGCGGGCGGTCTTGTCGTTACCAATCTCCATATCCACCACCGCCTGATCCAGAATGCCCGGAAACACCTGGTCGCGCCTGGCGATGACCCGCACTTCGGTCAGGTTGATATCCTTGACCACGGATTTGAGCGTGCTATCGGCAAAACGTACCTGGGCCACACTCATGGGGGCCCGGCCCGAAGGCTTGCTGCCCGTTGGCGCCTGGTTGGAGCGGGCGGCCGCCATCAGCGGGTTGTCGCCGGCAGCGGGCTGGGCCGGTGACGCCGGTTTGGCCGGCGGGGCTTCACGTTTTTGCGTAAGCAGGGCGGCGGATTCCTTGAAGGCATCGGCCGGGCCATCCATGGATTTGCCGCTGCGGTTCATGGTGTCCTTCAACGTGCGGCCCATCACCTTGATGATTTTCTTGCTCAATCCTTCGGGGCTGAAAGGTTTCCCCAGGTATTCCGACACGCCCTCTTTCACTGCCTCCACCACGTGGTCCTTGTCGCCACGGCTGGTGATCATGATGAACGGCACTTTTTCATAATGGGGCTGCTGGCGCATCCATTGCAGCAGCTCCAGGCCGGACATTTCGGGCATTTCCCAGTCGCACAGCACCAGATCGAAGGTGGTGCGCGACATCAGTGATTGCGCCCGGCGCCCGTTCTGGGCGTCGGTGGTTTCGATCACCGGAAAGCGCTGGCGTACCGTTCGCTTCACCAGATCCCGCACAAAGCTGGCGTCGTCCACCACCAGCGCTTTCAGGGTTGCCATAAAACCTTTACTCCAGGGTCACTAGTCCGTGCAGGAGAAAACGGGCAGGCCGTTTGCTCCGTATAAGTCAGGTAGTACGAACTATAGAACATTCATGCCTGCGCGTCGGAACCTTTGCGACCAAAAGACGACAAACCGTTGCCCGCCGGTACTCTCCGGCCGGCAAAACGCGCTACCATGAACATTCCGGTTTTTATCCACCACGCGAGGTGATCTGTGGCCCTTTCGACATCACGTTTTCCGCTCCGCCGCATTCTTTTGGCCGCTGGCCTGGCAGTGCTGGCCCAGAGTGCCAGTGCCCAGAACGAACCAGCCATGGACTTTCTGAGCGACGAGGAATTTGCCCAGTGCAAACAGCAGCTGCAGGCACGTGCGGTGAAGGCCGGTGTCAGCGAAGCCGTGGCCACCGAGGTGATGGCCGGCGCTGAGTACCTTGAACGGGTGATCGAGCTGGATCGCCGGCAACCGGAGTTCACCACCACTTTCGCCGATTATCTGAACCGGCGGGTCAATGACCAGCGCATCCAGAAGGGACGTGAGTTGCTGCGCGAGCATCGCGACCTTCTGGCCGAAGTCACCGAAGAAACCGGGGTGCCAGCTCCCTATCTGGTGGCGTTCTGGGGGCTGGAAACCAACTTCGGCAGTTATTTTGGCAAAATGCAGGTGCCCAGCTCACTGGCCACGCTGGCCTGCGATCCCCGTCGCAGCGAGTTTTTCAGCCAGCAGCTGGTGGCGGCCCTGCGGATTATCGATGAGGGGGCAATTGCGCCCGAACAAATGGAAGGCTCCTGGGCCGGCGCCATGGGCCATGTGCAGTTCATGCCCACGGTGTTCCTGAAACACGCCGTGGACGCCGATGGCGATGGGCGTCGGGATCTCTGGAACAGCCTGCCCGATGCCATGATGTCGGCCGGCAATTTCCTAAAGTCCATGGACTGGGACGGCGATTACCGCTGGGGCCGTGAAGTCCTGCTCCCGGACGGCTTTGACTACAGCCTGGCCGATGGCCGCAGGCTTTCCCTGGATGAGTGGCGAGCCAAGGGCATTACCGACGTTTGGGGACATGGCGTACCCGACGAGCCGATCGATGCCGCCCTGGTGGTACCCAGTGGCCATGAAGGTCCGGCGTTCCTGGTCTATGACAACTTCCGGGTGATCATGGGCTGGAACCGTTCGGAATTCTACGCCATCGCCGTGGGCCACCTGGCCGACCGCATTGCCGGTGCCGGCGGCCTGCACACGCCGCCACCGGAAGACCAACCGGCGCTGTCCCGCGATCAGGTCATGCAACTGCAACAGGCCCTCAACGAGCGGGGATACGACAGCGGTGAACCCGATGGCATTCTGGGCGGAAAAACCCGCAAGGCGGTTCGCCAGTATCAGAGCGAACGCGACATGATTGCCGATGGTTTTCCGAACCTGACACTGCTGAGAGACATGGACGTGGTGGGCATCGACAAACCGTCAGACAGCTGAGACGCGCGGGCCGACAACCATGGACTCCATCACTCAAGCCGCCCTGGGCGCAACCATCGCCGGCGCCGTTGCCGGCAAACAGCTGGGCCGGTCCGCCCTGCTGACCGGGGCGGTGCTTGGCACCTTGCCGGATCTTGATGTGGTGATTGACTATGGCACTGCCGTGGCCAACTTCACCCAGCACCGGGGCTTCAGCCATTCGTTGTTTGTGCTGGTGCCCCTGGCGCTGGTCCTCGCCGGGCTGCTCTGGCGTTGGCGGCCACAGATTTCACCCGCGCGCTGGCTGGCGCTGACCGGGCTGATCCTGGTCACCCACCCCATTCTGGACACCTTCACCACCTACGGCACCCAGTTGTTCTGGCCCATTGGGCCGCCGCTGGCGATCAGCAGCATATTCATCATTGACCCGCTGTACACCCTCCCGCTGCTGGCCGGCTGCCTGTTTTTCCTGGTGCGGCCACCGGCGGCAAAAGTAATGGCCGGCGCCTTGATTGTCTCCACCGCTTACCTGGGTTGGGGCCTGGTAGCGCAACAGATCATGACCGCCCGGGTGAAACCAGCTCTGGCGGAAGCGGGGCTGGAGGATTACCGGCTGCTGGTTCAGCCCATGCCGTTCAATACCATACTCTGGCGGGCCACGGCGCTCACCGACGACACGCGGGTGGAGATTGTCACCGGTTTTCTGGATCGCGATGAGCCGCTGACGCTGGAGCGCTTTCCTCGCAATCCGGAACTGCGCCAGCAACTATTGGCACTGCCAGAGGTGCAGCGGCTGGAATGGTTTACCGGCGGCTTTATGCAGTACAACCAAAACGGAAACGACATAACGGCCACCGATATCCGTCTGGGTATTCCCGGGGCCCATCCGTTCACCTTTGTGGTGGCCGAAAATACCGATGACCAACTACTGCCCCGGGGCAGCACCCGCCTGCCCCGCCCAGCCCTGCAGCCAAACGCCACCGATTTGCTGTGGGCCCGGATCATCGGCAGGGCACCGGTTCTGTGTCTGTCCACCCTGTCATTGCCCGGGCCGGGCGGAGGCTGCTGATGCGTCTGGACCAGTACCTGGCTAACAGCACTGAGCTCTCACGCAAGGATGCCAAACGCGCTATCGGTACCGGCCGTGTGCGGGTTAACGGTGAGCCCTGCAAACAGGCCAAACAGCAGGTTTCACCAGTCGATGACGTACGGCTGGACGGAGAACAGGTTAGCCTGCCGGGCGAGCATTACCTGATGATGCACAAACCCGCCGGGATAATCAGCGCCACCACCGACAGTGATCAACCGACCGCACTGGATTTATTGCCCACAGACCTGGCCGCCCGTGTACACATAGCCGGCCGACTGGACAAAGACACCACCGGCCTGCTGATACTGACCAGCGACGGCCAGTGGTCACACCGGATCACCTCGCCCCGCCACCGGTGCCCGAAAACCTACCGGGTGACCCTGGCCGAGAGCCTGACCGATACTGCCCGGGCGCAGCTGGAACAGGGCGTATTACTGAAAGGCGAAAACAACCCCACGCACCCGGCCGAGGTGGCCGCCATCAGCGATAAACAGATTGACCTGACCATCCACGAGGGCCGTTACCATCAGGTCAAGCGCATGCTGGCGGCCGTGGGCAACCGGGTGGTGGCGTTGCACCGCCATCGCATCGGCCCGCTGGTTCTGGATGATGCCTTGCAGCCTGGCGAGTATCGGGAGCTGACAGAGCGCGAGGCCAAAACACTGGTCAAGGACTGAGCGGGGCGGGTAGGCCTTTCCAAAACCGTGCGGAGCCATGGATGGCGGAGCTCGAGCGTTACAGGGATGTATTCACAGCGTGTTTTGGAAAGGCCTACCCGCCCCGCTCATGGCACCTGATTCTACGACGACGCCTCAAACCTCTGCGCACCAGGATTCTTGCGCACCTTCCCCGCCTCAAACACCTCACCATTCATGGCGATATAGACACCGGCCGGCAACAGCTTAAGCGCCGCCCAGGCAAACCCAATGTTGAAAATGGCATCAGACCGACGCATGCGTGCCGGTTGCATGGCCCCGGTCAAAACGATGGTTCGCTCGCCAGCAACCGGCTTAAGGGCTTCGGCCGTCTTCGCCATGGAATCGGTGCCGTGGGTAATCAGTACCCGCTCATGGTTACAGCCACCGACGGCCTGCACAATCAGCTCGCGGTCGCTGTCGGAGATCTCCAGGCTGTCTTTTCGCATCAGCCCGACAACCTCGTAGCCTCCATGAATGTTGGACTCCGCCAGCAACTCGGGCAGCAGCGTATCGCCAATTTCAAACTGGCTGTTGGCATCAAAGTACACCTTGTCGATAGTGCCGCCGGTGGTAAAGATCTGAATCATGCCAGCTCTCCTGTTCGGTGAATCGAGCCCGCCAGTTTACCCCTTTCTGGTACAGATCACCCTCCCCGGCAGGCACCGGGCGCATGCGAAAATATGCAAAGGTGACTGACCTGTATCAACCGCCCCGACAGGAGAGCGTTTTACACTTCTTAAACAAATTCCTGCCGCCGGAGGCCCCTATGTCATCGCCCGACTCACCTGCTTCGTCTGAAGAAAACAGCAATGCCTTTCAACACTGGCAGCAAGGTTATGGTGTGGTGCAGCACTCCGGGCACACGGCCGCCCGAGTAAAAACACTGGCCGAACGGCTGGTGTCCGGCGGCTACCAGCCGGACACCGACACCGTTTACCGCAAGCTCGCCGCCCTGGATCGGCTGAACAGCGCCGGTCTGTGGCTGGTGGTGCACATGACCTACTGCAAACGGGTGGATATCGCCGGTGCACCGCTGGCTCCACCGGATTTCAAAACCACCCCCGAGGGCCATACCGGCGGCGCCCTGAACATGGTACCGGCCTACGCGGCCTATCTGGCCCTGAACAACCTGACCGGGCAGACCCGCAGCTGGCTGATGGGCCAGGGGCACTGCGTGGCGGCGGTCGAGGCCCTGAACGTGCTGACCGGCAACCTGCACCCGGAGCAGCAAAGCCGGTACCTGACCGCCGATGGGCTGTCCCGGCTGGCGTCGGATTTCTACAGCTACCAGCAAAAGCCCGATGGCTCCATGGCCGCCCCCCTGGGCAGCCACGTTAACTCGCACACAGCCGGCGGCATTTTGGAAGGTGGCTACCTCGGCTTTGCCGAGCTTCAATACGCTCACATGCCCTTACCCGGCGAATCCCTGGTGGCATTCCTGTCAGACGGCGCCGCCGAAGAGCAACGGGGCAGCGACTGGATTCCCCGCTGGTGGCGAGCCGAGGATTGCGGGCTGGCGCTGCCGGTGATGATCGCCAACGGTCGGCGCATCGAACAACGCACAGAGCTGGGCACGCCGGCGGGGCTGGAGCGGTTCGAAGAGCACCTGCATGCCCGGGGCTTTGCCCCGTTCCGTTTTGACGGCAAAGATCCGGCCGCGTTTGTCTGTGCATTGTTCGAGATGGAGCAGGCTCTGATCGAGCAAACCGGGCCGAACCAGCACTATCCGGCTCGCATTCCCTACGGCATTGCCGAAACCACCAAGGGCTTCGGTTTTTACGGCGCCGGAGAGAACAGCGCCCACAACCTGCCGTTACCGGGCAATCCCCGGCTGGATGCCAGGGCGCGGGATCTGTTCAACGAACACATCCAGCCGCTGTGGGTGGAATCCGGGGAACTGGGCCTGTCGGTCAGCCTGCTGAACGAACACCAGCAACAGCAACGGCCACTGGAGAAAGACCACCCGCTGGCGTTGCGCAATCCCGCCGAGCCCAATCTGCCGGCATTGCCCTGGGGCCAGAACCAGGCCTCCCCCATGAGCGCGGTGGACGAATTTTTCCAGGCCCTGGTGGCTGACAACCCGCACTTGCGGCCCCGGGTCGGCAACCCGGACGAACTGGCCAGCAACCGGCTGACCGGTGTCCTGAAAGCACTGAAACACCGGGTCAACCAGCCGGAGAACCAGCAGGAAGACGTACACGGCAAAATCATCACCGCCCTGAACGAAGAGGCCGTGGTATCGGCCTGCCTGGCCAACAAGGCCGGCCTGAATCTGGTGGCCAGCTACGAAGCCTTCTGTGTGAAAATGCTCGGCGCCATCCGCCAGGAACTGATCTTTGCCCGCAACCAGAAAGAAGTGGGCCGTCCCGCCCGGTGGCTGGGCTTCCCGGTGATCGCCACTTCCCATACCTGGGAAAACGGCAAGAATGAACAGTCCCACCAGGACACCACCTTCTGCGAAGCCATGTTCGGCGAAATGGGCGATGTCTCACGGGTGCTGTTTCCGGCCGATTACAACAGCACGCTCGCAGTACTGCCGTCGGTCTTCACCGAAAGGGGCCGGATCAGCTGCATGGTGGTTCCCAAACGCGAACGGCCACTGGTGTTCAACGCCGGGGAGGCCCAAACCCTTGCCAAACACGGTGCCCTGGTGGTGGATGAGGACACCTCGGCCGGCGAGGAGCCGGTGCTGTTGATTGCCAGTGGCGCCTATCAGCTATCTGAGGCCATTCGGGCCTGTGAGCGGTTGCGCGAGACCGGTACACCCTTCCGCCTGGTGTATGTGCAGGAACCCGGGCGTTTTCGCCAGCCCCGGGATGGCATGGAGGCCGCCGCCTGCCTGACCGAATTCGAGCGAGAGCGGCTGTTCCCTCATCGGATGCAGCGGCGCGTGGCGTCGACCCACATGCGCCCGGAAGTGTTCCGGGGCCATATGCATACCCTGTTCCCGCACCCGATTCACTCCCGGGTGCTGGGCTATATCAACCGGGGCGGCACCCTGAATGAAAGCGGCATGCTATTCGCCAACCGCTGCACCTGGGGCCATGCCCTGGCGGCCTGCGCCGCCGTGCTGGACAAACCACCCGGTGAATGGTTGTCCAGTGCCGAGCTGGCCGCCGTGGAAGGTCGTGGCGACCCATCGGTGATTACTCGCGGGCTGCCCTGAAGCCAGCCCGGGGCCCGGCCACATAAAAAACGGGAGCCGAAGCTCCCGTCTGATGATGTTTCGCAAAAGTCGTCAACCACTGACAAACGCCGGCGCAAAACCAACGTTCCACAGGATAGCCGAACCCGCTCGAGTGGACACCAGAATCACCAGTGCAACAGTGAGCAGCGACACCCCGTACAGCTCCGCCTGCTCTTTCTCGATGCCCATAACAATGGGCAGGCCGTCATACATCAACCAGGCGCCATAGCAGGCGGCAGCCAGGAACACGATGGCGTTGAACCAGGGCTCCGGATAAAGCAGGGCAAAGCCCGCCAGGAAAAGCGGCGTACAGGAATAGGCCGCCAGGGCAATGCCATTGGAGGGCACATGTTCCTCCTTGGCACCGTAGGTGCGGGCCATCCAGTTAATGGCGTAACCCAAAGCAAAAACACCCACCAGCATGGCCAGATAAGTCAGAACACTGAGCTGTACCGCACTGATTTCGGTGAGCTTAATCAGCCGGTCAGCGCCAACCTCCCAACCAAAATGGGCCGTGGAGATGTAAGCGCAGATCGGCGCAATAGCCGCAAGAATCACGACATAAGTTATGTAGAGCCGGGTAGGAGTTTCATGCTCTTTCCGGATACTGGCCCATTCCTGATCTGGATGGGAAAAGAGACCAAACGCGTGCGACAGGAGCATGGGATCACCCCCTCATTTTGCTGTTGTTGGTATTCACAAGTACGGTATTCGATAAATCCGGATCAACTACCGCTCGTAATATTGACTATAGTCAATGACACTCAAGTTGAAAGTATTTTGTTCAGATTCTCATCAATTCATACCAGTACACCAGGAAAAGGAAGCCGCACCATGCTTAAACCCGGACATCTGGCTGCCACCACAGTTACTCTGACACTAGCCCTTCAAGTACCAGCCACACTGGCGGAGCTGCAGACCAAAACCATGGATTACGAGGTCAACGGTGAAACCTACACCGGCTACATGGCCTGGGACGACGAGGCCGAACACCAGCAACCCGGCGTGCTGGTGGTGCACGAATGGTGGGGACACAATGAATTTGCCCGGGAACAGGCCGAGAAACTGGCTGCCTCGGGCTACACGGCGTTTGCCCTGGACATGTATGGTTCCGGCAAACAGGCCGACCACCCGGACACGGCCGGAGAATTTGCCAGGGAAGCCACCAGGGATCTGGACCAGACCGCCGAGAGGTTCCGCAAGGCCATGGAGCTGCTACAAAATCATGAAAGCGTGGACCCCGACCGCATTGCCGCCCAGGGTTACTGCTTCGGTGGAGCGGTGGTACTGAACATGGCGCGCATGGGAATGGATCTGGACGGCGTGGTCAGTTATCACGGCTCGCTGTCGAGCCCGATCCAGGCCGAAGCCGGTGAAATTACCGCGCGGGTACAGGTATATACCGGCGGCGCCGACCCAATGGTACCGGCCGAACAGGTTGCGGGCCTGGTAGAGGAAATGCAAAACGCGCAGGTGGATCTGACATTGGTGTCTTTCCCCGGCGTGCAGCATTCATTTACCAACCCCGGTGCCGACCGAATTGCCGAGAAATTCGATATGCCGGTGGGCTATGACGAAGACGCGGCCCGTCGCGCCTGGGAAGGCACATTGTCTTTCTACAAAGAAATTTTTGCCCAATAATTTGCTTCAGGCGCCCGGCTTTTTCGTCGGGCACCCGGGCGTCAGCCCTGGTATCTCCAGAATTCCGAAGATTTTCCGGGCACAAAAAAAGGCAGCCGAAGCTGCCTTTTTGGCGGTTATTGCCTAATCCATCAGGGATTAGAGAGCAACAACGTTCTCCGCCTGAGGACGGTTCTGGCCCTGGGGAACGGTGAACTTAACCTGCTGGCCTTCGGCCAGGGTTTGGAAACACGTGCC
>JABXHG010000127.1 GCA_013393545.1 Alteromonadaceae bacterium | reverse complement strand
GGAGGTGATGATGGTGTCGCCCGATTCGTACAGTGAATACCTGCGTTCGTATTTTCCAGCTTTTTCAAAGTGATGCTCGATGCTATCGAGAATCTGTCTGATCGCCGTCGTAGTGAGCCCTCGGTCTCGATGCGGGTCATGTTTTCGCGGAGAATCGGACCATATGCATATTGGCTTGTGGACACTAAGGTGCACAGCGCCAGATCTTCTTCGTCCAGCTCCAGGGCACCCAGTTTCTGTGCCGTTTCGGTGTCACCCACAATCAGTGAGCGCAGCAGCTGGGTTGGCAGAATATCCAGAGGCATGATGGCCTCGTAGTTACCTACCGGCACCATGGCACGTTCACTGCCGTTGGTGGTTGTGGTGAAGTTGAACAGTTTGCCCGGGTTGAGCTTGGACAGGTAGATATTCATCACCGAGAACTTGTTCGGGCCCGGCGACAGCCATCCCATGAACTCACGCTTGGTCTGCTCTTCCAACACGGTCACCTGGTTGGCAAACCGGCCCAGGTAGGCACAGGGGCCATCACCACGGCGACCACCAAACACGGAACCGGAAATGGAGCGTACTTCGCAATCGGTGGCAGTTTCGCCATCCAGCAGTTCCGGCAGGCTGGCACCCAGACGGGTACGGACCAGACGAGGCTTGAGCGCTTTCGGCCCGCCGATGGCAACAATTCGCTCGACCGGCACTTCACCGGTTTCGAACAGTTTGGCGATGTCGATCACGTCCTGGTAGTTGATGGACCAGACGGTTTTATCACCGACCACCGGATCAAGATAATGGATATGGGTGCCCACGTTGCCGGCCGGGTGTACGCCGTCAAATTGCTGCACTTCCACACGGTCGGTCTTGGGTACCGCCACGTCGGAGCCCGGCTTGCCGGTGACAAACACTTTGCCGTTGGTCAGCTTGGTGAGGATGCTCAGGCCTTTCTCGAACGCCTTGGCATTTTCTCCGATGATCACCGTCGGGTCTGCTGCCAGCGGATTGGTGTCCATCACGGAAACGAAAATGGAGTTGGGCGTAGAATCAATCTCCGGCACCTTGCTGTACGGACGGGTACGCAGGGCCGTCCAGAGGCCAGATTCCACCAGGTTATCCACCACCTGCTGGCGCTCCAGGCCGGCAAGATCCGCATCGTCATAGCGGGCGAAGGTCTCAGCCTCATCGCCATCGATCTCGATAACCACGGACTGAAAAACGCGGCGCTCACCGCGATTGATTTCTTTTACCACACCGGCGGCCGGCGAGGTGTAACGAACGCCTTCGGTCTTCTTGTCCGTAAACAGCAGCGTGCCGCGCTTGACGCGGTCCCCTTCTTTCACAGCCATGGTCGGCTTCATGCCGTGGTAGTCAAAACCGATCAACGCCACGTGGCGAATCGATTTACCGTCCGTAATGGTCTGTTCGGGGGCGCCGCTGATGGGAAGATCCAGGCCTTTCTTGATCTTGATCATTAGCCTCGTCCAATCATCAGAAACTTTCTGAAAATTTCAACGCCCGACTCCCGGTGGCCCATTATTCGTTGCAGGACGTGCCATGCAGGAAATGTTGGGAAACGGGGCGCCAGACATACCCAAAATCGCGCCAATTATAGAGATTAAGGAAATTCATTTCCACCTGAAACCGGCCGGCGTCAGCCGTTCTCAGGATGTAAAAAACCCCGACAACCAGAAGTCATCGGGGTTCCCTCAAGACTGCGTAGTTAACACTACGACCTTAGTCGCGCACCCGCTTCGGGAAGATCGGGTGGTCGATGCCGGCCATGTCGTTTACACAGCGAATGACCTGGGCACTGTAGCCAAATTCGTTGTCGTACCACACGTACAGGATCAGGCGATTGCCTTCGGCAATGGTGGCCTGGGCGTCCACCACACCGGCGTGGCGCGAGCCAACGAAGTCGGTGGACACCACTTCCGGTGAATTCACGAAGTCGATCTGTTTCTGCAGCTCGGAGTGCAACGCCATGTCGCGCAGGTAGTCGTTGACCATATCAACGTCCACGTCTTTCTTCAGATTCAGGTTCAGAATCGCCATGGACACGTTCGGGGTCGGAACGCGGATGGCGTTGCCGCTCAACTTGCCCTTCAGCTCCGGCAGCGCCTTGGCCCCGGCCTTGGCGGCGCCAGTTTCGGTAATCACCATGTTCAGCGGAGCTGAACGGCCACGACGGGTACCCTTGTGGGAGTGTTCGGTTAGGGTCTGGTCGTTGGTGTAGGAGGGAACGGTCTCCACATGACCGTTTTCGATTCCGTATTGATCGTGAATCGCTTTCGGTTCCGGGGTAGTGGCGGTGGGGGTACAGGACGCGGCGTACAAAATCTTGTCGTCATCGGTGATGGAATCGCTGTTGATGCCGTATACGATGTTTTTGATATCGCCCTTGCCCGGCGCAGTCAGGATCACCCGGCTGACGCCCTTGGACTTCAGGTGCAGACCAAGGCCATCTTCGTCACGCCAGATACCGGTGTTGTCGATGACAATGGCGTTGTTGATGTCGTACTGGGTGTAATCCACCTGGTCCGGGCCGTCTGAGTAGATCACCTTGATGTAGTTGCCGTTGGCGATCAGCGCGGAGTCTTCTTCGTCCACGGTGATGGTGCCGTCAAACGGGCCATGCACGGAATCACGGCGCAGCAGGCTGGCGCGTTTCTGCAGATCGTTGTCGGCCTTGCCCTTGCGTACAACAATGGCGCGCAGGCGCAGGTTGGCACCGCCGCCGGCTTTCTCGATCAGGATACGGGCCAGCAAACGGCCGATACGACCGAAGCCATACAGAACCACGTCTTTGGTGTCCCGAACGTCCTGGTCAGCACATTCAGCCTTGTACTGGCCGACAATCGGACCAATTTCCTGCTTCAGGAATTCGGTGAGATCACTGACACCGCTTTCCTTGAACTTGACCGCCAGTTTGCCGATGTCCACGTGACCACGACCCAGCTCCAGCTTGTCCATGGCCTCCAGAATCGGCAGGGTGTCGTGAACAGACAGCTCGCTGTCCTCGACCTGACGCACGAAACGGTGGGCGCGAATAATGTCGATCACGGATTGGTTGATGATCGCACGGCCATAAACAGACGTAACAACGTTGTTCTTGCGGTTCAGCCGGCCGATCAACGGGATCATGGCTTCGGCGGTGGACTCTCGGTCAGTCCAGTTGGACAGGTGCTGGTTGATCTGTTCGTGACTCACGGTTGTGACCTCGTTTCGCACTGAAAATAATTGGGGCGCGTATTATCCAATTTAAGTGCCCCGACGGCAAATGACTTGAGGCAAACCCGTCTCCGCTGCCATGACACTGCAACACCCGGGCGCTAGAATAGCACCGCCCAGGCTTTGACCCATTATATTCAGGAGATTTCCAGGCCCATGAGCAAAGGTTCCTCAAAGGCTTCATCGTTGCATCACCAACTGCTGGCGCCCGGCGCGCCGGAAAAGCCCGCCGACCACCGAAAATGGGGCGAGTTGCATGGCTGCAGTGATGCGCTGGCGATCTGCGAGAGCGCACAGAGCCACAAAGGCCTGACCCTGGTTGTCACCCGCAGTACCGACGACGCCATTCGCCTGGAGCAGTCCATCCGGTTTTTTCTGAATCTGCCGCCAGAGGAAGACGGCGCCACGGTCACCGAGGAAGGTCTGGAACTGTTGTCCTTGCCGGACTGGGAAACCCTGCCCTACGACCTGTTTTCACCACATCAGGACATCACCTCCCGGCGCCTGCGCACCCTGCACCGCCTGCCGTCCACACAACACGGCATATTGGTAGTGCCGGCGCGCACCCTGATGCACCGCCTGGCCCCGCCCAGCTACCTGCAGGGCAACACCCTGCTATTAAAAGTGGGCGAAACCCTCGATATCGATGCCTGGCGCCTGCAGCTGGAATCAGCCGGTTACCACCATGCGGAGAACGTCTACGAGCACGGTGAGTACGCCGTGCGCGGGGCAATCCTGGACATCTACCCCATGGGGTCGAACCTGCCCTACCGGATCGACCTGTTCGACGACGAAATCGAAACCCTGCGCACCTTTGATCCAGAAACCCAGCGCTCCATTGATCGGATCGAGCAAATCGAACTGCTGCCGGCGCACGAGTTTCCCTGGCACAAACAGGCCCGTTCCGGGTTCCGTAACCGCTGGTTCGAACATTTTCCGGACGCCGACAAAAATGCCACCGTCTATCAGGATGTCAGCAGCGGTATTACGCCGCCGGGTATCGAGTACTATCTGCCGCTGTTTTTCGATGAAACCGCCACCCTGTTCGATTACCTGCCGACCGACACCCTGGTGTTCACCGCCGACGGGCTGAACGATGCCGTCGCCGCCTTTGATGCCGAAACCCGTGCCCGATACGAAGACCGCCGGCACGACCGCCTGCGCCCAATCCTGCCGCCGGGTGAGCTGTTCTTGCAGCAAGACGAGGTGTTTGGCCAGTTCAAGCAGTATCCGCGGGTGACCTGTGCCAGCAACGAGCTTCAGGGCAACGCCACCCATAATTGCCACACCGAATCCTTGCCGGATGTGGCCATGGACGGCCGCGCCGCCGACCCGGCCGGGCGCCTGAAACGCTTCCTGAACGATTTCGCCGGCCGGGTACTGATTTGCGCCGAATCGTCAGGACGTCGCGAAGCCCTGATTGAGAACCTGTCCGAACACGGCTTGAAACCGGCCACGGTGGCCAACTGGAATGCCTTCGTCGAGGATGACGAGCATACCCTGGCCATCACCATCGCGCCCATGGAACAGGGCATGCTTCTGCCCGACCAGCACCTGGCGCTGATCACCGAAACCGCCCTGTTCGGCCAGCAGGTGCTGCAGCGCCGGCGTCGGGAAAAGCCCACCGAGGTCGACGACTCCGGCTATCGCGACCTGTCCGAGTTGCGGATCGGCTCGCCAGTGGTCCATATCGATCACGGCGTGGGCCGCTACAAGGGGCTGGAGACCATTTCCGCCGGTGGCAGTTCGGATGAATTCCTGACGCTGGAATACGCCGGCGGCTCCAAGCTGTATGTGCCAGTCTCCAACCTGCACCTGATCTCGCGTTATTCCGGCACCGACGAGGAGCACGCGCCGCTGCATAAGCTGGGTACCGAGCGCTGGAGCAACGCCAAGCAGAAAGCCCTGGAGAAAATCCGCGACACCGCCGCCGAATTATTGGACGTGTACGCCCGCCGGGAGGCCCGCAAGGGCTTCCAGTTCGAAGACCCGAAAGAAGCCTACCGGGCCTTCGCCGCTGGCTTCCCGTTTGAGGAAACCCCGGACCAGCAAGTGGCCATCCAGTCGGTGTTCGAGGACATGACCAGCGAACAGCCCATGGACAGACTCGTTTGCGGCGATGTCGGCTTCGGCAAAACCGAAGTGGCCATGCGCGCTGCCTTCCTGGCCACCTGGTCGGGCAAACAGGTGGCGGTCCTGGTGCCCACTACCCTGCTGGCCCAGCAGCATTACGAATCCTTCCGGGACCGGTTCTCGGACACCGCCGTGCAGGTGGAACTACTCAGCCGCTTCCGCAGCGGTAAGCAGACCAGCAAAGCCATGGAGGCGATTGAGGAAGGAAAAGCCGACATCGTGATCGGCACCCACAAGCTGCTGCAGGGCGACATCAAGTTCAAGAACCTGGGGCTGGTGATCATCGATGAGGAACACCGTTTTGGCGTACAGCAGAAAGAACGGCTAAAGGCCCTGCGGGCGGAAGTGGACATGCTCAACCTGACCGCCACGCCCATCCCCCGCACCCTGAACATGGCCATGGGTCACCTGCGGGATCTGTCGATCATCGCCACGCCACCAGCCCGCCGGCTGTCGGTGAAAACCTTCGTGCGCCAGCGTGACGACGTGATGGCCAAGGAAGCCATCCTGCGGGAAATCCTGCGCGGTGGTCAGGTGTACTTCCTGCACAACGATGTAGCCACCATCGAGAAGACCGCCGAAGACATCCGTAACCTGGTGCCCGAAGCGCGGGTGGGCGTGGCCCACGGCCAGATGCGCGAGCGCCAGCTGGAACAGATCATGTCGGAGTTCTACCACAAGCGCTTCAACGTGCTGGTGTGCACCACCATCGTGGAAACCGGCATCGACATCCCCAGCGCCAACACCATCATCATCGAGCGCGCGGACAAGTTCGGCCTGGCCCAGCTGCACCAGCTACGGGGACGCGTGGGCCGTTCGCACCACCAGGCTTATGCCTACCTGCTAACGCCACCGCCCAAGAGTCTGTCCGCCGATGCCAAAAAGCGCCTGGACGCCATCGCTGAGGCCCAGGACCTGGGCGCCGGCTTCATGCTCGCCACCCACGACCTGGAAATCCGCGGCGCCGGCGAGCTGCTGGGCGAAGAACAGAGCGGCCAGATAGAGACCATCGGCTTCAGCCTGTACATGCAGTTGCTGGACGAAGCGGTCAAGGCCATCCGCGAGGGCCGCACCCCGAACGCCGAGCTGCCCCTGAGCCACGGCACCGAGATGAACCTGCGCATCCCGGCACTGATTCCCGACGACTATTTGCCAGATGTTCATAACCGCCTGATGCTTTACAAACGCATTGCCAGCGTGAAGAACGAAGACGAGCTGAAGGAACTGCAGGTGGAGATGATTGATCGCTTCGGCCTGCTGCCGGAGCCGGCGAAGAACCTGGTAAACCAGACCCGTCTGCGCATAAAGGCAGAGGCTTTGGGCATTAATAAGGTGGATGCGGGCCGCGAATGGGTGCGCCTGGAATTTGGCGAATCCACACCGGTCGATCCGCTGGAACTGGTGAAAAAGGTGCAATCCGCGCCCGACACCTACAAGCTTGAAGGGGCCAACAGCTTTGGCTTCCGGCTGAATGATGATTCCACCAGTGGTAAACTCGATGCCATTGCTGAAATGCTGCGCGAGCTAACGCCGGCCGAAGCCGCCCGCAAAGCCTCGTGAGTCTGAACGAATCACCGGGAGTACGCCCCTTGCCAATCCACAGTTTTCTCAGAAACGCCGCTCTGGTGGCGGCGCTTGCGACCCTGCCCGCCGCCGGGGCACTGGCCCAGGTCATTCCCGAGCCAGTGCCGGATGACTATTACCGCGCTGAACTGGTCATTCTGAAAAGGTTGGTGGATCCGGCCGATGTGGAAGAGCAGATGGCCGGCAAGAAGGTGGAACCGCCGGTCAGTTCGGCACGAAACCTTTGGGTGGAAAGTGAGGGCGGCTCCCGGGCGACAGACCTGAAACTGCTCGGCCGCAACCAGATGCACCTGGGGCAATCGGCACGCCGGCTGGAAAACACCGGCCGTTACCGAGTGCTGGCAGCCGCCGGCTGGTACCAGGGATTCCCGCCCGGTGAAGACACCGGCCCCATGCGGGTGGCCCTGGGCGACTGGCTGACCGCCGCCGGTCATCGCGAGATCGAAGGCACCATCGGTATCGAACGCCGGCGCTATCTGCATGTGGACGTCGACCTTAATCACTGGCAGGTAACCGAAGAAGCATTGGCCGAGGCGCGCGAGCAGGCGGAAGCCGAAGCTGCTCGGGTGATGGCGAATAATGAAGCCTCGGGCGAGCAAACGGCCAATGCCACGGAAGCCACCAGCGGCAGCGATGCTCGACAAACCGAGCTGTCCACCGTGCCTCCCACCGTCGATCCGGAGTTAGTCACCTGGATTCGGGAAGTACGCCGTATGCGCAGCGGGGAAATCCACTTTATCGACTCCCCCACCCTCGGCGTTCTGGTCTACTTCGAGCCTATCGAGGAGTAAGCCGGCCCAGATTGGCCACCGACTGCTCCAGAATCTGCTTGATGCCGGTCATGCCTTGTTCAATGGCCGCCTCAATCTCTTCCATGGTGATAATGGCCTCTGATTTGCCGGCGGCCCAGTTAACCACCAGCGCCAAGCAGCTATAGCGCATGCCCAGCTCCGCCGCCAGTACCGCTTCGGGCATGCCGGTCATGCCCACCAGGTCACAGCCATCCCGCTCCATGCGCCGTATCTCGGCGGCGGTTTCCAATCTCGGCCCCTGGGTGGCTCCGTAAACCCCGAAATCCGAGAAGGCAACCCCCGCTACTTTCGCGCTTTCAATCAGGGCCTGCCGGCTGTTTTCGCAGTACGGCCAGGTGAAATCGATGTGAGTCGTGGCCTCCAGATCGCCTTCGAAAAACGTGCTGGCGCGGCCCCAGGTGTAATCAATCAGCTGATCAGGGATCACAACGTGGGCTGGCCCCATATTCTGATGAATACCGCCAACCGCATTGACCCCCACCACGGTGCGCACGCCCGCGTCATAAAGCGCCTGAAGATTGGCCCGGTAATTCACTTGATGAGGTGGAATTCGGTGCGGATTGCCATGGCGAGCCAGAAACACCACTTCCTGCTCCCCCAGCCGGCCCTTGACCAGCCGGTCAGACGGCTCGCCCCAATCGGTGACCACCTGCTGCTCGCCCTCGATCACCAGCCCGCTCAGCCGGGTCAGCCCGGTACCGCCAATAATACCGACAGGGCCGGTTGCTGTTTTTTCGCTCATGATTTTACTCCCGTGCCCGCCGGTTGGCTGTCCCCGGACGAGGCGCCGCCTGCGGTCTGCGCTGCCATGGCCTCGTTCACCTGAACGCCATCCGGCAGATGCAGGGTGCGTGTCGGGAAGGCAATCTCGGCACCGTGGTTCTGAATGATTTCGGAAATTTTCAACAGCACGTCTTCCTTCACCTCGTGAAACCGCACCCACTGGGTGGTTTTGGTAAACGTGTACACCATTATGTCCAGCGACGAGGCATTGAAGGCCAGGAAGTTGACGATCATGGTCTGGTCGCTGGCAATGTCTTCGTGGTTTTCCAGCATGCTGCGAATATCGTCAACGATGGCCTTCATGCTGCTCACGTCGGCATAGCGGATGCCAACGGTTTCGAAGATACGACGATGGAACATGCGCGAGGGGTTTTCCACCGCAATGGTGGTAAAGGCGGCGTTGGGCACATACAGCGGTCGGTGATCAAACGTGCGAATGGTAGTCAGCCGCCAGCCGATGTGCTCCACCGTGCCTTCAATGTTGCGGTCCGGCGAGCGTACCCAGTCCCCCACCTTGAACGGCCGATCCAGATGGATGATGAACCCGCCGAAAAAGTTGGCCAGCAAATCCTTGGCGGCGAAGCCCACGGCAATACCACCCACGCCACCAAAAGCCAGCACGCCGGAGATACTGAAACCGAGGGTCTGCAGCGCGGTGAGCACGGCGGTAATGATGATCACCGCCCGCAGCAACTTGCTAATGGCATTAACCGTGGTGTAATCCATCGGTTTACGCATTTTCAGCGGCGAAACCAGAATGCTCTCGATCTGTTTGACCAGCCCGAACAGGAACCAGACGATCACCCAGACCACGCCCACCTGCAGGAAGGCGCCGTTGTAGGTGAAAATTTCGGCTTCAGAAAAATGGTGAGCCACTTCAGAGGCCCAGAACACCCCCTGCACCCAGACAAACGCCACCAGCGGCCGGCGGGCGGCGTGCAGCACGGCATCGTCCCAGAGGTTGCCGGTTTTGGCGAATTTGCGTTCCAGAGCCAGTATCAGCCGACTGACAATGAACGCGGCAGTGGCGGTGCCAAACACCAGCAAAAACACCAGGATGCCGGCACGCCAGCCTTCGGACATCAGCCCGAACTGTTTGATCCACTCATTCATTGTGTTCAGTATCTGGCTCACCGTCAGTTCCTCTGAAAGCCGCGAAATCAGGAAATGGTCACTGCTGTGCCTATCGGCACACGGTCAAAAAGCCCGGCAATATCGGCGTTGCGCATGCGCACACAACCATGCGACCGGGCCACGCCCATGGGCTCGGAATCCGGCGTGCCGTGAATGTATATGAAGCGACGAAAGGTATCCACACCCGGCCCGCGATTCCCACCCCACTGCATGCCACACAGCCACAGGATACGGGTAAGAATCCAGTCACGATCAGGGTATTGTTCCGCCAGCTCCGGACAGTAAAGTTCGCCGGTGGGCCGGCGGCCGCGAAATACCGTATTCAGCGGCTGGCGGGCACCAATTTTGGCACGGATGTAGTGTCGCCCGCGCGGCGTGCAACCACTGCCGTCCTGCTCACCGGCACCGTTCAAGCCGGTGGATACCGGCCAACAGGCCACGGGCTCGCCGCTGGCATCGAACAGCGTCAACGTCTGCTCGGCCAGGGAAATGGCAATCCGGGGATAAAGGTCTGAATCTGCAGGCATAGGGCAAGATTACCCTAGCCCTACGCGCCCGGGCAAGCGCCGACTCAGTGACCGTGGGGAGGTTGCTGGATTTTATCCGCCGCTTTCATGCCGGCAGCCAGGAACGGCACCAGGCGGGCGGCGATTTCCTGCACCGACGTTTCCACACCGATCTTGGTTTCCAGAATATCGATCAGAGCATCGCTGCTGGACATGGTGAACGCGGTGGCACCGAGCATAAACTGAATGCGCCAGTAACGGTCGACCGCCGACAGCTCCGGCGTAGCTTCCTTCAGCAGCCGCATGAATCGGCCAAACGGCTCGCTGTACTCTTCTTCCAGGAATTTGCGCAAATGGCCCTGTGACTGAGTGTAGGCCAGCCCCAACAGCCGCATAAAAATCGAAATACCCTTCTCGTTGCGCTGAGGCATACGTGCGGTGCTTTCCGCCAGAGCCCATAGAATGCGATCGAGGGAGGGAGCCTGTCCGCCGCTTTCCGCTTCCAGTTCGTCAAAGGCTTCACCCAGGGTGGAGGAATAAGGCGTAAGAAAGCGGGCAAACACCGCGTGGATCAGTTCATTCTTGGAACCGAAATGGTAGTTGACCGCAGCCAGGTTAACCCTGGCCTTACTGGTGATCATGCGCAGGGATGTTTCAGCGAAGCCGCGCTCGGCAAACAGCACTTCGGCGGCATCGAGAATGCGATCAACCGTATCGGATTGGGCCATGAGGAGGAAACACCTTTGGAGTCATTTCGTTTGAAACATACGTTTCAAACGAAATACTGTCAAGTTGCCGCGGGCTTGTCCGGTCTGGCCTGTGTTTCCGGGTCTCCCTCCTGTTCCTCTCCTGATTCGCCGGCAGCGCCCTCTTCCCCATCGGCGTCCATATCAGCCGGTTCCCGGGTGGCCGCGGCCACCTCCGGCCAGCCCCGGTCGATGGCTTTCTGGTGGCCGGCAAAGAAATCGTCCTGGGCGCGTGTGTAGGCTTTTTCCGCCTCCAGCAGGAAAATCAGATACAGCCGGATACGATCCCGCCTATTCAGCCAGTTAGTCAGTCCCCGATGCTCGGACAATTGGGTCAGTACCCGAAACCGCCGATGCCGGAGGCTGGGGTTGTAATCGGCCAGGCGCAGGCACTGCCAGGCCAGGCCATCCTTGCCTTCCAGGTGGGCGGCGTGTTTGCGGGCATCACGCAACAACTGCTGGCGCTTTAACAGCAGATCCATATACGAGGGTTTGTCCGTATACACGCGCCGGACAAAGGGCACACCCAATAGCAGTATAATGACGAAGGCACCCAGGCTGCCGCCGGCCAGCCAGGCGGGCACATAGCCGGTCAGGCCGCTCAGGAAAATGGAAGCGGCAATCAGGGCACTGAAAATCCACAAATCCCGGCTTCGCCGGGCAGCGGCCATGCTGAAGTTGTCTGGCCAGTCAGACATGGACAACAGGTTAAAGTCCATCAGCATCACCCGGTCACACTGGCGCAGCAACAACCGCAGTTTTCGTTGCCGGGATTGGGCCATCGCCTGCTCCGCTGCTTCGGGTTCCTGCTCTGCTTCACTGCCGTTTTCGTCGCCGTCGGTATCTGGCACAGCGGCTGTCTCAGCGGTTGCATCGGATTCCACCCGAGGCTCGTGCTCGCTGGCTGCTGCTGGCTCGCCGACATTATCAGCCTCCGGAGCGGGATCGGCAGCGCGGCCGGGATGCAATACCGCACCGGGCGTTTCGGAGGAGTTTTGCGCTGCGCTGTTCTCGGCCATGACTGATGTTGCCTGTTTTTCCGTTACAATCGGGTATCGACGTTTATCGGGTTTTCTTGACCCGGTTTTGCCAAAGGGTCTGCTATTCTGGCGCCCGAATCAAATGTACGCAGGAGACCGTTATGTTCACAGGCATTGTTCAGGGTATTGCCACCATTGCCGGAATCACCGAAGCACCGGGCCTCAACACACTGGCTATAAGGTTCCCGAAAGATCAGGTCCGGCAGGTGAGTATTGGCGCTTCGGTGGCCATCAATGGCACCTGCCTGACGGTTACCCGGCAGGACGACGACCTGCTCTACTTTGATGCCATGCAGGAAACCCTGCGCCTGACCACGCTTGGGCAATTAAAGAAAGGCGATTCGGTAAACTTCGAGCGTGCCGCCCGGATCGGCGATGAGATTGGCGGCCACTTACTCAGTGGCCATATCCACACCACCGCCAGTATCGTGGAGATCATCGAATCCGAGAACAATGTAACCCTGTGGTTCGAGGTGCCCGGCCAATGGGCGGCTTACCTGTTCGCCAAGGGCTACATCGCCATCAACGGCGCCAGCCTGACCATTGGCGAGGTAGCGGACAATCGATTTAACGTGCACCTGATCCCCGAAACCCTGCGGGCAACCACCTTCGGCCAGGCCCGTGAAGGCCAAAAGGTGAACATCGAAGTGGACAGCCAGACCCAGACCATTGTCGATACCCTGGCTCGGTTGGGCTATGACCAACCGGCCAGATAACCCGAGCTGCCCTCGGCCCGGGGATTGCGGGCCTAATGATTAAAAGATTGGCAGTCAGCGACGCGCCGGTACTCTGCGAAAGGCCCGGTAGACGGTAAAGCGCCGGTTCTGCGCCAGTTTCTCCACCGGCCCAAGGTAGCGGGCCATCAACGCCTCGTAGGGCAGGAAACTGTTGGCCACCAGCCGCAACTCTCCACCCGGCTCCAGATGCCTGGCCACTTGTGCCAGAAACTGTTCGGTCATCGAGGTGTCGGTTTTAATGCCACTGTGAAACGGCGGATTGCTGACCACTGCCTGCCAGCGACCATCCAGGCCCGCCAGGCCGTCCGAGGGATAAATCTCCCCCACAACACCATTTTTCTCATAGGTCGCCCGGGCGCAGTTCACAGCCTGGGCCTGCACGTCCACGCCGTCGACCTGCCCCACCGGCTGTTGCCGGCTGGTGCGCAGAGCCTGCAGCCAGCTGCCAATCACCCCGGCACCGCAGGCGAAGTCCAGCACCCATTCGGCCGGTAAAGGTTCATTGGCCAGGGTTTCCAACAGCAGCTCGGTGCCCTCGTCCAGCCCATCCAGGCTGAACACACCGGGCAGCCCGGCCACCGGCCAGTCGATCCCGGCACAGCTCAGCGTTTGCCATTGGCGCCAGTCAGCCAGCTTAAACCCGGCCAGATGCTGATTGGAACCACACCAGACCTGGCAATGGCGGGCGCTGTCGATTTTTCCGGCGTTTTTGACCACCGCCTGGAATTGTTTGGCGGCGCCGGCAATACCTTCCTTCTTGCCGCCGATCAGCACCAGAGTAGCGCGCTCGCGCCCCAGGTAACGGGCCATTGCCAGGCGCAGATCGAGTTCCGCCCGAGCCTTGGGCAGAAAGATCACCACCGTGTCGAACCCTGCGGCTTCTTCCCGCGGGCAATCGTAGCCAAAACAGGCCTGCCAACCGGCGTGGTCGGCCAATCGGCCGTACACACCAGCATGCTCGCTCATGGCCAGGCCGGAACCCGGGCATTGCGACAACAGCGCCGGGTCCGACACCCCCAGCAACGCAATCCGCCCTTCAAGCAGGTCACGATTGCGCAGCAGTACATCATGGGTATTGGTAAGGGTGGCCATTAGCCGCAGTCCGCCTCCGGGTTCTGGTGCATGGTGGCCTGAGCCAGATCCAGCAGCTCACGCAGAGCCACCGAGAACATGGCGTATTCCGGCTCACGCACATTCTTCAACTCCGCCAGCATGGACTGCCAGCGATCCAGCATCGGCTTGTGCTTGTCCTGCCACTGCTGCAAACACTCGCTGACGTTTTCCGGTTTTTCCGCCATTTGCAGCACACCCGTGGTCAAGGCACGCTGCTGCCAGTCCAGATCTTCCCGGAAGCTTTCCCGAGCCAGGGCCTGCCAATGGGAAGCCGGTGTGAGCGCGGCAATGGCATCGGCAAACCAGGTCAGATCGAGTTGATCGCCCAGCTCGTAGTACAGGTTGGCCACGGTCTTCAGCGGCATGCCTGTGGCCTCTCGAGCCTCGATAATGCCCAGGGAGGAATACAGGTAGCCGGTACCGGCCAGTACCGAGGTCAGGTCTTTCGGCACACCCGCTTCCACCAGCTCGTCGTGGCGTTTTTCCCAGTTCTTGCGGGCCTGTTCCCCCAGGTAATCCGGCAGGCTGGAGGTAATGGCCCAGACACCGTCGGCAAAGCGTTCCATATGGCTCTGAATGTTCAGCTCGGCGCGTCGGTTGCGTAGCAGCCAGCGCACAGCCCGGCGGATCACTCGCATCAAGTCCTGCATGAGCTGCATCTGAAGCTTGGCGGACACCTGATAATCCAGCGATTCAATTTTGTCCCACCAGCTGTCCAGACGGAACACATCGCGAGCGATGATCCAGGCCAGGGCAATGGAGGGCGCATCGGCCCCGGTGGACTGGCTCAACCGCTCAACGAAGGTGATGCCCATATGGTTCACCATGTCGTTGGCAATCTGGGTGGCGATGATTTCCCGGCGCAGCTGGTGTTCTCCCAGCTCCTTGTGGAATTTCTGGTTCAGTTCCTGCGGGAACACTTTATACATTTCACCGGCCAGCAACGGGTCGTCCGGCAATGAGCTGTCGATCAGGGTCTGCTTCAGATCGCCTTTCACGTAGGAGATCAGAACCGACAGCTCCGGACGGGTCAGCCCGGTCTTCGCCATTTTTCGCTCGGCCAGTACTTCGTCGGTGGGCAAGAACTCCAGCTCCCGGTTCAGCTTGCCTTCACTCTCCAGGCTGTTCATCAGCCGACGAAATTCTTCCAGGCGCGTGGCTGTGTCATCGCTGGCAATGCTCAGCGCCTGTGTCTGGCGGTAATTGTTCTTCAATACCAGCGTGGCGACATCGTCGGTCATGTCCTCGAGCATGATGTTGCGCTGCTTACCGGTCAGGTCGCCCATGGCGACCGCCCGGTTGAGCAGGATTTTCATGTTCACTTCGTGATCCGAGCAGTCCACGCCACCGGAGTTGTCGATGAAATCGGTGTTCAGGCGCCCGCCCTTGAGGGCGAATTCGATGCGCCCGAGCTGAGTCATGCCCAGGTTGCCGCCTTCACCAACCACCTTGCAGCGCAGCTCGTTGCCGTTGATGCGCAATGCATCGTTGGCCTTGTCGCCGACATCACTGTGACTTTCAGACGTGCCTTTCACATAGGTACCGATACCGCCAACCCAGAGCAGATCCACCTGGGCTTTCAGAATATGGCTGATCAGCATGTTGGGAGGCACGCGGTCGGCCTTGATACCCAGCAACTTCTTCATTTCCGGGCTGACCGGAATGGATTTGGCGCTACGGTTGAATACCCCGCCGCCTTTGGAGATCAGCTTGCTGTCGTAATCAGTCCACGCGGAACGGGGCGCCTTGAACAACCGCAGGCGTTCCTTGTAGCTCTTCTCGGCATCCGGCTCGGGATCGATGAAGATATGAACGTGGTTGAACGCCGCCACGAGGCGGGTTTTTTCGGAACACAGCAGACCGTTGCCGAATACGTCGCCGCCCATATCACCGATACCAATCGCGGTGAACTCGTCTTCGGCGGTGTTGATACCCATTTCCCGGAAGTGTCGTTCCACCGACACCCAGGCCCCACGGGCGGTAATGCCCATTTTCTTGTGGTCGTAGCCGTTGGAGCCGCCGGAGGCGAAGGCATCGCCCATCCAGAAGCCATATTCCGCCGCCAGGCCGTTGGCGATATCGGAGAAGGTCGCGGTGCCCTTGTCGGCCGCCACCACCAGGTAATGATCGTCGTCATCCTGGCGCACCACGTTTTCCGGTGGCTGAATGCCGGCATCCACCAGGTTATCGGTGATGTCGAGCAGGCCACAGATAAAGGTCTTGTAAGCGGCGATGCCCTCCGCCTGGAAGGCTTCCCTGTCGGACGGATCCGGCAGTTGTTTGGCAACAAAGCCGCCCTTGGCGCCCACCGGCACGATCACCGCGTTTTTCACCTGCTGGGCTTTCACCAGGCCAAGAATCTCGGTGCGGTAATCCTCGAAACGATCAGACCAGCGCAGACCGCCCCTGGCCACTTTGCCGCCACGCAGGTGCACACCCTCGATGCGCGGTGAATAGACGAAAATCTCGTACATGGGCATCGGCAGCGGCATGTCCGGGATCTGCGTGGGGTCAAACTTCACACTGATGTAAGGCTTGGGCCGGCCTGCTTCATCCGGCTGAAAGTAGTTGGTGCGCAGCGTGGCCTGCATCAGCTCCAGATACAGGCGCAGCACCCGGTCTTCACTGAGGTTTTCCACCTGGTCCAGGCCAGCGTTGAATTCGATTTCCAGCTTCTGCTGGGCCGCTTCCCGCTTGCCTTTGCTCTGGCCCCGTTCCGGGTTAAAGCGAACATCGAATACATCCAGCAAAATGCGGGTCAGTTCTACGTGGCCAACCAGCGTATTGGAGATAAAGGTCTGGCTGTTGGAAAACCGGATCTGCCGCATGTACCGAGCGTAAGTGCGCAGCAGGGCAATTTCCCGCCAGCTCATGTAGGACGACAACAGCAAGCGGTTGAAGGCGTCGTTTTCCGCATCGCCGTGCCAGACCTTGCGGAACAGGTCCTCGAAAATCGGCCGGATGCGGTGGATGTCCACCACCTCGCCATCGTGGGTCTGCAGGGTGAAATCGTGAATCCAGACCGTACGCCCGCCGTGATCCCGCACCTCAAACGGATGCTCGCCGATAACCCGGAACCCCAGATTGTCAAAAATGGGCATTACGTCCGACAACGGCAGTGGCTCGTTCGGATAGAAGAGCTTGAAATGCAGGGTGGTTTCGTCTTCCTCCAGCGCCCGGTAGAAGCTCATGGTCAGATCTTTACCCGCGCAGGCACCGGCAATGTGTTCCAGGTCAATGGCGGCCCGGCGCGGTGAGAACATGTCGGTATAACTGGCCGGGAAGCCACTGCCCCACAGGCGATAGAGCTCGTTGCCACGCTCCTCGCCGTAAGATTCGCTGAGCGCTTCGCTCAGGCCATCGCGCCAGGATTGCGCCAGCTCGATCACCTTGTTGCGGATTTTCTGCAGTGGAATTTCCCGGTTCTCCATCTGCGGCACTCGGATGGTGAACTGTACCCGGGCGAGCACCGATTCGGAGAAATGGGTCACGAACTCGATATCTTCGGCTTCCAGCTGTTCACGCAACACCTGCTCCACCTTCAGGCGCAGCTCAGTGTTGTAGATATCACGGGGGAAAAACGCCAGGCAGGTGACAAACTGGCCGTACACGTCTTCACGCATGAACAGCTCGATGCGCCGACGTTCCTGGATGTACAGAATGTTCTTGGCCACATCCAGCAGCTCGTCATCGGCAATCTGGAACAGCTCATCCCGGGGGTAAACGGTCAGGATCTGTTCCAGCTCCTTGCCGGCATAATCGTCAGTCAGGAAACCCGAGCGTTCCATCACGGTCTGGAATTTTCGACGCAGCAGGGGAATTTCCACCGGACGCTCGTTGTAGGCCCGTGCGGTGTAGAGGCCAAGAAAACGGCGTTCACCAACCACTTCGCCCTTGCTGTTGAATTTCTTGACCGCGATGTAATCCGGATAGGCGGGCCGATGCACCCGGGACCGCTGGGCGGATTTGGCGAAAATGAACACGTCGTCGGTACGGGTCATTTCATGGCGGGTGCGCTGGGGCAGTTCGTTCAGACGGACACTGTCCGGGCGTTCATTGTTAACCCGCAGAATACCCAGCTCGGATTTCGCCACCCGGCTGACTTCCATGCCTTTCTTGTCGGAGACAAAGTCGTATTCGTCATAGCCCAGGAAGGTGAAGTGCTCGTCCGCCATCCAGCGCAGAAACGCCTGGGCTTCCTTGCGCTCCTCGGCGGTGATGCCGGCGGTGGTGTTCTCCAGTTCTTCACAGATGTCCTTGACCCGCTCCTGCATGGCACCGAAATCGCCCACGGCAATCCGCACTTCGTGCAGTACCGTTTGCAGCCCCTGCTCCAGCGCGCGCAGGTCCTCCGGATCACTGTGGCGATCGATTTCCAGAACGATGAACGCTTCAAAAGCGGAGTTACCTGCCGCCTTGGCGGCGGGATTCGGGTGCAGCTTTTTCAGTTTACCGCTGCTTTCACGTTCAACACGGAAGATGGAGTGCTGCAGGGAATGAGTACCGATTTCCTGGCGGTTGATGGCCATGCGCAGGGAATCGATCAGGAACGGGATGTTCGGATGCAGAATAAAAATGACGGTGTGGGTGGACTGCCAGCCGTCACTTTCCAGTTCGGGGTTGAAAACCGCCACCGGCGTTTCGTCGGCGGCGCGCTTCTGCAGGAATTGCCAGGCCGCCAGCACTGCCCCGTAGGTATCGGAGAAGCGGCGACTGACCAATTCCTCCAGAGGAATATGGGCATAATGCTGACGCGCAAACTCGATCACCTTCTTGGCTTCGGGTTTGCTAAGTTTCTCCGTAAACGCGTCAGCCAGTTGTTCGAAAAACTGTTCCTTGCTGGCAATTGTCAGCGCATTCATATTCCGACCCCTGATTTTTTATAGGAAATAAAGGCAGTTCATTCATGCTCTTATCAGCATAGTCAAACCTTTGATTTCTGCCGTCAAGTCGGGATATATGCGGCTTATGGCTTAGGCAACTATTAGTTGGTCAGCTGTTGATCAATTACCAGATTAACCGGCTCGGCCTGGTCCGGATCCACCACCTCGGCCTGCACCTGACCCTGCCAGTCACCCGGCTGCGGATTAACGCCGCCACTGGCACTTACCCGGGCCACCACCAGCACCTGATCCTGGGCGGAAATAGCGGTTTCCGGCGACATGGCGTAGTTGTCGTCCAGGCGGATGGTGGTCGGCAGGTTGCCGGCGGTCATGCGCGCCACGGCCACCGGTGCGCCGCCCTGCCCCGCCAGCGGGCGGGCAAAGACAAACAGCGTGGTGGCCGGGTCGATCTGTTCACGGAATTCGTCCGCCAGGGAGAGCCGCAGCGTCACCCCGGCCGTTTCCGCAGGCGCTGAAGGCTCGGCGACTTGTCCGGCCGGCGGTGTTTGACCCAGCCGGCGGTAAGCTTCGTTGATGCCTTCACGAATGGAGTCGGCCTGCGGGTGGCCAGGCGCCACCGCAATGATCCGCTGCCAGTATTCGATGGCTTGCTCGTACCGCTCCTGGCCGAACGCGTTGATGCCCAGCAGCCCCAGCGCGTTGACCTCGTCCGGGTTCAGTTCCAGCGCCGACTGTACCAACTGTTCGACCTGACCGTTGATCTGGCCATTGTTGGCGAAGAACTGAGCCTGAGCGGCCAGGCCCAGCGCCGAGGCACTGGCGCCGGCGTTTTCTTCGGTGACCCGGGCCAGCTCACGATAGGCACTGGCTGCGTCAGTGTAGCGCTGCAGGCGCATATAGGTCTGACCCAGCATGGCCCAGCCTTCGGCATTTTCCGGGTTGGCCTGCAAACGGTCGCGCAGCTGGTCCGCCAGCTCGGCCATGCGGGCGTTCTGGTTGCCGCCGGTACTTTGCATTTCCTGCATGGCGCGGAACTGCTCCAGCTCGTCCATCGCCCCCCACTGCTGATACCCAAAGTAGGTACCAACCGGAAACAGCACCAGCGCGACCAGTACCACGCCCATGGCACTTTTGCGCCCAGGCACCCGATTGCTCGGCAATTCATCTTCCGGCACATCATCAAGCATGGAGCCGGCCAGCTCTTCCTTCAGCTGCTTGTAGTTTTGTTCATCCAGAACGCCACTTTCATATTCGTCATCCAGCTCCTGCTGACGGGTGCGGTAGGCAACCAGATTCTGGTTACGGATGTCCGTCTCTACCCTTGCCCGGGAGCGCCGGAAAAACACCGGATACAGGACGAACAACAGGGCAAAAAGAATGAATACCGTGGCGGCAATCCAGAAGGTTTCGGTCATGGAGCTATCATCGCGGTTCGAAATGAATGGGGATTAGCGTTTGGAAGCGTTTTCCTGATCTTTCAGGATCCGCTCGGCACGGCGTTTTTCTTCGTCGCTGAGTGCGGGTTCGTGCTGCTCGCGGCGCCGGGCACGCCAGACCACGCCGGCAACCACCAGAAAACCGCCAATTACGGCAATGGCCGGAAACGCCCAGAGCACAATGGTGCGTTTGTCGACCGGCGGCTTGTACTGAACAAACTCGCCGAACCGGGCTACCAGGTCGCCGACAATTTCATCATTGCTGGCGCCCTGCTGCATCAGGCGGTAAACCTGGTCACGCATGTCCTTGGAGATGGGCGCATTGGAATCGGCAATGTTCTGGTTCTGACACTTCGGGCAGCGCAATTCGGAAATCAGTTCCTGATAACGCTGCTCCTCGGCTCGGGTATCGAAGTCATAAACTTCCTGTACTTCGGCGCTGGCCGGGCCCGCCAGCCAGAGACTTGTCAGTAGCAACAGGAGGGTAATACGCATCAGCTTTCGCTCCTCGCCTGCTGAATAACCGGCAGCAAATCCTGCTGCCAGACCTGCTCGTTCACCACGCCCACGTGCCGGTGCAGGACCACACCATCGGCACTGATCACGTAGGTTTCCGGAGCACCGTACACGCCAAGGTCAAAGCCCAGCTGGCCTTCAGGATCGAAGATAATGGTTTCGTAGGGGTTGCCCAGGCGATTCAGGAAACGGAATGCCGTTTCCCGCTGGTCCTTGTAGTTCAAGCCGACAATACGCACGCCCTTGTCGTGAGCCAGGTGCATCAGATACTCGTGCTCGTCCCAGCACGAGGGACACCATTCCGCCCACACGTTCAGCAGCGCAACTTCGCCCTTGAACACCGAGGTGTCGAGTTTCAGCTCCGGGTCAGCCAGATCTTCCAGGCTGAACTCCGGTACTGGTTTGCCAATCAGGGCCGAATCCAGCCTGGTGGGATCCTTGCCGAGGCCGGCAAACAGAAAGACACCAACACCGACAGCGACCAACAATGGCAAAAACAGGAAGAAACGTCTCATCCGGTGATCTCCGCAGGTTTGCCTTGAGCCGGACCGGCTGCCTGGCTTTCAGCAGCCTTCACATCTTTAACCCGAATCCGGTAACGCTTGTCAGATATAGCCAGGAAACCACCAATGGCCATAATCAGCGAGCCCAGCCACAGCCAACGAACCAGGGGCTTATACTGCAAACGGATAGCCCAGGCGTCATCGCTGATACGTTCGCCGATGGCCACAAACACGTCGCGAAACAGGCCAGCGTCGATGTCCGCCTCGGTCATCATGCTCATGCCCACGGTGTAGTTGCGTTTTTCGGGGTGCAGCTCCGCAACGGTCTCGCCGTCCAGGCGCACCACAAACTCGCCGTATTGGGCGGTGAAGTTGGCGCCGGAGCGCTCACCAATGTAATTGAACACGATTTCGTAATCGCCAGCCATGGCGGTGTCACCCGGCTGCATGCGCACATCGCGCTCGATGCCGTAGTTGGACACCACCGTCGCGCCGGCCATCACCATGGCCACCCCGAGATGACCGAGCACCATGCCCCAGTAACTGCGGGACTGGCGTGTCAAACCATGCCAGCGGCCCTTGCGCGAGGATGTCTTGTCCCACAGGTCCCACAGTGTGGCAACGGTTACCCACACTGAGGCAAACACACCCAGGAACGCCCAGGGCGAGAAACCGCCGTAGCCGATCATGACTGCCGCCGTCGCCAGAATGCTCACCGCCAGCGGCCAAAGCAGCTTGCGCGCCAGCCAGCCACCGTCGGTTTTCTTCCAGCGGGAGAAGATACCGGCGCCCAGCAACAGCCCCGTCGCCACCGCCAGCGGGCTGAAGGTGGCGTTGAAGAAGGGCTCACCAATGGACAGTTTGCCCATGTCCAGGTAATCCAGCACCAGCGGATACAGGGTACCCAGAGCCACCAGCGCAGTCGCCGAAACCAGCAGCACGTTATTTAGCAGCAGGAAAATTTCCCGCGAGAGCGAGCCATAGCGAGCCCGGACATGCACCACCGGCGCACGGAAAGCATAGAGCGCAAGGCTGGCGATGACGGTAATGCCCAGCAGCATCAACAGGAAGCTGCCCCGCTCCGGGTCAGACGCGAACGCGTGCACAGAGGTCAACACGCCCGAACGCACCAGGAAGGTACCCAGCAGGCTCAAGGCAAAAGTGGTAATGGCCAAAAGTACGGTCCAGCTTTTGAACACACCGCGTTTCTCGGTGACCGCCAGGGAATGGATAAGAGCCGTACCGGATAACCACGGCAGCAGGGAGGCGTTTTCCACCGGATCCCAGAACCACCAGCCACCCCAGCCAAGCTCGCAATACTCACACCAAGTACCCAGGGCGACACTACCCGTCAGGAACCACTAGTCCACGGTGCGCCAGGGCCTCGACCAGCGCCCTCATCCGGCTGCGATCCGGCCGTTAATTAGGCGCATATTGGCCGACGCC
>JABXHG010000126.1 GCA_013393545.1 Alteromonadaceae bacterium | reverse complement strand
ACCACGAACCACCAGAAGTACTTGTCGGTGGCCAGGTTGCTCGGGTTATAGAAAGAGAACAGCCAGAGCACCGCCAGACCCACCAGGCCGGTCATCAGCACAATGTTGACCACGGTCTTGCGACCTTTCAGGGCGGTCATGCCGATGTTGTACAGGAAGGCGACCACCACCACGGCAATGCCGATTTTGGTGATTGTCGGTTGCTCAAGGAATTCCCGCCCCATGGTCGGCAGCAGCTTGTTCAGCGTGACATCCGCCAGGGTGGCGTAGTCAACGAACAGGTAGCCCAAAATGGTCAGGGTGCCGGCAACAACAAAGCCCCAGAACCGAACCCACGCCAGCAACGAGCTGTCCGGTTCGGTCTGGGCTTCTTCCGGTACCAAGTAGTAGGTTGCGCCCATAAAGCCGAACAGCAGCCAGACAATCAGCAGGTTGGTATGCACCATCCGCGCGACGTTGAACGGAATTTCCGGGAACAGGAAATCACCGACAACGTATTGGAGACCCAGAATCAGACCGAACACAATCTGGCCGGCAAACAGAATCAGGGCAAAGATGAAGTAGGGCATGGCGACCCTTTGGGATTCGTATTTCATATCTGCTTCCTTACCCTTCGATGTTGGGTGGCCAACCGTTGTCGTCGATCTTCGATGTCCACTCCAGAAAGGCAGACAGATCATCGATTTCCTGGTCGGTCAGGTTGAAGTCCGGCATCTGGCGGCGACCAGGAACGTTGGTGGGCATCGAGTTCATCCAGGCCCGCATGTAGGACTTGAAGACTTCTGTGTCGCCACCGCCACGACGGTCAAACACGTTAGCCAGTTCTGGTGCGAAGTACGCACCCTCACCCATGATGGAATGGCAGCCCACGCAGTTGTGGTTCTCCCAGAGGTGCTTGCCACGAACCACCTCTTCGGTAAGTTCGTTGCGGTTGTCCCGCTCGGGCATGGCCCGTAGTTGTGTGTCAAAAGTCAGAGCCAGGAACAGCAGGACGAAGAAGGCACTTCCCCCCAGATATATGTTCCTGGCCAAGCTTTTGGTAAAGCGCTCGGCCATAGGTCTCTCTCCTTGGTTTTTGGAATACCTGACTGCCACACTAGGATATAAACATGCATTAGAAATGCTATTGATGATTATCAAAGAGAAACCGGCATTTCACCATTGCGCCGGGGAGTTACCTCCAGGGGGGTAGGTGCTAGACTTCCATTTTTTCGTATCTGACCTGCTGATTCCGGAGACTCTATGGCTGCCGCCCTGGCGTTGTTGATCAAATTGCTTCCCCTGTACGTCACGGTGGTACTCGGTTGGCTGGCCGGCCGCTTCCTGCAGGCCAGTGGCAAGCACATTGCCGGCATCATGCTGTACATCGTCACGCCGTCGGTGGTGTTCTCTGGCGTTATGGCGGCGCCACTGAGCACGGAGGTGATACTGCTGCCGGTACTGGTGTTCGGTTTGTGTTCGGTGATGGCGCTGACACATCTGGCCATCGCCCGGCGCTGGCTGTCGGATGGCAGTGCGGCGGTGATTCCGCTGTCGGTGGGTACCGGCAACACCGGCTATTTCGGCATTCCCGTGGCGTTGCTGTTGTTCGGGGAAGAGGGGCTGGCGCTGTATATCGTCTGCATGCTGGGCACCACGCTGTTCGAAAACTCCCTGGGCTTCTACCTGGCGGCCCGGGGGAAATACAGTATTCGTGATGCCTTGAAACGGGTGGCGAGACTGCCGTCGGTTTACGCCTTTCTGCTGGCGGTGGTGTTGAACCTCTCGGGCGCGGGTATTCCCGAGACCTTCGTGCCGCTGTTCGACAACCTGCGCGGTGCCTACAGTGTTCTGGGCATGATGATCATCGGCATGGGTATCCTCAGCTTTCGCGGGCTGGCGGGCAACCCCGTGTTCACCGGCCTGGCGTTCTTCGGCAAATTTGTCTCCTGGCCGCTGCTGGCACTGGCTTTCTGGTGGGTGGATGCCAACTGGCTGGGGATCTACGACACCGCCGTTTACCAGGCGATTTTCCTGATCTCCATTACCCCGATCGCCGCCAATACCGTGGTCATTGCCACACTGCTGGACGCCTCGCCCCGGCAGGCGGCGGGGACGACGCTTCTTAGTACGTTGTTTGCCCTCGGCTTTATACCGGTGATGATTGCACTGGTGTTTTGACGATTCCGAAGTTAGTCAGTGGGCGGGTAGGGCTTCCCAAAACTGTGCCGAGCCGGTGATGGCGGCGCTCCAGCGACCCAAGGATGTGCCGCAAGGAGCGTGTTTTGGGAAGCCCTACCCGCCCACTGACGAGAGGGCAACCACTTAACTCTTCAGCGCCAGAATCCGCCGCGCCCCGTTCAGGACAATCAGCCCCACCACGGTACCGATAATCAGATCCGGGTAGTTGGAACCGGTCAGAGCTACCAGGCCGCCGGCCAGGATGATTCCGAGATTGATGATCACATCATTGGCGGAAAAAATGTAACTGGCCTTCATATGGGCGCCACCCTTGCGGTGGGCACTGATCAGGTACAGGCAGATGCTGTTGGCAATCAGGGCGACAACCGCCATGCCGATCATCAGCATGGATTGCGGTTCACTGCCGAACCAGAACCGCCGGCCTACTTCCAGCAACACGCCAAGAGCCAGAATCAACTGCAACACACCGGCCACATGGGCCGCCCGCACCTGCATCTTCACACTGTGGCCCACCGCGTAGATGGCCAGACCATATACGGCGGCATCGGCAAACATGTCCATGGAGTCGGCAATCAGGCCGGTGGACTGGGCGAGGATGCCGGTGGTCAGTTCCACGAAAAACATCACTGCGTTGATCGCCAGCAGAATTTTCAGCGTGCCGGCTTCTTTGGCGGGGTCGATGGCACTGTCATGGGCCTTTTGCAGAGCCTCGGCACTGGCCTGTTCGGTGTCTTCCAGCTCGGTGCCGAGGTTCAGCGGCTGCAGTTTTTCCGTGATGGCGCCTGCATCACCATCGTGCATAACCGTCAACTCGCGCTGCTGCAGGTCAAACGACAGCGCTTTCACGGCGTCCACGCCGTCCAGCGCCATGCGGATCATTCGTTCTTCGGACGGGCAGTCCATTTTCGGAATGCGGTAGCGGGTCTGCCATTGGGCAGAGGCGTTGTCCGGCAGTCCGTTTCTGGGTTCCGGCTCGTTCTGGCTGCTGCTGCAGCCGCAACTGTTTTTGCAGGTTTCCGCCATGGGGCGCTCCATTAAATGCATTTGCCGCTATTAGAAAACCTGTTAGTAACAATAAGGTCAAGAGCTGCATAAGAGAAGGCTGCTCGGTTATATGCTAGAGTCTCGTTTTCGCTAACAACGACGGGAGTTTGCTGTGCTGGAGCGGCTGCAACGACGACTGGGTTTGCAGACGATACCCGGAATATTCTTTACCTCGGCGGCCGTGGCCATTGTTTTCGTGGCGCTGGCGGTGCCTTTTGACAAGCAGGTGGCGAATGCTTTCGGCGTGCTGACTGGCTGGGTGGCCCGCAACCTTGGCTGGTTCTACATTCTCTCTGTTTCCTCGCTGCTGATTTTCCTGTTTGGCCTGGCAGTCAGCCGCTACGGCAGTATCCGGCTGGGCAGTGACGACAGCCGGCCGGATTATTCCAACCTTACCTGGTTTACCATGCTGTTTGCGGCCGGTATTGGCACCATCCTGATGTTCTGGGGTGGCGCGGAGCCAGGATCGCAATTCGCCAGCCCACCGTTTGACGGGGTAGAGTCCCGCACGGAACAAGCGGCCACGGATGCCATGACCATCAGCCTGTACCACTTCGTGCTGCATACCTGGACCATCTTCGCCATGCCTGGCCTGGCCATCGGTTATTTCGCCTACCGGCATGATCTGCCCATGCGCATCAGCAGCTTGTTTTACCCGGTGCTGGGTGAACGCGCGTTCGGACCGCTGGGCTGGGCCATTGATGTGATTGCGGTGCTGGGCACGCTGTTTGGCGTGGCAACCTCTTTGGGGCTGGGCACGCTGCAGCTGAACAGTGGTCTGAATTATTTGTTCGGTGTGCCTTCCAATGGCTTCGTACAGGTGGTGCTGATCACGGTGATCGCTTCCATTGCGGCTGTGTCGGTGGCGCTTGGGCTGGATAACGGCGTGCGCCGGCTGTCGCAGCTGAATATTGTGCTGGCCATTACCCTGATTCTGTTTGTCGCGGCCATGGGGCCGACCATTTTTATTGCCGAGGGCATGGTGCAAAGCATCGGCGATTATTTCGATGCCCTGCCGTGGCTGGCATTCTGGACTGAAACCTTCAAGGAAACCGACTGGCAGCGCCAGTGGACGTTGTTCTATTGGGCCTGGACCATTTCCTGGGCTCCCTATGTGGGCATCTTTATCGCCCGGATTTCCCGGGGCCGAACCATTCGTGAGTTCGTGGCCGGCGTGCTGTTTGCGCCTACGGCGTTTACGCTGGTCTGGTTCGGGGTGTTCGGGCTGTCGGCAATTTCCGTCGAGAACAGCGGGGTAGTGGATCTGGCCAGCCAGGTGGAGCAGGACCCGTCGGTGGCTATCTTTGCCTTCCTGGAAGCTTTCCCCCTGGCGGAAGTGGCGTCTGCCCTGAGCGTGGTGATCATCGTGATTTTCTTCACCACCTCATCGGATTCGGCGTCTCTGGTGATCGATATGCTGACCCGCCGGGAGGAGCAGCCTTCGCTGGTACGCCAGCGGATTTTCTGGGCAGCGGCCCAGGGTGTGGTGGCCGCAACGTTGTTGCTGGCCGGTGGCCTGGAGGCCCTGCAGAATGTGATCACCTCGCTGGGGCTGCCGTTCTGTCTGCTACTGTTGTTTATGGCGGTGTCCCTGTTCCGCGCCCTGCGGGCGGATTACCGGGGTTACGATGTGACAGACCTGGTGAAAGGGCGGGCCTTCCCGGAGGTGGAAGCCGCCGAGAGCGAACCGAAACAGGAGAACGACTATGTACCGGAAGCTGTTAATCGCGATTGATCCGGAAGACGACCACGAAGGCAAGCGGGCGCTGGAAGCCGGCCTGAATCTCCTGGATGAAGACGGTGAGCTGCACCTGGCCAGTGTGTATAACCCGGGCGGTGGCGGGTTTTTCCCGCACGTGACCGAGGATGCGCCAGAGGCCAAGGAGGCCGAGGTGCACAAGAAGCTGGATTTACTGGTGCGCAAATACCTGCCAATGAACCGGGATGCCACCATGCACGTGGTGGCCGGCAACATTGGTGAGAAGCTGGTGGCTCTGGCCGGCCAGTTGTGTGTGGATTTGCTGGTGCTGGTGTCCCGGGGCAGTGGCAGCCCCTGGCATTTGCGCAAGGCCACCGTGGAATATGTGTCGGTGAATGCGCCCTGTACTGTGCTGGTGCTGCCGTCACTGGAAAAGGCGGATGGTGGGGCCGAGACAACGGACGAGAACGCGGAAAGCTAATCGCACAGAAACAGTTGATTGGCCGGCGTTCTGCTCACCGTTCCAGGCTTCTCCGCGCTGAACGCCGGCAGCGCTCGCTGCAATAACGAACATTCGGCCAGTCCCGCGCCCATTTCTTGCGCCAGTTGAACGGGCGCTGGCATACCGGGCATTGTTTGCTGGGTAAATGGGGTTTCTTGTGGCTCACAGTTGGCTTTGGACAATGGTGGTCAATGTTGTGGTGAACTACGGCGGCCCCACCAATCGGGATCAGCTTTGGCGGTTCAGGCACCGGTGTTTTCCTCTGCCAGCCGGGCGAGGTCTTCACTGATGGCTTGTGCAGACAGGTCCGGGCGCAGCAGCAGTCTGGCCCGGCCCTGGTGGTCGAACACGTAAACGGCGCTGCTGTGGGAGACGTTGTAGTTGCCGTTCTCATCTGGCTCGTCATAGCCGAAGGTGGTGCGGTAGCGCTTGCTGAGTGCGCGTAGTTGCGCCTCGGTGCCGGTCAGGCCGGTAACGTGCTCGCCAAAGAAATTCACATAGCTGGCCAGTCGCTCGGGCGTATCCCGTTTCGGGTCCACGCTGACAAACAGCACTTCCACTTGTTCGCGTTTTGCTTCGGGTAACTGATTGATGGCCACGCGCAGCCGTGCGAGGGTATCCGGGCACACGTCCGGACAGGAGGTGAAACCGAAATACAGCAGGCGAAGCTGGCCGGCGGAGTCCGAGGCGGTGACTGTCTGGCCGTTGGTGCCGGTGAGCTCAAACGCCAGCTCCGGCATCAACCCGCTGATGTCCTTGCCATGCCAGGGTTGATTATTGCCGCAGCCTGCCAGTAAGGCCAAGGCGGCCAGCAGTGCCGCCAGTCCGGTTTTCATGAAGCACCTCCATTCACCAGCGATCGGGGCTGGCCCGGGTGTGGCCGGGGCGTATCGGCGTGCATGGCCCGACGCAGCAGAATCAGAATACCCAGAATGCTCATCATCGCCGGTGGTATCCAGGTCAGCAGCCCGCCCAGCAGCTGGTCGGTTTCCGGCGCCAGTGGCCAGGCCCGGCCGCAGACTTCATACACGTCGTACACCATATCCCGGGAGAACACGATCCAGGCACCCAGAATCATCTGTGGCAGTGCCACCAGCGCCAGAATGAGGATGCGTTTGCCATAGCCCAGTGCCGTGGTTTTCGCTGGTGAGCGCGGGTCAAACATCAGCCACCAGAACAGCAGGCCGTCCAGCAGCATGCTCCAGTTCATCAGCCAGTAAAGATCCCGGGACAGCATGGCGTCGAAATGCACGGCGGGCCAGAGCCAGAAGTAAATCAGGCCGACAAACAGCACCGCCGCGATCACCGGCTGTTGCAGCAGCCGGTACAGCCAGGCAACGGGCGCCAGCCAGGGTTTGTTGGCCAGCCCGAGAGCCCGGTACCAGAAGCGGAAGATTGGTAGCGGGTTGGACAGGGCAATAAGGAACGGGCCGAGGTGGTGCAGGATCAGGTGCTGGCCCCGATGTACGAAAAACATGTACTGGGAGAAGTAATCGAAGCGTGTCTGCATGACTCCATAGCAGAGCAGAACGCCCAGCGTGAAGGTGGCGATCCGCAGCAAGCCCGGCCGCTGATCTGGTGCCATGCGCAACAACGCTCTGCCATAGCCCGCCAGGACCAGAACGAAGGCGAGAAGGGTCAGTGGTGAAAAGTCATAGGGCGCAAGAAAGCTCAGGTCGGGCATGGGCACCCCTTGGCGGTTGCAACCAAACCGGTGTTTGTTGTTATTGAAAAGCGTTCAGCGTCTTGGTTGAGTGTTGACCGGAAACCGAGGGAATGCAAGCCGGGCCTGGCGCTCACTGCCCGGGCTAAAGTGTTTCAATGTTTGCCAGCAGATGTTCGGCCCGCGCCAGCAGTGCCTGGCGCCTTTCCGGTTTTTGGCGGTCCCAGTTCCGGTACATCATGCCCATGCGCGGGTTGCCCGCGAAATCGTCCCGGTGCCGGTCGATAAAATGCCAGTACAGGGCGTTGAACGGGCAGGCGCGTTCACCGGTGGCGTCCTGCACCTTGTAGTGGCAGTGCTTGCAGTGATCCGACATGCGCTGGATGTATTTGCCGCTGGCGGCGTAGGGCTTGGAGCCCAGATAGCCGCCGTCGGCGTGCATCACCATGCCCAATACGTTGGGCAACTCCACCCAGTCGTAGGCATCGGCGTAGACGGCCAGGTACCAGTCGCAGATCTCTTCGGGTTTAACGCCGGCCAGCAGGGCGAAATTGCCGGTCACCATCAGCCGCTGGATGTGGTGGGCGTAGGCGTTGCGCCGGGTGGCGTCGATGGCCTTATGCATGCAGCGCATTTTGGTGTCACCGGTCCAGTAGAACCAGGGCAGGGCGCGGGTGTTGCCCAGCCGGTTCTCCCGGGCATAGCCGGGCATAGCCGGGCATGTTTAGCCAGTAGATCCCGCGCACGAATTCGCGCCAGCCCAGGATCTGGCGAATAAACCCTTCCACCGCGTTCAGGGGTGCGCGGCCGGCAACCCAGGCCTGCGCGGCCGCTTCGCAGACGGTTAGCGGGTCCAGCAGGCCGCAATTGATGTACGGCGAGAGAATGGAGTGGAACAGCCAGTCTTCACTGTCGGACATGGCATCCTGGTAATCCCCGAAACAGGGCAGGGCAAAGTCGAGGAAATGCTCCAAAGCGGCCCGGGCGTCTTCGGCCGTGACGGCAAAGTGGAAGTCGTCGGTGGTGCCGAAATGCTCGGCAAAATGAGTGTCCACCAGTTCGATTACTTCCCGGGTGATGGCATCCAGCTCCACTCGGAACGGCGCCGGTGCCGGCGGTTTGCCGGTCCACTTTTTCCGGTTGTCGGCGTCGAAGTTCCACTGCCCGCCCTCGGGCTTGCCATCCGGGGTCATCAGCAGGCCGGTTTTGCGGCGCATTTCGCGGTAGAAGAATTCCATGCGCAGCTGTTTTCGGCCGTTGGCCCATTGGGCGAATTCGTCCTTGCTGGCGATAAAGCGTGAATCCGGGCGAACTTCCACCGGTGCGCCCAGTCGCTTGGGCCACTTCAGAATCTGCTCATGCAGGCGCCATTCGCCACATTCGGTGGTGATCACCCTCTCGAAGTCGCCACTGGCCAACTGGTCGGCAAGCACGGCCTCAAGGCTGTGATGAGGGTTGTCCGGGTGGAACTTCTGGTAATGCACCTGCCAGCCGTCTTCGCACAGCTGGTCGGCAAAGTGGCGCATGGCGCTGAACAGCAGCACCAGTTTTTTCTTGTGGTGGTTGGTGTAGCCGGCTTCCTCGGCCACTTCCGCCATGACTATCCGGTCCCGGGTTTTGTCGGCGTTTTCCAGGGCGGACAGCTCCGGGGACAGCTGGTCGCCGAGAACAAGAATCAGGTTGGCCATGGCCGGCTCCGTTTCAGGTTTATCCTTTGGGATTATCCACAAGAGGTAGGCACAATACGCCATGGGCGCAAGGGTGGTTCAGTGGGCAAACTGGTACACTGTCGTGATTCGAGTCAATCGCGCCACCCGGCCGGTCAGGCATAATGCCCGTTTTCCGGCCCGCCGATAATTTTTACGTTCAGAGTGTTAACTATGGCCTCCGATACCGCTGCACCCGCACAGACCGTTGAACTGCCCGAATTCATCTGGGACGAGAACCTGATCCGCCGCTATGATCTGAGCGGCCCGCGTTATACCTCCTATCCCACGGCGGTGGAGTTCAACCGCGAGTATTCCATCGAAGACATGGTGAAAGCCGCCGGGCGCAGCAAGGCCGCCGGCGGGCCGATTTCCCTGTACACCCATCTGCCGTTCTGTGCGCACCTGTGCTACTACTGCGCCTGCAACAAGGTGATCACCAAAAAGCGCGATAAGGCCATGCCTTATGTGGAACGCCTGCTGAAAGAGGCCGCCATCCAGGCGAAATTGTTCGGCGCCGATCGGCCGGTGAAACAGCTGCACTGGGGCGGCGGTACGCCCACCTTCCTGCCGAAAGACGTGATGAAGCACCTGATGGCCGGCTATGGCGAGCTGTTCAACCTGCAGTCCGGGGATGATCACGACTACAGCGTGGAGATTGACCCGCGCGAAGTGGACCAGGACACCCTGCCCACCTTGTGGGATCTCGGCTTCAACCGCATCAGCCTGGGGGTTCAGGATGTGAACCCGGAAGTGCAGAAGGCGGTCAACCGCATTCAGCCCCAGGACATGACCCAGGGCGTGCTGGACGAAGCCCGGCGCATCGGTTTCCAGTCCATCAACCTGGATCTGATCTACGGCCTGCCGTACCAGACCCCGGAAAGCTTTGCCGAGACCCTGGAAGAAGTCATCAAGATGTCGCCGGACCGGCTGTCAGTATTCAGCTACGCGCACCTGCCGGACCGCTTCTATCCGCAAACCCGCATCCAGGGAGACACCCTGCCCAGCCCGCAGCAGAAACTGACCATCCTGCACAACACCATCAACCGTCTGCTGGAGGCCGGTTACGAGTACATCGGCATGGATCATTTCGCCAAGCCGGACGACAGCCTGGCGGTGGCCCAGCGCGAAGGTCGCCTGCACAGGAACTTCCAGGGCTATACCACCCATTCGGATTGCGATCTGGTCTCTCTCGGCGTTTCTGCTATTGGTCAAACCGACGATGCTTACTTCCAGAACAACCACGATCTGGAAGCCTGGGAGAAGTCTATCGATGCTGGCCAGTTGGCCATTATCCGGGGCGTGAACCTGACTCGGGATGACCGTATCCGCCGCTGGGTGATTGGCCAGCTGATCTGTCAGTTCCGGCTGGATCGCCAGCAGTTTGCCGACCAGTGGGGTGAGAACTTCGACCGCTACTTCGCCGACGAGCTGCAGCGCCTGAAGCCGATGATAGAAGACGAGTTGATTGGCGATGATGGCCGGTTGCTGCAGGTGCAGCCGGCAGGGCGCCTGCTGATTCGTGCTATTTGCCAGATCTTCGATCTGTATCGCAAGGAAGGCGCCAGCCAGCGGTTCTCACGTATTATCTAACGACCCGTCGGCGCAGCCGGTTCCGGCAGGCATTCCGGGCCCGGCTGCGATCGCTTATTTGATTTTTGGCGGTTTGTCGGCCACTTCACGGGCCTGGCTGCGCCACTTCAGTTTGATCTCCACTTCCTGCTTGTCTCCCTCGTCGCTGGCGCGGACCGCGACTTCCAGTAACTTGCCCGGCGTGAGCTGCAGGCATCCTTCCTCTTCCTGAAACTCCAGTTCGCCTTTTTTGATGGCCTTGCCCAGGGTTTCCAGTAACTCCCGGGTTGTCTGGCGGTCCAGCAGCGAGTCGTGGCTGAATTTTGTTTTGGACTTCACTGTTGAGCTCCTTTCGGGTGAAACACTTTGGCCCGGGGGTAGTCGCAGCTGATACCGACCACGCCGCGCTTTTTGTCGATCAGGGTGGCGCCGATGCCATAACCCTCCAGCCCTTCGCTGCTGCGGGAGTGCGCGTCCAGGGTGATGTCGGCTTCAATGTGTACCAGTCCATTCTTCAGGGCGATTCGTTGGCCGTGATGCTGGTTGAGGTGCCCGTGCACGAGTACATGAATGCCGGCCTTGCGGGTGGCCTTGGCACCCCTTGGCGTCAGGGGTAAATCGGCCTTGCGATACTTGGTGCGGAAGACGTTGGCCAGCGGGCTGTAGTAGAAGTTGAACAGGTTCTGGGTCATCAGGTTCTTTTTGAACGCCTTGTTGGCGTGCTTGATGCCCTGCTTGGCCAGCAGCTCGGCCATGTGGTCGTCCAGGCCGGCGTGCAGAAACAAGAAGGAGCCGCTTTTCTTCAGCAACCGCATTTTTTTGAAGAACCAGCTGAACTCCCCCCGGTTGCCGAGAAACAGCGAACGGCATTTGATAGCGGCCGCATAAACCTGCTGCAAAGACAGACCGGCGTCCGCGCATTCCTGTTCGAACGTGTCGACTTTTTTACGCATTTTCCGGGTTTCCCGGTCGATGCCTTCGGCGGTGAGAAAGCCGGCGGCAAAATAGGGGAAACGGTCGAACCAGGTGTCATCCGGAAACAGCAGAGCCCGGCAGGCATTTTCGTCGGGCATGCCGGACTGCCAGCGGGTGTTGGCCAGGTATTGGTCAAACACCTCCCGGAACAGCGGGATGACTTTCTTGCCCATGCGCACGAACAGGTGCTGGCTACCCACATCGTTTTCCCGCTCCAGACTGAGCAGGCCCATTAATAACCGCAGGTCGTGATTGCCGGCCAGCAGGGTGACGTCTGCATTCAGCCTGTACAGGTGCGCCAGGCTGCGCAGCATGGCCAGGTTGCTGGGGCCCTTGTCCAGACAATCGCCGCCGATGATGATTCCGGTTTTTTTGCCGGCTTTGCTGAGCTTGTAATCGCACAGATTGGGGCCCACACGCTTGGCCACGCCGGCAGCGATCAGCGAGGCCTCGAAGGCCTCGGCATCCGCATGGGGATCGGAAATAAACACGGTCGGGCGGGATGGCCAGCGAAAATCCCGTTTGCTGGCTCGGTGCCGGAATGTGGGCAGGGCGTCGTCGGAATTGACCGACCCCGGCTCGTCTGGCCAGCTCTGCCATTGCTCTGGCAGCCGGTCGGCAATGGCCGAGTGATAGGTGGGTTTGCCGATCCGGGGGATAACAGTCTGGGCAGCCATGGTGTCTGGATTTTAGTCGATGGGGTCCGGGGCCTGGCGTTGCTTCCAGTTGCCGAACAGGCGGGCCCACCCGTGGTGCTGCTTTTCGAACACAACCGGGTGGCCATGAAACATGCTGAGCCGTTTAATATCGCTGAACTTTATGACATTTAAATAATAGCTCGCGTGGCGGATGGAGGCACCATGCCCGACAACCAGCTGAACACGCTGGTTTGCTTCGAAAACCGGTAGGGTTTTCAGGTGCGTTGCTACCCGTTGTCCGGCCTCGAGGTGGCTTTCCGCGCCCTCAAACGGCAGGCGGAACTGGCTGTCGGATTTCCAGTTGTCGGGCAAGGGCTCAAGGCGGGGATCGCGCTCGACAATGGCTTCGATTTCGCTGACCGAAAGGTTGGCGAGCGCACCGACACTGCGTTCACACAGGGCGGACACGCTTTGCACCCGCATGGGGTCCGGGCAAAGGTCCTGCAGCACTTGCCGGTAGATTTCGGCGGTTTGCCAGGCTCTTAGCAGCGTGGAGCAATGGATAACCGGCTCCGGTTGATAGCCGCTTTGCGTTAGCCAGTCGGCGAACTGTTGGGCCTGACCGCGCACTTCGGCCTCACCCTCGCCGGTCAGGGGGTGCGGCTGCAGCGCGCTCGGGGTATCGGGCTGTTGGTGGTATTGCCCGTGGCGAATGAAGGCCAGGGCCGCCATTACAGCAGCCCCCGGGTGTTGAGCAGATCAACGGCGCGGTCAAAGTCCACCCGGCCCGTTATCCGCCAGACGGTCACACCCGACAGGTTGCTGGCGTAGGCCTCGCGCGAGCGAGCCTTCTCCGGTGGGAAGCGGCCGTCCGCACCCTGGAAAAACGGCCCGGGGCTTTTGCGCAGGCCATCCAGGGCCTCGGCAATGGCGTCGGCTGGCAGTGCCTGCAGGGCTGTTTCAGCGGGTGACGCCAGTGACCAGTCCAGCAGCACCAGATGCTTCAGGGTGCCGGAAAGCTCAATCTTGCCGGCGCCATAGTACTCCGGAATGGGCACATCGTACTTTTGCTCAATGTCCCAGAGTTCCTGCTCCGGCAGATTGGCAAACCGGTGTTGTTCCGGCTCCGGCAGAATGGACACCAGGCGCCGGGAATGCAGCAGGGTGCCTGGATTGACCCGGGGATGTTTGGCGACGCCGAGTACTCGCGTGGTGCCGTTATCCGGGTGAAACAGAATCCGGTCATTCGACAGAAACCGCGCTTGTTCGGTTTCCAGAGCCTTGAGCATCAGGGTGGATTTGCCACCCCCGGAATTGGCGGCGATAGCCGTAGTCTGGCCATTGCAAGTGAACGCGGCGGCATGGCCGAGCAAATAATCCTGCTGCTGGTAGTGGTTGAGGAACTGGTTGTTGATGAAGTTCACCACCTGCGAGTGGTTGGCCTGCAACTCGCCGAACACCATCAGATCGGTCAGCGACTGAAACATCACCATGCCGGTGCGCACCTTGTGGATCCAGCGGCCGTCAGGCGTGTCCACATAAGCTTCTTTCAGCCCCAGCGGGCTTGTTTTTTTTCGTTGCACGGGTGTCCATTGCGCGCCACAGGTATCCGCTGGCTGGTCGAGCAGAAATATCGACCGCTCGGCGGTGTTGGACGGCGTTGACTGAGGGCTGTCCGGCCAGGCGAGCCCCGAATAATAGTGGGCCAGATAATCCAGAATGGCGCGATTATCCGCGTGCAGCCGGAAACGGATGCCCTCAAAGGCCAGAGTCAGCTGTTCACGACAGGTATGTTTCGCCCGGCTGATGGCCTCGGCGTTAAAAATATCGATCATGCGGATGTCCGTAAGGTTTCCAGAGCATGGTGGCACAGCTTCTCAGCGGCATCGATGCCACAGCCTTTCAGGGCGCCACTGAAGCCGCCGAAGGCGGAGACTTCGAACACCACCGGGCCCTGTTCGGTCAGGGCAATATCGACGGTGGTCATGCTCAGGTCAAAGCAGGCCTGAGCCTTGCGGCCCAGTTCGATCAGCTCCGGCGGGGCGTCATAATTCCGGTACTTGCCGCCACTGTGGATGGTGGTGTTCCAGGCACCGGCGTCGCCGACCCGGGCATAGGTGCACAGGTATTCACCGCCGAGAAACACCATGCCAAGGTCCTGCCCGCCCAGCTCGGCGAACTGTTGCAAATAGAAAAGCCCATGTTCGGCCTTGAAGGCGTTCAGTTTGTCGGTGTTAGCGGACTCACCATCGCTGGCATCCAGCACCACCATGCCACGGGCCTTGGTGGAATAAAGCGGTTTGAGGATGGCCTCGCCGAACTGGTTCACGATGCCCAGCGCGGCGTCCGTGCTTTCGGTTACCCGGGTGGCGGGCATCGGGATGCCGGCCCGGGCCAGGGCAGCGGTGCCTTCCAGCCGGTTCAGCAGGCGGCCGACCTGGCTCGGGCGACTGAAACACGGCACGCCGTCTTTTTCCAGTTGGCTTAGCATTCGCACCCGGTCGTCGGCGGCGGGCGAGTAGATTTCGCTGATTTTCTTGATGATGACGCCGTCCAGCTTGTTCAGCACCAGGTCTCGGTAATGCAGCCGGCCGCTGGCCAGTTCCAGTACCACCTCGGCCATGTCGACCACACAGCGGAAGCCGGTCAGCCGTTGCAGGTGGTCGGCCAGCACTTCGGTGGACCACTTGCCGGGTGTGCCTATCACGGCAATCCGTTTCTCAATCACTGAATATTTCCTCCAGGGGTAGCTGGTACCGGGGCAGAGCATCCACCGGTAACTGTGCCACGGCTTCCAGTAAATAGCGCGCCCGGAAGGCCAGTTTTTCGGCAAATTTCCGGTCGTAAACAAAACGGGTGGACGTGGCGAATGAACGGGCCAGGGCAATGGCCAGGCGCAGGTCGAAGGTGTCGTCTTCGCGGCTGCGGGCAAAGCGCCGGGCGAACCGATACAGCTGGCGCACCAACTCCATCATCCGTGCCCGGCGAGCCGCCTCGACAACCGGCATACGGTACACGGAAACCATCAGCACGGAGATGTCCTGCACATAGTCGGAATAGGACGCCCGGTGCAGATCAATGAAATAGATGCGGTTTTTGGCGTCGTCGAAAAGCAGGTTGTCGACGTTGAAGTCGCCGTGAATCAGGACCGAAAACGGCGCCGGGCAGCGGTTTTCCAGCTCGGTTGCCTGTTGCATCAGGGTTTCAAAGCCCGGGCGGGTCAAGCCGCAAAGGGTCTGTCGGCCGTTGAACAGCGATGAATGGGTCTGGCGCACGTCCGGCAGGCGGCTTGCCAGTTGCTGCATGTAGCCGGGCAGGCAACGTTCCCGGGTATGGGAGGCTTTCCAGATCTTGCGCAGCGTTTTCTCCAGTTTTTTCAGCAGCTGGCTGGCCATCGACCACTGGCCGTTCAGGATCAGCGCTTCAAGAGTGGTGCCCGGCAGGTGTTCGATCACCATGGAAGCCAGCCGGTCGTCGGCGTGAATATCGTGGGACAGCACCGAGGGCGCCACTTTCGGGAAGACCTTTTTCCATTGATCCACACCGTCGATCTCTTCTTTCACCTTGTGCGGCTGGCCCTCCTTGTAGACCGCCATGATGTCGCCACTGCCGGTCGGCTCAGTGGTCAGGCCGGCGATGGTGCTGCCGCTGCGGGTCAGCGCCAGACGCTCGACGCCAAAACTGCCGGCTTCGGATGTCAGGGCGTGGGCGGCCTGTTTCAGCTGCTTGTAATTCTGCAACCGAACGGCGGGCCCGAAATTGGCGGCCAGCAGGGCATCGGCCAGATCGTTTAACAGGCCAAGCATGCGGGCAATCTGGAAGTGCAGCACCGGGAACGGGCCAGTGTGGTTGTCGGCCGTGGCCAGATCGTTCAGACGGCGCAGGGATTTCGCCGTCTGACGGCCTATTTTCAAGCCCTGACGGGTGGTGCTTTGGGCCGGGTCAATGGCCACCAGCGCCAGGGATTTGCGGATGCGCCGGAGCAGCTTGGCGTAATCGGCCGGGTGTTTTGCCGACAGCTCAGCGGGCAGAGCGGGTTGGCCCGGAACCAGTGCCGTGAATTCCGTGCAGGCGCGGCCAATCTGGTCCAGCAACCGGGCCACGGTTTCCAGCGATTTTGACTGCTGGAATCCCCGGCCATCGACCTTGCGCCGCTGAACGTCCAGGGCAACGGCCTGCTCCACTTTTTCCAGCAGGGTCTTGCGGTATCCCTGGCGGCCCCACAGTCGCTCGGCCAGGGGCACGGCCGGAGATGTCACATAATCTTCAAGCAGCTTGCAGTGATTTTCTGCTTCAAATCGCAGAAAATACAGATGCTCCAGAATGGATGGGTTAATGGCTTGCCTCTCTTCGCAAGGTAATCATTTTCGATATACATGGATTGGCTGACACTATAGGCAAGCCCGATGCCGATTGTGTTACGCTTTTTTGACAATTGGATCGGCAAGTATGACAAAAAAACGATTTGATTGCGGCGGTTACCAGGTACCCCGCGCGGTGTTTCAGGGCAATGACCTGCGCCTGGCCCGTTACCGAAGGGTGCCGGAGCTGGGCCCGCGCGTGCTGTTTTTCAGTGGTGGCACGGCCCTGAAGCATTTTTCCGAAGTGCTGGCCGACTACACTCACAATTCCATTCACCTGGTGACCCCGTTCGATTCCGGCGGCAGTTCGGCCGAGTTGCGGCGGGCTTTCTCGATGCCGGCGGTGGGGGATTTGCGGGCCAGGCTGCTGTCACTGGCGGATCACTCGGTAACCGGCCACCCGGACATTGCCGCGCTGTTTTCCCTGCGCCTGGACGCAAACGCCGAAAAAGACGAGCTGATGCACACGTTGCTGTCACTTGTGCAGGCCCGGCATCCGCTCTTGAAGGCCATTGCCGAGCCCATGCGGTCGTTGATCCGAAGCTATCTGGAAGGCTTTTATCGCCAGATGCCGGAGGACTTCAATCTGGCCGGCGCCAGTGTCGGCAATCTGATTCTGACTGGCGGCTATCTGCTGCATAACCGGTCTCTGGATCCGATCGCGTTTCTGTTTGGTCAGCTGATCAAAACCCGGGGTATTGTGCGCACCACCACCGACGCGGATCTGCAACTGCAGGTGGAGCTGGAAAGTGGCCGGATCATTCACGGCCAGCACCGGTTTACCGGCAAGGAAACCGCGCAGATTGATTCGCCGGTCCGGTCGATTCGGTTGTCCGGTGATGCCGATGACGTTGATGCGCTGGGCGCCTCGAAGGTGTGCAAGGAAACCCGGCAGTTGATTGGCTCCGCCGAGTTGCTGGTGTTCCCGCCCGGCAGTTTCTACAGCAGTTTGATCGCCAATCTGTTGCCCAAGGGAGTGGTGAAGGCGCTGGCGCGCAACCCCGCGCCGAGAGTCTATGTGCCTAACCTGGGGACGGATCTGGAGGCGCTGGGCATGACGTTGTCGGATCAGGTACGCGTGCTGGCCCGGCATCTGTCATCGGGCAAACAGGCGGCGGAACGCCAGAGGCCGCCAATTGATTTTTTGCTGCTTGATTCCTGCCTGCTGGATGTCCCCGAGAGCCGGCTGGCTCAGATTCGCGATCAGTGGGGCATTCAGGTGATCGATGTGGATCTCGCCAGTGAGGCGGAGGTTGAACGGTACGACGACCGGAAGCTGGCCGAGGCGCTGCTGGCACTGACCTGATCTGAACAGGGCGGGGTCGCTCAGCCGGCTTTGCGCTGTTGCCAGGCCGCCGGTGGCTCCCAGGTCTGCTGCCAGGATTCGAATTTATCTGCGGGCATGGGGCGGGCAATACCGAAACCCTGGGCGTTCAGGCAACCGAGTTCGATCAGGGTGGCGCCCTGGTCGGCGGTTTCCACGCCTTCGGCAATGACATCAAAACTGAATGCTTTGGCCAGCCCGATAATGCCCTTGATGATGGCCAGGTTGCCTTTGTCGTCCTCGTCCATTCCCCGGACAAAGGTCTGGTCGATTTTCAGGGTGTCCGCCGGTAGGCGTTTGAGGTAATCCAGCGCGGCAAAGCCGGTGCCGAAATCATCCAGCGATACGCTGACGCCCAGCTTCCGGCAGGCTTTGATGACCCTTGCGGCCCGGTCAATGTCGTTGATGGCGGTGCTTTCGAGAATCTCCAGTTCCAGATTAGCCGGATTCACTTCCGGATGGTTGCGGAGATGCCGGCGCAGCGAAGGCACAAAATTCGGCTCCAGCAAATGCACTGCGTTGATGTTTACGCTGATGCCGGCGCTCAGGCCCCGGGCCTGCCAGGTCTCCATCTGAGAGATGGCGGTTTCCAGTACCCAGTTGCCGATGTCGATGGAAATTCTGTGCTGCTCCACCTGGGGCAGAAACTCGCCCGGCGGCACCATGCCACGTTCCGGATCATGCCAGCGCAACAGTGACTCTACCCCCAGCAACTCGCCGGTGACCATGTTCACCTTTGGCTGGTAATGCAGGCACAGTTCGTTCTCGGTCATGGCTTTTTGCAGGCGTTCCAGCAACTGGGAGAAGGCGCTCTTGTCGCGGCCGTGTTCCGGATCAAACCAGCTCAGGCGTGCCCGGCCATTGTGTTTGGCCTGGTGCAGGGCCTCTGTAGCGTGGCGGATCAGGGTGTCGGCGTCGGCCTGGTCGTCGGGGAAGGCGGTGGCGCCGGCGCTGGCGGTCAGGGCCACGGTGGCGTTGTCCAGCTCAAACGGTTGCGCCAGTTCCTGCTGCAGGCGTTCAAGCAGCTGCTGGCCTTCGTTCCGGTTTTCCAGTTGTTCGATCACCAACAGCAGCTCATCGCCGCCGATGCGGGCCAGGGTGTCGCATTCACGGATGGAGGCCTGTAGTCGGTGAGCAACACGTTCAATCAGATTGTCGCCGGTGGCGTGGCCGTATTGGTCATTTACCAGGCTGAAGTGGTCCAGGTCGAAGGCCGCTATGACAATCTGGTTGTCGGTGCGTTTGGCCAGGGTGATAGCGTGTTCCAGCCGGTCGCGCAGCAGGATCTGGTTGGGCAGGCCGGTGAGTGGGTCATGGTAGGCGCGGTACTCCAGTTCCTGCTGGTGTGCCACGGCACGGTCGGTGATATCCGAGGAAATGGACACGTAGTTTTCCACGCTGCCATGGCGGTTGCGTATGGCGTTGATGGTGGTTAGTTCGGCAAAAAACTCGCCGTTTTTTCGACGGTTCCAGATTTCGCCCTGCCAGGTGCCCGTGCTTTTCAGTGTCTGCCACATCTGCTTGTAGAATTCCGGTGTTTGCCGGCCGGACATGCAACATGTTGGGGTTGCGACCGATCACTTCCGGCCGGGTGTAACCAGTGTTGCTGGTGAAGGCCTCGTTCACCTCAATGATCCGCGCGCGGTTGTCGGTCACGGTGATGCGGTCGTGGGTGTGCTCGAATACCGCTTTGGACAACAGAAAGCGCAGCTGCGTTTGCTGGAAAATCATCACGGCAAACGTCAGGCAGGCCAGCAGCGTCAGTGGCGAGATGATCACGTAACGCCAGAGTTCCTGCCGGGTTTTGGCGAGCAGTCCGTCAATGTCGGTCTGGATGCCGACGACCAAGCGTTCCTCAATATCAAAAACGCCCTGCATGCGGTCGGTTTGCCAATCGAACCATTGCTGCGGTGTGACCTGGCCGAGCAGGAGTTGGGTATCACTTTCACTCAGCAGACGGTCACGAAATTCAGTGGCCGGTGAGTCCAGGGAGAGTTCCGGGTATCGGGCATCCCCTCCGGCCTGGCTCAGGTAGCCGGTAACGGCGTTGAGTTGTTGCCCGGCGAGCATGGCCAGTTGCCGCTGCTGGCTTTCACTCAGTTCACCGTTGATCAGTGCCCGGCCTATCAGCAACCGTTCCTGGCCCAGCAGTTCCTTCAGACGATTCAGCACAAAGTAGGCGTTGAGCTGACGACCAATCTGGTTGTGCTCGGTCATCGCGGGCAACTGGCCGATCAGCTCGTTGAAGTGGCTGATGTGGTCAGTGAACCAGGCTTCGGTGGTGTCCGGGGTCGTCGCCCGGGAATCAATGTTTTCGCGGATATTGGCCAGGCCGCTCAGAGAGTGGCTGAGGGTGCGCATGTCGGCGAGATAGCTGGAGCTGGCGCCCCGGGGCATGGGTGTGCTCAGGGCAACGCCCAGGGACGTGCGATGGCTGTCGGTTATCTGCCGGGCGTTATCCAGTTGCCGGCGCAGGGCGTGGGCGTTCTCGTTTTCCAGCAGCATGGTGCTGAGGCCACGTTCCCGTTGCAGCTGGTTGATCAGGGTGCCCGCCTCGATGGCCAGAACAGAATGCCGCTCAAGCTTTTCCAGGCGATGGGTCGCTTCGTAGCGTTCACCGGCATTGAAAAAGCTCATCCACGCCACGGCCATGACCAGCGGCGTGAATGCCAGCATGAAGCGGACCGACAGTGGCAGCCGGTCAAACTTTTTAAGTGCTTTGGTGAGCCAGGGCGTCGTGTCGTTCAATCTCGGTTATCCGGCCTCAAGTTTCTTTGACTTTAAATTCGTTAGCCAGATCCTGTAGCTCTCGAGCAAGACGCGCCTGCTCCTGGGTAACTTCCGTGATCTCCTGCGACCCGGTCAGGGACAGGATAGCAACTTCACTGACAGACTCCATGCTAACGGCCAGCTCCCGGGTGACCGCCACCTGCTCTTCCGAGGCGGTGGCAATCTGGGTGGCCATGTCGGAAATCCGGTTCACATCCGTGAGGATTTCCGAGAAGGTTTGCTCCATCTCCGAGGCCTGCTCGCTGGTTTCATTGGCCAGCTTGTGGCTGGTAATGATTGAACGGCTGGCGCTGTCGGTGATGTCCTTGAACCCGTTAATAATGTCTTCAATCTGAGTGGTGGACTCGTGAGTCTGCTGAGCCAGTGTGCGCACTTCGTCGGCCACCACGGCAAAGCCGCGACCGTGTTCGCCGGCCCGGGCTGCCTCGATAGCGGCGTTCAGAGCCAGCAGGTTGGTCTGGTCCGCCACTTTGCGAATCACATCCACTACATCGCTGATGGTTCCGCTGCGTTTTTCCAGCTCTTCAATGACCTGGTTAACTTCCTGCACGGACTTGGCCAGAGAGCGGATCTGCGAGACGTTGGAGTGTAACACGCGCTCGCCGGTTTCGCTCTTTTCCATGGCGCGATTGGAGGCGTCGGCCACTTCCTGGGTGTTCTGTGAAATCTCCTCGGAGGTAGACGACATTTCCTCGGTGGCCGCCGCCACCTGTTCGATCTGTTGCTGCTGTTTCTTCATCTGGCCAGCATTCTGGTCCGCCGTGTTGCTGGTTTCCTCGGTGGCGGTGGCCAGCTGAACGCTGGATTTGTCAATTTGCAGCAGCGCCACGCTGAAGCGGGCGAACAGCTGGTTGATGGCTTCGGCAATGGTGCCGATCTCGTCCTTACTGGTGACCGGGATCTCGTGGCTCAGGTCTTTATTGTCCATGGCTTCGTACAGGTTGCTGCGCAGGGTATGCACCTGGCGGTGGATGGCATGGATGATCACCAGCATCAGAATAATCACCAGGGCCACGGCGGCCGCCGCGATAACCGAGACGGTGATCAGGCTGTTGCGGGCCGCAGCAACGGCTTGTGCAGACAGCTGGTCAACCTGCGCCAGCATGTCGGTGCGAATGTCGTTCATGGCATCAATACGGTCGGTGGTTGCGGCGAACCAGTCGGTGGCTTCCAGAGCATACATGCCGGACGGGCTGCTGAGCAGGGTTTCACGCTGTTCGGCTACTTGCTGGTGTTCTGCAGATTCGGGGAAGGCTTCAATCTTGCCGCGCAGGCTGCTGTCGGTGGGCAGCATTGCGGTGGCCGTGCGCAGGTAAGCGTCCTGGCGACCGGCCAGGGCACTGATCCGGCCAACCGAGGGCAGGTCAAAATCACCGCTGCGCACCAGCCCGGAACCGGCTGCTCGCTCACGGCCGGACATCTCGGCAGCTTCGGCGAGGGCAAAGTAACCGTTGATCTGGCGGGCCAGTTCCGGATCGGTGGCGCGCCGCACCAGTAAGGGAACCCGGTTGACGATTTCCATAATGAAGCCGGTGTACTGGCTGGCCGAGCCGGCACCGCCAATGTCCCGGTTGTCGATCTGCTGGCGCAGGCTTTCCAGTTCTTCGATGTGGCGTTCGAAGGTGTTAATGCTGCTCCGGACGGTTTCATCGAAATTCGCACTTTCCAGCAGTTGGTTCAGGCCACTCTGGTAATCATCCAGGGCTCGTTCGCTCGCCTGTCGTTGTTTCGCCAGGGCATCGGCGGCAGAGCTGGCGTCACTGGAGCCGGCCTCGCTGGACAGGAAAACGGCCGAGCGGCCCCGTTCCCGCTGCAACTCTTCGGCTACCGGATCACCCAGTTCGGCGAGCTTGACCATGTTCTGCAGTTGTCGGGTGTTCGACAGCTCATTAACACTGTCCATGATGCTTTGGGCAGCAAACAGAACGAGTACGATCAGGGCGGGAAGCACCAGAGTGATCAGCTTGCCGCGCATGGAAAGGTTGTTGATAAATGTCATGGTCGAGCCCCTTCGAGTAATTGCTCAGACAATTATGGGTAAGTGTAGTCAACGGATCTATCGGCGCTTCGGGGTAAATGTTTAGGTAGCTCTATATTTGTAACTCTGTGTAACTATTTGTTATTTATATAATTTTGAAGACTTTGTTTGGTGGCTAAGTGGTAATGCGTAAAGTACCTCTTTCGGGATACTCAGGGATTGTTCGGTGGTTCTGACAAAGGTCAAGGTGGGCCTCATCCCAAGGGACTAAGGTGATCCGGTCTGTTTTACCGGAGAGCGTCATGGAACTTGTGTGCCCGGCGGGCAGTCTGCCCGCCCTGAAAAAAGCCATCGACCACGGAGCCGACGCGGTGTACATCGGTTTCCGGGACAGCACCAATGCCCGCCAGTTTGCCGGCCTGAATTTCAATGACAAACGCGCCAACGAGGGCATCGAGTACGCCCATGAACGCGGCAAGCGGGTGTTCTGCGCCATCAACACCTATCCCCAGCCCGATGGCTGGCAACAATGGAAAGCCGCTGTGGACCGGGCAGCCGGTCTGGGTGTGGATGCCATTATCCTGGCGGACATGGGATTGCTGGATTACGCCGCGAATAAGTACCCGCACATTCCGCGCCATTTGTCAGTGCAGGGTTCGGCCACCAGTCACGAGGCTCTTTCCTTCTACAAAGATAACTTCGATATCCGCCGTGCCGTGTTGCCCCGGGTATTGTCGCTGGACCAGGTGCGGGGCGTGGCCAAACACAGCCCGGTGGAGCTGGAAGTGTTTGCTTTCGGTAGCCTGTGCATCATGGCCGAAGGCCGGTGTTATCTCTCTTCTTATTTAACCGACGAATCCCCCAATACCCGTGGCGCCTGTTCGCCCGCCAAGGCCGTGCGCTGGCAGGAAACACCGGATGGCCTGGAATCACGCCTGAACGAGGTGCTGATTGACCGCTACGGACCGGGAGAGTCGGCCGGTTACCCCACCCTGTGCAAGGGGCGGTTTGAAGTGGAAGGCAGTGTTTACCACGCCATCGAGGAACCGGTGAGCCTGAACACTCTGGATTTGTTGCCGGAGCTTAAAGAGCTGGGCATCAGCGCGGTGAAAATTGAGGGCCGCCAACGCAGCCCCGCCTACATTGCCGACGTGGCGGGTACCTGGCGGCAGGCTCTGGACCGGGTGAGTGCCAACAGCCAGCATTTCTCCGTGGAGCCTGCCTGGAACCATACGCTGGCCGGGCTTTCCGAGGGCGGGCTGACCACCATCGGTGCCTATCATCGCAAATGGAAATAGGGTGACCCTTTTATGATGAAACTTTCCCTGGGTCCGATCCTCTGGTTCTGGAGCAAGCAGTCGGTTTTTGATTTCTACGGTCAGGCCGCGGAATGGCAGGTGGATACAATTTATCTGGGCGAAGTGGTGTGCTCCCGCCGCCGGGAACTGAAACCGGATGACTGGCTCGACCTTGCCCGGGACCTGAAAGCCTGTGGCAAGAACGTGGTGCTGTCCACTCTCACGCTGATCGAATCCGAAGCCGATCTGCGCCGGCTTCGCAGATTCTGCGAGCAGGACGAGTTTCTGGTGGAGGCGAATGACCAGAGTGCGTTGCAGGTAGCCATTCGCAACAACCTGCCGTTCGTCACCGGCCCCTCCATGAATATCTATAACACCGCGACCCTGAAGATTCTGGCCAGACAGGGGCTGCAGGGCTGGAACCTGCCGGTGGAACTGGGCAAGGAAACACTGGCGCAGCTGATTGCCGAACTGGAACAGGAGGGACTCGACTTGCCGGCGGAAGTGTTCTCCTGGGGGTTCCTGCCCCTGGCCTGGTCGTCCCGCTGTTTTACCGCCCGCCATTACAACCTGCCCAAGGACAACTGCCAGTTCCGTTGCCTGGAGCACCCGGATGGCATGGAACTGCGTTCCCGGGAAAGCCAGGAACTGTTCCGGATTAACGGCATATCCACGCTGTCCGGCTCCCGCTATGACCTGATGAGGGAATTGCCGGACATGCAGAAGATGGGTGTAAGCACGGTACGACTGAGCCCGGAGCATCAGGGTATGGATGAGGTGGTCAAACGTTTTGATCAGGTGCGCCGGGGAGAAATACCCGATACCGACCCGTTACAACTGGTGGAGGCGCCGCCCTGCAACGGGTATTGGTATGGCAAGCCGGGGATGGACTTCCTTAAAGAAAGCGTCTGAAGGACGGCGATTCAAAAGAATTCCTGGTTGTCGCTTTAAGATCACAACTGAGGATAATCGATGAACAGGGTCGTCTCGCCCAGACAACGTTGGCGCGTAAATTTGCCCGTCGTGATCTGGGTGTGGTTGTGCCTCTATGTGGCGGTGACATCGTTCCAGTATCTGATTTCGGGTGAGCAGATCAGTCTGTTGCGGTTCTTTTTCAACGGCGGACTATTGCTGGTTGCTCTGCTGGATATCGCCCGGCGCCAAGTGGCCGAAGTGTTCCAGCATAGCCAGGAGTCCATCATCATCGCGGACTCGAAAGGCACAATTTTAAACGTAAATCCCGCCTTCACCCGCATTACAGGCTACGCCCTTGAAGAGGCGCGGGGTAAGAATCCCCGAATTCTGAGTTCCGGCAGACAGAACCGGCAATTTTACGAAGACCTGTTCAAGCAACTACGGGCCGAAGGGTTCTGGTCTGGTCAGTTCTGGAACAAACGAAAAAACGGCGAGCATTATCTGCAGCGCGGGACAATTTCCGCCGTGTTCGGGGATAGCGGCAAGCCTGAACACTACATTGCCATTATGGAAGATGCTTCCGTTTACCGTGAAGCTGAAGAGAGAATCCAGGCTCTGGCGAATTACGATGCGCTGGGCCATTACTATGGCGATGAATTGCTGAAAGCGGTCTGTAAAAGACTGAAACTCCATGTGAAAGAAACAGACACTCTGTGTCGATTTGGTGGTGATGAATTCATTCTCCTCATGCAGGGAGGCGCGAAAGAGGCAGGCCGCAGCAAGGCCTCCGGCGGGCCAATCTCGCTCTACACCCACCTGCCGTTCTGTGCGCACCTGTGCTACTACTGCGCCTGCAACAAGGTGATCACCAAAAAGCGCGATAAGGCCATGCCTTATGTCGCGCGGGTCCTGAAAGAGGCAGCCATCCAGTCAAAACTGTTCGGTGCCGACCTGCCCGTCCACCAGCTCCACTGGGTCGGTGGTACACCCACCCTCCTGCCCCCGGCTGTGCAGCACCCCCGGCTGACTGCTTCCGCGTGGT